>DASSZN010000029.1:0-19756 GCA_035702805.1 Thermomicrobiaceae bacterium | reverse complement strand
GGCCTGGTTCGACAGTCCCTTCCCGATCAATGCGTCGCGGGCCGCCGAGTTCCTCAGGGAGGAGCACCGGGAGCCCTGGTCCCGCCGGCGCACGCTGGCCATGGTCCGCGCCGAGGGCGATGAGGTCGTCGGCGGCGTCCGAATCCGGGTCGACGGGCGCTCCGCCCTGGTCGGCTTCCACCTTGCGCCGTGGGCGGCCGATGCCGACGCCGTGCGCGCCGAGGCGCTGGGCCTACTGGTGCCCTGGCTGCGTGGAGAGCTGGAGTGCCTCGTCGTCACCGCGGAGATCCCGGCCGACGAGCCGGCTACGCTGCGCGCGGCCGAGGCCGCCGGGATGCGCTGCCGCGTGCGCCTCCGCGAGCACGTGGCGCGCGCCGGCCACCGCGTCGACCTGCTGATCCATCAGACCGTCGACCCCACGCTGGAGGACGCCGATGCGTAACGCGATCCTGGAGAGCGAGCGCCTCTACCTCCGCCCGCTCGAGACCTCCGACGCCGCGGCGCTGGCGGCCTTCTCCGCCGCCGAGACGGAGAGCTTCTTCGACGACGGTCGGATGCCGCACAGCCCCATCGCCATCGAGCAGTGGATCACCGAGCTGCACCGCCAGCAGCCGCCGCGCGCGATCCAGCTCGCCGTCTGCTTGCGTGAGGACGACCGCTTCATCGGCATGCTCGGCGTGTCCGGCATCGACTGGGTCAACCGGACCGGTGAGAGCGAGAGCTACCTGGGGGACGTCGCCGCCCGGGGTAAAGGCTACGGGCCGGAGGCGAAGTGGCTCCTCCTGGAGTACATCTTCGACCACCTGCAGCTCCACGCCATCCGCTCGTTTGTCTGGGAGCCTAACTGGCGCTCGGCCGCCGCGGTGCGCCACCAGGGCTACCGGGAGGCCGGCCGGCTCCAGACGACCGCGACCAAGCACGGCGCCTACCAGGGAGCCTTCGTCTTCGACCTCCTGCGCGACGAGTACCTGGCCGGACGCGAACGCTGGCGAGTCGAGCAGGCGGAGCGAAAGACCCGCGCGGCGGCCGGTGGCGGTGCGTAGCCCGCTCACGGCCGACGAGCGGCTCTACCTGCGGGCGCTGGAGCGGGACGACGCGCCGGTGCTGGCCGGGTTCCTGGCGGCCGAGACCGAGACGTTCTTCCTCGGCCACGGCCGCTTTCCGAACAGCCCGCTCGCGCTCGACGGCTGGATCCAGGAGATCGCCGCCCACCAGCCGCCGGAGACACTGGAGCTGGCGGTCTGCCTCCGCGCCGATGACGGGCTGCTCGGCTACGTCGGCGTCTGGGAGCTCGACTGGGTGAACGGCACTGGCGAGCTCGACGTCGCCCTCTGGCCGGCATCCGCGCGCGGTCGCGGCTACGGCACCGGGGCCTTGCGACTGCTCCTCGACCTCGCCTTCGGCGTGTACGGACTGCGCGCCCTGAGGGCGTACGTCTGGAGCGCGAACACGCGCTCGGCGGCGACGCTGCGACGCGCCGGGTTCCACGACGCCGGGCGGCTCCGGACGACGGTCGTCAAGGCGGGTGCCCTCCTCGATCAGCTGGCCCTCGACCTGACCGCCGGCGACTGGCTCACGCGAACGCATCGCGAGCGGTCCTAGTCTGCGGCGCTTCGTATCAACTTTGGTTCGACAGCCCGACAAAGACCTCGCGCGATCTGGCATACTTGACGACGTCCCACGCACGTTCGGGGACCGAAACGAGGGATCATGCTCCTGCTCTTTCTGGTCGGGCTCGTCGCGGTCGTTGGGCTGACGGTCACCGCGGCGGTCGGCACCGACCTGGCCGCGCTCAGCTCACTCCTTGCCGCGCCCGGGCAGCTCAGGCTCCTGCTTCGAGGGCGCGGTGCCCGGCGCAACCTGGCGCTGGCGCACGCGACGGTCAACGTTCTGCGGCAGCGTCACGGCCAGTCCGGGCTCGTCGCGCTGGTTCATCCCGAGGGGTTCGTCATCCGGGGCGGCGCGCATCCCTCGCAGGTGGCCGACGCCGCGAGCGAGGCACTTGCACGCCTGCGTGCCGGGGAGCGCGGGCTCGCGGTGAACCCGCGCAGTGCGGTCATACTGCTCGCAACTGAGGTCACCCTGGGGCTCGCCCTGCTCGTGGCCCTGCTCCTGACCGACACCTTCGGTCTGCTGACCCTGCTCGCCGGCCTCATCCTGATCGCGCTGGTGGGTCCGCGTTTCAGCCCGATTCTCCAGCGTCGCCTGGCGGCCGGCTCGCGGCTCGAGGCCCTTTCGGTCGGTGACGTCCAGCTCGAGTCGGCGTCGGGCGTTCGGGGTTTGCTCACGCTGATGACGATGGGTCCGGTCCTGGTGCGCACGTCGCGCGCGACGGTTGGCGCCGCCGGGGGGAGGACGCCCTATTCTGCTTCCCCGAACGGGCGAAACGAGATCGGGGTCGAGGACTATCGCGTGCGCTGAGCCCGGCGCGGCGACGCTGGCCGGGAGCGCTTCGCGGCGCCGCGACGATCGGCGTGAGGCCGGGACCGGGTCCGCGGAGTCACGGCGAGGTCGAGGTGGAGCGGAGCGGCAGCCGGCCAAACCGCCCGGCCCGCGATCCGATTTAGCGACGACGTCGCGGGACAGTCACGCGAACCGGGACGGGCTGCGGCGACGGACTGGGGAAAAGCCACTGCCACAGGCGGCTCAGCGCCTCCTGGATCGTGCTCAGCTGTGGGTCGAGCATAGCCTGGTCGTCCTCCTTCGCGCTTCGGTGGTTCGGGCGGTTGTACGCCTATGACCACACTGCTATAACGCATCGGCCATGCCGTGCGGTTTTCCTTGATCCGGCGCCGATCGTGCCGGCTCACGCACTCGGGGGAGTCGAGCTTGGGGTCGTTGGGTAACCTGCTGGTGGCGCAGGCCGGGGGCGCCACGGCCGTCATCAACGAGAGCCTGGTCGGCGCGGTGGACGCCGCCCGCGACGACGGTCGCTTCACCGGCATCATTGGCGCTCGCCACGGCGTCGAGGGTATCCTGGCCGGCGACTTCGTCGATCTCGGCCGCCAGCCGCCCGACCTGCTGCGGGCTGTCGCGCGTACCCCTTCGGCCGCGCTCGGCACGACCCGGCGCCGGCTGGATGACGAGGCCGCCGTGCTGGCCATCCAGAACCTCGCGCGTCACGACGTGCACTGCCTGGCCTACATCGGCGGCAACGACTCTGCCGATACCGCCAGCCGTCTGGCGCGCGCGGCATCCGACGCGGGCTACTCCCTGGCGGTGGTCGGGATCCCGAAGACGATCGACAACGACCTGCCCGATACCGACCACTGCCCGGGCTACGGCTCGATCGCACGCTTCATGGCCCTGGCGACGCGCGATGCCGGACGGGACACCGAGGCCACTGCCGGCCTCTACCCGGTCAAGCTGATCGAGGTCATGGGACGCAATGCCGGCTGGGTGGCCGCAGCCACCGCTCTCGGACAGGAGTCGGTTGACGACGCGCCGCAGCTCATCTTCTTCCCGGAGCGGCCCCCACGCGACCTGGCGGGCTTCCTCGACGAGATCGACACGGCCCGCCGTCGACACGGCCACGTGGTCGCGGTCGTGCCCGAGACCGCGCGAGACGCGGCCGGCAGCCCCTTGACCGGCGCGGAGACCAGCTGGACCGACTCGTTCGGGCACCACTACTACCCGAGCCCCGGTCCGCTGCTCGCCCGCGCCGTCGAGGAGGCGCTCGGTGTGCGCGCCCGCTACGACAAGCCCGGCACGATCGCGCGCATGTTTGGCGTCTGCGCGTCCGAGACGGATCGGCGTGAGGCACGCGAGGTCGGCGCCGCCGGGGTTCGCCTCCTGCTAGCCGGTGCGTCGGACGTAATGGTGACGTTGTGCCGCGCCGAGGGCTCGCCGTACCGCTGCGACACCGGGTCGACCCCGCTCGCCAGCGTCGCCAACCGCGAGCGGCGGCTGCCGGACGAGTTTATCGACCCGTGCGGTCGCGGCGTCACCGCCGCCTTTCGCGCCTACGCCGAGCCCCTGATCGGCGGGCCGCTCCCGCCGTACGGCCGCCTGCTCGACCTGAGCGTGCCGAATGCCTGACGCCGCGCCGGAACCGCCGCGCCCGTATCGTGGAGATGGCCAGACAGAAACGCGAGGCATGAGCCAGAGCACACCGACGCCACCCGAGCGCATCTTGACCGGCCGGCAGGAGGAGCTGCGCGAGCGCGCCGCCGGGATCGTCGAGGAGCTCGCGCGGACGATCCGCCAGTTTCCGGCGACCGACGAGGACCTGGCGCTGCTCAGCGGCGCCGCCGAGCGGCTCCAGGCGCTCTTCCTCCTCGTCGTGGCGGGCGAGTTCAACTCCGGCAAGTCCGCCGTCATCAACGCCATGCTCGGCCAGCCGGTCATGCCCGAGGGGGTCACCCCGACGACCAGCGCGATCCACCTGCTGCAATACGGCGTCGCCCCGCTGGAGAAGGTCGTCGCGAGCGGGGTCGTCGAGCACGCCTACCCCACCGACTTCCTGCGAGACGTCAACCTGGTGGACACGCCGGGGACCAACGCCATCATCCGCGAGCACGAGGAGATCTCCCAGCGCTTCGTGCCGCGCGCCGACCTCGTGCTCTTCGTCACCTCGGCGGACCGGCCGTTCACCGAGACCGAGCGCGTCTTTATGACCGACATCCGCGGCTGGGGGAAGAAGGTCGTCCTCGTCGTCAACAAGATCGATCTCCTCCAGTCGCCGCGTGAGCTGACCGAGGTCGTCGACTTCGTCTCCAGCAACGCCGAGCGTGTGCTCGGCCTGCGGCCTCAGGTGTTCCCGGTCTCCGCCCGCCAGGCGCGGCTGGCCGAGACTGCCGAGGACGTGGCGGAGCGCGACCGCCTCTGGACGACCAGTCGCTTCGAAGCCCTGCGGGGCTTCATCCTCGAGTCGCTGGACGAGGAGACGCGCATCCGGCTCAAGCTGCTCAACCCGCTCGGCATCGCCGACCGCGTCGGCAGCCGCTACCGGGGGGCCGCCACGGAGCGCTTGGCGATCCTGGACCGCGACGCGCAGACCGTCGAGCGGATCGAGCAGCGCATCGCCGTCTACCAGTCGGAGATGCGCGCCGACTTCACCGGCTACCTTTCCCGCGTCGAGTCGATCATCTTCCGCTTCAACGACCGCGCCGACCACTTCTTCGACCGCACCATCCGCCTGGGCCGGGTGCTCGACCTGCGTGACCGCGAGCGGATCCAGGGCGAGTTCCGCGAGCAGGTGGTCGCCGACACCGAGCACCAGATCGACGCCACGGTTGCCGAGATGATCGACTGGATGGTCGAGCGAGACCTGCGGCTGTGGCAGGCGGTGAACGACTACATCGACCGCCGCCAGCTCGACCGGCATCAGGACGAGATCGTGGGCGAGGTCGGCGGGACGTTCAGCTACGACCGGCAGGCGCTCCTGGCCGCCGTCGCGCGCCGCGCCGACGAGGTGGTCGAGCGCTACGATCCTCGGCGCGAGGGGCTGCAGATCGCGGAGGCGATCCGCAGCGCCGTCGGCCAGACGGCGCTGGCCGAGATTGGGGCGGTGGGACTGGGCGCGCTCGTCATCGCGCTGGCGACGACCGCGACCATGGACGTCACCGGGATCCTGGCGGCCCTGACGGTGGCCGGGGTCGGGCTGCTGATCCTACCGGCGCGCAAGCGGCGCGCGCGGGACCTCCTGCGGCGTCGCTCGGCGGAACTGCGCGAGCGGTTGACCGAGGCGCTCCAGGACCAGTTCGACCGCGAGGTGGAGCGCTCGACCGCGCGGGTGCGTGACACGCTGGCGCCCTACTCGGCCTTCGTCCGCTCGGAGCGAGAGAAGCTGCAGCGCCTGGCTCAGGCGCTGGCCCGGGTGGACGCCGACGTCACCGACCTGCGGCGCATCGTCGACGACTGAGCGTCAGGACTCCACCACCACGTAGCCTTCTGCGTCGCGGTCGACAAGGCGGGTGGCGTAGCGGCCGAAGTCGGGCATGGCCGGCAGGAGCTGCCCGAAGAGGATCTCATTGAAGGCGTTGTGCCCCTCGCGGGTGCTCCAGCGTTCGACCCAGGCGTAGTGGCGATCCTCGTCCAGCTTGACCAGCTCCGAGGAGATGCAGCCGGGCTCGCGCGCGGCACGCTCCACGACGCCGCGGAAGTCGCGCTCGAAGACGCGCTGCATGCCCTCCTCGACCTCGAAGAAGCTGACGTCGACGAACATGCGCGCCTCCCCTCGGTCGCCCGGACCGGCGCCGCACGACCCCGGTGCGTGGCGGCCGGAGCGGGCCGCGGCAGGGGCTCTGCTATAATCCGCGGCGTCGCGGCGCGGGCCGCTGGGCAGGATTCTACCGTGGTCGTCCCCGGCTGTCGTGCTCCGCACGTCGCTGAGACGGCGGCGGACTGGCGCAGGCATGGGGCGCGACATCCACCACGGACCGCTCGAGCGCTTCGAGATCGACCATACCCTCTACAGCGCGATGGTCGCGCACGTCCAGGGCGCCTACCCGCACGAGGGCTGTGGGCTGGTCGCCTTCGCGGGCTCCCGTCCCGTCCACGTCTTCCCGGGGACCAACACCGAGCACAGCCCGACCCGCTACAATATGGACCCGGCGGAGGTCGTGGCCGCGCTGGATCAGATGGAGCACCGGGGATGGTGGCTCGGTGCGATCTTCCACTCGCACCCGCGGACCGTCCCTATCCCGTCGCGCACCGATCTGCGCCACGCCTACGATGCCTACTACCAGGACGCGGTGATGGTCATCATCTCGCTGGCAAAGCCCGAGCCGGAGGTGCGTGCCTACCTGATCGATGGCGCGCCGCGCGAGATCCCGGTCGTCGTGCTGCCGGAGCCGGGTGAAGAAGGGGGCCGGGGATCATATGGCGAACTCCCGAGTCGTCGGCATCCTCGGTGGGATGGGGCCGCTCGCGACCGCCGACCTCTACCGCAAGATTATCGAGTTCACCCCCGCACACCGCGATCAAGACCACCTGCACGTGATTATCGACGCCGATCCGACGGTGCCCGACCGGACCGAGGCGCTCCTCCGGGGCGGTGAGGATCCGACGCCCTGGCTGGTCGCCGGCGGGCGGCGCCTCCGCGCGGCCGGCGCGGCGTTCATCGTGATGCCCTGCAACACGGCCCACGCCTTCCTGCCCCGGGTGCAGCCGCTGGTCGAGATCCCGTTCGTCAGCATGATCGCGGAGGCGGCACGCGAGGCGGCGCGGCGCGTCTCCCCGGGAGCGCCCGTCGGGATCCTGGCGACGTCGGGCACGGTTGCCGCCGCGCTCTACCAGCACGAACTGGACCGACTTGGCCTGCGACCGATCGTGCCGGACCGGGCGGAGCAGGCCGCGGTCGAGACGGCGATCAACCTGGTCAAGGCGGGAGAGGTCGGGCCGGCCGCGACCGACCAGGTCCTGATCGCGGCACGGGCGCTGGAGCGGGACGGCGCGGCCGCGCTCATCGCCGCCTGCACCGAGCTACCGATCGTGCTGCGGCAGGACGACGTCGCCGTGCCGCTCATCGACGCCACCGCCGAGCTGGCGCGTGCGGCCGTGACCGCCGCGACTCGCGGAGATCCGGTCGATACCGCTGCACCCGCCGAGGGAGATAGGCATGCCGCCGACTCGTGAGGACCGGTTGTCTCGCATGCGCCAGCTCCCCGACCGCGTCGCCCGGATCATCGAGCCGGCCCCGCTCGAGGCCATACGCCGGGCGGGCACGGACGGCGCGTGGGGCGCCATCGAGATTCTCACCCACCTGCGCGACTGGGACGAGGTGAACCTGGACCGCGTCCACCGAATCCTGACCGAGGACCGGCCCGCGCTCGAGCCGGTCGACGCGGACCTCTGGGCCATCGAGCGCGACTACCACGCGCAGGATCCGGGGCGGGCGCTGGCGTCGTTGCGCCAGCTCCGCAAGCGGCTCGTGGACGAACTGGAGCGCCAGCCCGAGTCGAGCTGGGAGCGCGCCGCGCTCGACCCCACGAGCGGCCAGGTGACCCTCGACGAGCTCGTGCGCGGCATCGACGAGCATGACCAGCAGCACCTTCAGAACCTGCGCGATCTCCTCCTCTGAGCGTCACCACGCACAATCGAGGGCAGCTTCCGCGACATATTGCGGAACCCGGGTGGCGGCCCTATACTGGCGGCAACGTTCCTTGCGTCAAGTTGCGTTCGTTCCCTTCGGCCGGGGGGTGCCCCGTGGAGTGGTCGTTGGTGGCGAGCGGGAGGGGGCTGAGCGTCTCCAGGCGCGCCGCTGCGCGCCGCGAGCGTTCTCCCTGGGGAGAGTCTCGGGATGTCATTGGCCGACAAGCTGCTGGTGTGCCGCGACTGCGGCCTCGAGTTCGTGTTCACTGCCGGTGAGCAGGAGTTCTACTCGGCGCGGGGCTTCAGCGACCCGACGCGGTGCCCGTCCTGCCGCGCGAACAGGCGGCAGATGCGCAACACCGGGATGATGAGCAGCCCCGGCGGCTCTATGGGCGACGGGCGTCCGGCCCGACAGCTCTACCCCGCCATCTGCGCCCAGTGCGGCCGCGAGACGATGGTGCCGTTCGAACCGCGCAACGGACGGCCCGTCTACTGTCGTGAGTGCTTCCAGCGGCTGCAGGGTCGCTAGCCTGACCCGGCCGCGTCGTCCAGCGATGGCGCCGTCCCGCGGAGCCTGACGGACCGGAGACCCGTCTGATCTCCGCCGTACCACTGGAAGTTGGCGTGCTGCCGGTGGGGGCCAGTCGACCGCACGACTCCCAGCCGCGTCGACGTCCCCGATCCTCGACCGCCCGGCCGAGCCGCTCCGCCGTGCCGCCATCTCCGCCACCACCTCGGTGCCAACGACGAGGGCGCCGCGTTCCCGCGGCGCCCTGTCGCGTCTGACGATTGATGTCGGACGGGTCGGCGCCTAGCCGCCGATCTCGCCGGCAAACTCCGCCTCGGCCTCGGTCAGGCTCTCGTCGATGATGTTGACGATCTGGTCGAGCTCCTCGTAGGTGACGACCAGTGGCGGCGCCACGTGGACGACGTCCCAGGTCCGGGTGATCATGCCCTTCTCGTTGATCTTCTGGTCGAGCCGCTTCAGGTATTCGGAGCCCCGACCCCACTTCGCCTTGGTGTCGCGATTCTTGACGATCTCGACGCCGCACATCAGCCCGAGCCCGCGCACGTCCCCCACCGTCGGGTGGCTTCGCAGTTCGTTCAGCTGCGCCATCAGGTAGGCGCCCTTCTCGGCGCTCTGCTGTGCCAGGCCCTCGCGCTCGAAGATCTCCAGGTTCTTGATCGCCGCCGCGCAGGCCACTGCCTGCCCGCCGAAGGTCAGCAGGTGCCCGAGCGCCGTCTCTTTCTTCTCCTGGAAGATCTCGAACACCCGGTCGCTCACCGCGACACCCGCGATCGGCGCGTAGCCCGACGACAGCCCCTTGGCCATCGTCATCAGGTCCGGCTGCATCCCGAAGTGCTCGGTGGTGAACATCTTGCCGCTGCGCCCGAACCCGTTGATGACCTCGTCCATGATCAGCAGCACGCCGTGCTTGTCGCAGATCTCGCGCAGCCGCTGCCAGTACTTCGGCGACGGGATGTGCACGCCGTTCGAGGTGGAGACCGGCTCGCCGATGACCGCGGCCACCGTCTCCGGCCCCTGGCTCTCGATCTCCTGCTCGATGTAGTTCGCGCACATCAGGTCGCCCGCCTCGCCCTCGAGGCCGAAGTCGTTGCGGTAGTGGTTGGGCGAGGGCACGTGGTAGACGCCGTACATGAAGGGGCCAAAGTAGGTCTCGTTGCGGCTGGCGGTCAGGCTCATCGCGCCCATCGTCATGCCGTGGTAGCTGCCGCGACGGGCGATGACCTTGTAGCGGCGCGGGAAGCCGCGCATGGCCTGCACCTGCTTGGCGATCTTGACGGCGCTCTCGACCGCCTCGGAGCCGCCGGAGCAGAAGTAGATCCGGTTCAGGTCACCCGGGGTGAGCTTAGCCAGCATGTCGGCCAGTTGGACCGCGGGGACGGTGGTGTAGCTGGCGGCCGAGGCGTAGGCGATCTTGGCCGCCTGCTCGGCCATCGCCTCGCCGATCTCGGCTCGGCCGTGCCCGGCGTTGACCACCCACAGGCCGGAGATGCCGTCGATGTACTCGCGGCCGTAGATGTCCACCAGCGTGCTGCCGTGGGCGTGGTCGAAGACCTTGAGCCCACCCTGCTCGGCGACCCGCGCCCACTCGGTGGTGTGGATCCAGACGTGCTCGAGAGCCTCTTGTTCCAGCACGTCGGCAGAGGTCGAACCAGCGCTCCCCGCCTGCACCACGTCGCCCATCGATGCGCTCCTATCGCCGGTCGCCGCGCGCGACGGCGCTGCCTCGCCGCGGAAACCGAGCTCGTTGTGCCGTTGACGTTGACGCCAGTATAGCAGTGGTTCGGCGCTCACGGAACAGCCGCGTTGCCGATTCGGCAAGACTTGGTGCCGGTTGCCCGTGCTTGGGGTCCATGCTACGGTCCCGCCGACGGGGATGGCACCGAATGGACAGGAGGGGGCATGGCGACGACCGGGACCGATACGCGGGCACGCATTGCCACGGTGGCGGAGGAGCTGAGCGGCACGATCGGGGTAGCCGCGCGCGGCCTGACCACCGGCGAGGAGATCCTCTTCAACGCCGACACGGTCTTCCCGACCGCGAGCACCATGAAGCTGATGTTCCTCTACGAACTGTACCGGCAGGTCGACCGCGGGGAGGTCGACCCGACGCGGCGCATCCGCTGGGAGGACCGGCTGCGCGTCCCGGGGTCCGGCGTGCTCCAGGACCTCGCGGCCGGCTGCGAGCTGACCGTGAAGGACTACGCAACGCTCATGATCACCGTCAGCGACAACGCCGCGACCGACGTGATCTACGACCTGATCGGCCGTCCCCAGGTGGCCGCGGCCATCCGCGACCTGGGTCTCTCGAGCACGTATCTGCCGCTCGACACCCGGGAACTCCTCGCCGGTCTGCGAGACCTCGACCCGGCCGACCCCGAGCTTACCTACGAGAAGCTCAACGCCGCCCTGGGCGCCTCGCCGAGCACGTTCGACTGCGCGGCCCTGCGCGAGACGCCGGACAACAACGTCTCCACGCCGCGCGACCTGGCCCGGCTCAGCGAGGCGATCGAGCGCGGCCAGGGTCTGTCCCCCGCGTCGCGCGAGGCGGCCATCGACATCCTGAAGCGGCAGAAGTTCAACTCGATCATCCCCGAACTGCTGCCGTTCGGGGTCAAGGCGGCACATAAGACCGGCAGCCTGCGCGGGGTACGCAACGACGCCGGCATCGTGTACGCCGGAGACACCACCTACGTCATCGCGCTCATGAGCAAGGGCTTCGACGACGAGATCAGCGCGGTCCGGGCTCTCGCCGGCATCTCAAAGCTCGTCTACCAGCACTTCGCGGGGGACGGCACCGCGCCCTAGCGTGACTGACGGCGGATCGCTCGTCTCCGCGCGATGACCACGTCAAGACCGGCGAGTGCGGCCAGCCCGGCCAGGAAGAAGGAGCAGCTACAGGGACAGCAGCGCAAGGGTCGACCTCCCAGGCTCCGGCTCCGGGCCAACCAGCACCGGAGACGACGATGCCCGCCTCCGTCATACCGGGGCGGGCATCGCGGTACGTGTCCGCGTCGCGGCCTCAGTAGGCGCGGGCGAAGATAACCTGCTCGCGGCTCTCACCGCCGCAGGCGATGCACCGGCCGGTCGTGCCCGGCTGGTCGAACGGGATGCAGCGGATGGTCGCCTTCGTCTCCGCCTTGATCTGCGCCTCGCAGGCTGCGCCGCCGCACCAGAAGGCGCGGGAGAAGCCGGCGTTGTCCGCGACGCGCTCCTTGAGCTCGTCGTAGGTCGCGACGGTGACGGTGTTGTCCTCCAGCATCCGCCGCGCGGCGTCGTACAGCCCCGCCTGGATCTCGTCGAGCAACTCCGGGACCACCGTCGGCAGGTCGGCCATGGCGACCGGGCGCTTCGCGCCGGTGTCCCGCCGGACCAGCACCACCTGGTCCTGCGCCACGTCGCGCGGCCCGATCTCCAGCCGGATCGGCACGCCCTTCAGTTCCCACTCGTTGAACTTCCAGCCCGGCGTCTTGTCCTCACGGCGGTCGACGAAGAGGCGCGCCACCGGCGCCAGCGCGTCGCGGAGACGATCCACCGCCTGCTCGACGCTCTCCCGCTCGCCCTCGCGTCGCCAGATCGGCACCACCACCACCTGGATCGGCGCGACGCGCGGCGGCAGCTTCAGGCCACGGTCGTCGCCGTGGACCATGATCGTGGCGCCGATAACCCGGAAGCTCAGCCCCCAGCTGGTGTTGCAGGCGAAGCGCCGCTGTCCCTCAGCGTCGAGGAACTGGATGTCAAACACCTTCCCGAAGTGGTCGCCCAGGTTGTGCGACGTTCCCGCCTGCAGCGCCCACTTCTTGCCGCCCATCATCGCCTCGATGGTGTAGGTGCGCAGCGCCCCGGCGAACTTCTCTGCCTCGGTCTTCTGCCCCGGCACCACCGGGATCGCGAGCTCCGTCTCGACGAAGTCGCGGTAGACCTCCAGCATGAGCCGCGAGCGCTCCTCCGCCTCCTCCAGCGAGGCGTGAGCGGTGTGCCCCTCCTGCCAGAGGAACTCGAGCGCGCGTAGGAACGCGCGCGGCCGCTCCTCCCAGCGGACGACGCTGCACCACTGGTTGATCAGGATCGGCAGGTCCCGGTAGGACTGGACCCAGCGGGCGTACATCGGGCAGATGATCGCCTCAGAGGTCGGACGGACGACGAGTGGCTCCTCGAGCTCGCGGTTACCGCCGCGGGTGACCAGGGCCACCTCCGGCGCGAACCCCTCCACATGCTCCGCCTCGCGGGCAAACATGCTCTGCGGGATGAACAGCGGGAAGTAGGCGTTCTGGACGCCGGTCTCCTTGATCCGCCGATCCAGCTCCGCCTGCATGTTCTCCCAGAGCGCGAAGCCGTACGGGCGGATGACGCGCGTCCCACGCACCGGCGACTCGTCCGCCAGCTCCGCCTTCCGCACCACCTCGACGTACCAGCGGTCGAAGTCGTCCTCGTAGTCGGACAACTCCTCAACGAACCCACGCTCCTCGGACATCGGGCGTTCCTTCTACCTCACCGGCCTGAGCGGCCGAACGCGACGGGGACGACGGTGCCGGGACGGGCCCGGCCGCGGCGTGCAGGGGCCCCGCCCCTGCCGGGAGGCACGGGGAGTCCGCCATGACCGGTCCCGAGGTGCGCCGAGAGCGTCTCCCGGGAGCCGGTCCGGCAGGCGCGCGTCGCCGCTGGGCCGGTGCGTCCGGTTCGTGATTCCATCGATCCGCCGGGTAGAATGCGAGCGACCGTTCCGGGCCGGGGACATGGCTGCCCCGACGTCGGATTATAGCAGCCGCGGCGCCGGGCCTCGCGACCGCGGATTGCCGGCCGGCCACGGCGGTGGAGAGAGACGCATGAGCGACCAGACGGTCAGCCGGATCGCGGTGCTCACCGGGGGCGGGGACGCGCCCGGTCTCAACGCCGTCATCCGCAGCGTCACCAAGGCGGCCATCGTGAGTCACGGCTGGTCCGTGGTCGGCTTCCAGGACGGCTTCGAGGGATGCATCTTCGACCGGTCGATCGCCCTGACGCTCGACGAGGTGCGCGGCATTCTGCCGCGCGGTGGCACGATTCTGGGCGCCTCGAACCGCTGCAATCCCTTCTCCTACGCCGCGCCAGGTGAGATCGCACGCGGTGACCACAGCGCCGACGTGGTCCGCCGTCTCGCGGCGCTCCGCGTCGACGCGCTCGTCGTCATCGGCGGCGAGGGCACCCTCTCGATCGCCTACGAGCTGGGCCGGCTGGGCGTGCGCACGGTCGGCATTCCCAAGACGATCGACAACGACGTGCGCGGCACCGAGGTGACCTTCGGCTTCGACACCGCGGTGACCACCGTCACCGACGCCGTCGACAAGCTGCACACGACGGCCGAGAGCCACCACCGGGTGATGATCGTCGAGGTGATGGGCCGCACGGCCGGCTGGATCGCCCTGCACTCCGGCATTGCCGGCGGCGCCGACGTCATCCTCCTCCCCGAGCTGCCGTTCGACCTCGACCGGGTGCGGGAGACGATCGCGCGCCGCGATGAGATGGGCCGCCGGTTCACGATCATCGTGGCCGCCGAGGGCGCGCGGCCCCGCGGCGGTGAGGCGATCTACGAGCGGACCGGCGAGCTCGACTGGGAGCGCCGCTACGGTGGGATCGGTGAGTGGCTGCGCCACCAGCTGGCCGGTTCGATCACGCCGGAGGTGCGCACCGTCGTCCTCGGCCACCTGCAGCGCGGCGGCGGCCCGACCGCGCGCGACCGCGTGCTGGGCACGGCCTTCGGGGCGCGAGCCGTCGAGATGATCGCGGCAGGAGAGTTTGACCAGATGGTCTCGGTGCGCGGTGACCTCGCCGGTCAGATGACCGACGCGCTCGTCTCGGTGCCGCTCGCCGAGCCCAGCCGCGGCGCGCGCCTGGTGCCGGTCCAGCACCCGCTGGTGCTGGCCGCGCGCCGCACCGGCATCTCGTTCGCGGACTGAACGGACGCACCGGTGCACGACGCGGAGCCGCTGCCCGCCGGCAAGCTTCCGGCCAACCTCCTGCAGCGCCTGCTCGGGACGCTGGTGCCCGATGAGTCGGTCGTGGTCGGCCCCGGCGTCGGCCGGGACGCCGCCGTGATCCGGCTCGGCAACCGGCTCCTCGTCCTGAAGACCGACCCGATCACCTTCGCCACCGATGAGATCGGCTGGTATACCGTCAACGTCAACGCCAACGACCTTGCCTGCATGGGCGCGACCCCGCGGTGGCTGCTCGTCTCCGCGCTGCTGCCGGCCGGCTCGACCACGGAGAAGATAGCCTCCCAGATCTTCGACGACCTGCGCGGTGCCTGCCTCGCGCTCGATGTCGCGCTCGTGGGTGGGCACACCGAGATCACGCCGAGCGTCGACCGCCCGATCCTGGTCGGCCAGATGGTCGGCGAGACGACCGCGGACCGCCTGATCGATCCGCGGCGCGCCCGCGCCGGAGACGTCGTCATCCTGGCGCGCGGCATCGCGATCGAGGGGACCTCGCTGCTCGCGCGCGAGCTGCCCGCCGCGCTGCTCGCCGGTTTCGACCGCGCATTCCTCGACCGCTGCCGCGGCTTCCTCCACGACCCGGGCATCAGCGTGCTCGCGGCCGCCGAGGCAATCGCGGGGGCCGTCGGGGCGGACCTCCACGCGCTCCACGACCCGACCGAGGGGGGCCTCGCCACTGGCCTGCGCGAGCTGGGCGCCGCCTCGGGCCTGGGGATCGCGGTGCATCGCGACGCCATCGCGGTCTACCCCGAAACGGCCGTCCTCTGCCGGGCGCTCGGGCTCGACCCGCTGGGGCTGATCGCCTCCGGTGCGCTCCTCGCCGTCGTGGCTCCCGCTGCCGCCGAGCGCGCCCTTGCCGCGCTCGCGAGCGTGGGCATCGACGCGGCCGCCGTCGGGAGCCTGGAGCCCGACCCGGCGCGCCAGGTCCTGTACACCGCGACCGGCGACGAGCCGCTGCCCGCGTTCGCGGTCGACGAGATCGCGCGGCTGTTCGCGGCGCTCGACTCCGGCGGCTAACTCGCCCGGCGGCCGGTCATCCCACCCTGTAGTATCCTCAAGGTCGTGGGGGAGTCCGGGCCGGTGAGGAGACAGGTTCCGCGTGGCGTTTGAGCATCACGAGTACCAGCTGCTGACGGTCCTGCACGCCGAGGCGATCGGTGAGCCGGGCAGCCGCCGCTTCCGGCTGGTCATGGGAACACCGGCGGCGCTCCTGTCGCTCTGGATGGAGAAGGAGCAGCTGCGGGCACTGGGCGCGGCGATCGAGCAACTCCTCGAGCAGCTGGCCACGGCAGGGCTCGCCCCGAAGTCGCTGGCCGCCGAGTCGGCGGCGCTCGTGGGGATGGTGCCGGTCGACGCCCCGGAGTACGTCGTCTCGCGCATGGCGATCGGGTACGACGACGACCGCAAGCTGGTGGCGGTGTTCGCCCACGACATCGAGCAGGAGGACGAGGACGAGCCGGTCTTCTCCGGCCGCGCCTCGCTCTCAGCGATGAAGGCGCTTGCCGAGCAGATCACCGAGGTCATCAACGCCGGGCGGCCGCGCTGCCCCCGCTGCGGCGCCCCGATCGGGCCCGAGGGGCACGTCTGCCCCCACAACAACGGCCACCTGCCCTGGAACCCGGCCTGACCCGCCAGCCGGCGTGATCTCCGGCTCGGGCCCGAGCAGCTACCAGCCAAGCGCCACGCCGTCGGAGCGGGGGTCGGCTCCGCCGAGCAGCACGCCGCGCTCACGATCGATCTGGATCATGTGCGCGTGCCCCATCAGCGACGAGAGCGCATCGCTCAGGCGCGCGTCATGCCCCATCTCTCGTAGCTGCTCCACGACCGGCATCCCGACGCCCGGCTCCAGATAGAGCACGTGCGGCGGATCCCCCTCGTTGCCGCGTCCGCTCACCCAGCGCGGTGCGTCGAGCGCCTCCTGCGGCTCCATGCCGAAGTCGATCAGGTCGCTCACCAGCTGCAGGTGGGTCTGCGCCTGTCCGTGCGCGCCCATCGTCCCGAACACGACCCACGGTCGACCGTCCCGCAGCAGCATCGCCGGGATCAGTGTGTGCATCGGCCGCTTGCCACCCTCGAGCCGGTTGGCGGCTTCGGGGTCGAGCGAGAACGACGCGCCACGGTTGTGGAGCAGGATCCCCGTCCCGTCGGCCACGATGCCGCTGCCAAACCCCTGGAAGATGCTCTGGATCAACGAGACCGCCAGGCCCGAGCGGTCCACCACGCAGAGGTAGATCGTGTCGCCGCCGCCCGGACGGTCCGGTGCCTCAGCCGTCGCGCTGTCGGGGTCGATCGCCGCCCGCAGCTCGCTCGCGTACTCCTTGGAGATCAGCCGCGCGACCGGCACGTCGCTGAACTCCGGATCGGTGACGTAGCGGTCGCGGTCGCGGAAGGCGAGCTTCTTCGCCTCGACCATGTGGTGGATCTGCCGAGCGCTGTTGTGGCCCATCGCGGCAACGCCGAATCCCTCGACGACGTTGACCATCTCCAGCGCCGTCACGCCCTGGGTGTTCGGCGGCAACTCGACCAGCTCGACACCGCGGTAGGACGTGGCGAGCGGCGTGACCCAGTCCGAGCGGTGATCGGCCAGGTCCTGCTCGGCCATCGGTGAGCCGGAGCGGCGCAGCGTGGCCACGATCGCCTCACTGAGCGCGCCGCGATAGAGCACGTCCGCCCCGCGACCGGCGACCAGCCGCAGCGAGGCGGCCAGGTCCGGCTGGCGCAGCACGTCGCCCGCGGCCGGCACGTCTCCACCGGGCAGGAACTGCCGCGCCGCCGCCGGGTCCTGCCGCAGCAGATCGCGGCCGCGCGAGATCGCCAGGCTTACGGAGGGCGAGATCGGGAAGCCGCGCTCGGCGTAGGCGATCGCCGGCTGGAGCACGTCGGCAAACCCGAGCCTGCCGAAGCGATCGAGCACCGTCTCCCAGGCGGAGAGCGCGCCGGGCACGGTCACGGCGTGTGCCCCGCGACTCGGCATCGCGTCGTGCCCCGCGGCACGGAGCGCGTCGATGCTCGCCGCGCGCGGCGCCCGGCCGCTGCCGTTCAGCGCGTGGAGTTGGTTGTCGGCAGGATTCCAGATCAGGAAGAACGCATCGCCGCCGAGGGCGCACATGTGCGGGTAGACGACGGTCAGGACCGCGTTGGCCGCGATCGCGGCGTCGACCGCGTTGCCACCCGACTGCAGGACGCGCAGCCCGGCGACACTCGCGAGGTAGTGCGGCGTCGCCACCATGCCCTCGGTCGCGCGCGTGGTCACCCGTCCTGGCACGTCTCCGCCCTTCCGTCTTGACCGCCGTCGCCCGGTCCGCGGCCGGACCGGCACCGCGGCCGATCGTACTACAGGACCGCTCGGGGACGCACCGGCCCGGCCCTTGCGTGGACCCGCGGGACGGCGACGCGACCGTCCGCGGCGGGTATGATAGGCGGCCGATCCCACGCGCCGGTGACGGCGCCACCCGTGAGGAGCGTGCGACGACGAGACCTGCCCCGATCACCTCCAGCCCACGGGCGCCGGTCTCCCGTATAGGAGTGGCGGCGCGGTGATCGACGCCTGCCTCCTCGGCACCGGCGGCATGATGCCGCTGCCGAACCTCTGGCTCTCGGCGCTCCTCATCCGCTGCGGCGGCGAAACGATCCTCTGCGACTGCGGCGAAGGCACGCAGATCTCCTGGAAGTACACCGGCTGGGGGTTCCGCGACGTCGGCACCATCGCCCTGAGCCACCTGCACGCCGACCACGTGGCGGGGCTGCCCGGCATCCTCTTTATGGTCGCCCACGCCGGGCGCACCGAGCCGCTGACCATCCTGGGCCCCGTCGGCACCGCCGCGACGGTGGCCGATCTGCGGGCGATCGTGCCGCGCCTGCCCTACCCGGTCGAGATTTGCGAGCTCCGCGACGGCGACGCGGTCGGCGTGAGCGGCGGACTCCAGCTCAGCGCGCTCGCCGTGAGGCACCGGATCACCTGCCTCGCCTACCGCTTCGACCGCCCACGGGCGCCGCGCTTCGACGTCGAGCGGGCACGCGCGCTGGGCGTGCCGGTCACCTCCTGGAGCTACCTGCAGCGCGGCCAACCGGTCGAGGTCGCGGGCCGGCTGATTCAGCCCGAGGAAGTCATGGGGCCGACCCGCCGCGGCCTATCTCTGGCCTACGTCACCGACACCCGCCCCACTCCGGCGCTGCCGGGCTTCCTGGCCGGATCGGACCTGCTCGTCTGCGAGGGGATGTACGGCGACCCGGAGCAGCTCGAGCGGGCGGTCGAGCGCGGCCACATGATCTTCGAGGAGGCCGCGCGCATCGCCGCGGACGCCGGGGCACGCCGGCTCTGGCTGACCCACTTCAGTCCGGCGCTGACCGACCCGGCCGCCTTCCTGCCGCTCGCGCGCGCGATCTTCCCGCCGACCGAGCTGGGTCAGCCGCACCGCACCGTCACCCTGTCGTTCGACGAGGAATAGCGCCCCGCGAGGATGGCCTGTGCCGCTCAGTTGGCGCGGCCGGTGACCAGGCTGTGGAGCAGGGGATCCGCCTTGATCTCCTCGCTCAGCACCTCGAGGCGCGCGATCGCCTGCCCGATCAGGACCGGCTCGCCGTGCACCTGGTAGATCAGGAACTCGATCGCGGTGAAGACCTCGTTCGGCATGGGGCTGACGTTGGGCGGGAGCAGCCGGACGATCCGCCGCAGCCGCTCGGTGAAGAGCTCCGCGTGCGCGTCGCGCTCGCCGGAGGGAAGGGGCGCGTCGAGCAGCTGCTCGAGGTCGTAGATCTGCGCGATCACCGGCGCCATCCGCTCGAGGACGGACACCGCCACCGGAGAGATCACGTCCACCAGCAGCTCACGGTAGGGATAGGTCTCGGTAGACATCCCGCCCCCTTTCCGGCCCCGCGCGTCCAGGCCGGCAGTCCGCGAGAACTATGCCAACCGCCGTGTGCGGCGGCGCTCGATTGCCTCGAGGGCGTGTCGCCGCGATTGTACCGCACCGAGTCGCTCGGCCTGCCCTGTCGGGGGCACCCCACGTGCAGAGCGGGTCCCGGCGTGAGGCGTGCGGCTCGGCCGCGCAAGCGGCACGGTGAGGAGGTCCCCGATGAGTGAGACCCGGCGCTTCGTCTACGTCGCCCGGCTCCGGGAGGGCGACGAGGTTCCGCTGCGGCGGTTGCTCGAGCACCTGCCGGACGGGGCCATCGCCGCCGCCGGCATGGAGCTCGCCAGCTACGTCGGCAGCGGCTTCTGCGT
>DASSZN010000272.1:0-2306 GCA_035702805.1 Thermomicrobiaceae bacterium | reverse complement strand
CGAGGTCCAGTACACGTGGTGGGACTACCGCGCCGGCAACTTCCACAAGGGCCTGGGACTGCGCATCGACCTCGCGCTGGTCAGCGCCGATCTCGCCGAGCGCCTGCACGGCTGCGGCATCGACCGCAACTACCGCAAGGGCAAAAAGCCCTCCGATCACGCGCCGCTGCTCGTCGACCTCTCCGGCGCGGCGACCTGACCCGGGGCGGCACGGCCGCCCGGCCCCGCCGCCCCTTCTTCGCCAACTTTTAGACCCAGGCGCGATCATGTGACGCATGGCGCGCGTACTGGTGGTCGATGACGAGCCTGCCGTGAGACGGGCGCTGGAGCGCGCCCTGCACCTGGAGAACCACGACGTGACGCTCGCCGAGGACGGGGAGCAGGCGCTGGACGTGCTCGCCAAGGGAGCGACCGACGCGGTCATCCTCGACGTGCTCATGCCCAAGCTCGACGGCCTGGAGGTCTGCCGCCGGCTGCGCAAGGCGGGCGATCGCACGCCGGTGCTCATGCTGACCGCGCGCGACGCCATCGACGACCGGGTCGAGGGCCTGGACGTCGGCGCCGACGACTACCTGGTCAAGCCGTTCGCGCTGCGCGAGCTCCAGGCGCGGCTGCGCGCGCTGCTGCGCCGCTCCGGCGACGGCGCCGACGGCGAGGTGCTCCGCTACGCCGACCTGGTGCTCGACCCCATCGCCCACGAGGTCCACCGCGGTGACCGCCTGATCGAGCTGTCGCGCACCGAGTTCCTGCTGCTGGAGCTGTTCATGCGTCACCCCCGCCAGGTGCTGACCCGCTCCACCATCTTCGAGAACGTGTGGGGGTATGACTTCGGCCCCACCTCCAACGCGCTCGGCGTGTACATGGGCTATCTGCGACGCAAGACGGAGGCCGGCGGGGAGCCGCGGCTGCTGCACACGGTGCGCGGCGTCGGCTATGTGCTCCGCGACTGAGCTGCCGTGTCGCTGCGCAAGCGCCTGTCGCTGATCGCCGCCGCATCCGTCGGCATCGCGGTCCTCATCGCCATTCTCGTCTGCTACATGGTCGTGCGCAGCCAGCTGCGCGGCCAGGTCAACGACGCGCTCAACGCCCAGGTGAGCCAGATGGTGCAGTCGCATCAGCTCCCCATGGGAGGGCCCCCGGGGCTCTCACCAAGCCAGGGCGGTCCAGCGCAGTACGTCCAGCTCGTGTTTCCTGACGGTGAGGTCCGCGCCTTCGGCGAGGGCAACCTGCAGCTGCCGGTCAACCAGCACATTCTCAATCTCGCCGCCAACCAGCAGGGCGGCCCCGTCCTCTCCGACATTCACGTCGGCAACAACCACCTGCGAATGCTGACGATCCCGGTGTCCTACAACGGCGTTCCCGCGGTCCTGGAGATGGCCCGTCCGCTCAACGGCGTCGACACCGTCCTGCGCGACCTGCGCCTCATCCTCGCCCTCCTGCTCGCCGGCGGCATCGGCCTCGCCGCGCTGCTCGGACGGGCCGCCGGCCGCCGCGTGCTCAAGCCGCTCGCCGAGGTCGCCCAGGCCGCCCAGCACATCGGCGAGACCGACGACCTCAGCCGCCGCATCCGCGTCCACGCCGACGACGAGGTCGGCCAGCTGGCCCGCCGCTTCAACACGATGCTCGACCGGCTGGAGCGCTCCCGGGCGGCCCTTGACCACTCGATGCGCGCCCAGCGCCAGCTTGTCGCCGACGCGTCGCATGAGCTGCGCACGCCGGTGACGAGCCTGCGCACCAACATCGAGGTGCTGCTTGCGTCAGACCAGCTCGATGCCGAGGACCGCCGCCGCCTCCTCGCCGACGTCGTGGAGCAGAGCGAGGAGCTGACCCTGCTGGTCAACGACCTGATCGAGCTGGCCCGGGGCGACGGTCCCGGCGCCGAGACCGATGACGTCCGTCTTGACGGCGTCGCCGAGGAGTCGCTGGCCCGCGCGCGGCGCAACGCCCCCGGCCTCACGTTCGACGCGAGGCTGGTGCCCACGCTCATCGACGGCGTGCCGGACCGGCTGGCCCGCGCCATCAACAACCTGCTCGACAACGCGGCTCGGCACTCGCCCCCGGGCGGCACGATCGAGCTGAAGGTCGACCCCAAGGGGGTCGTCGTCCGCGACCACGGGCCCGGTGTCCCCCGGGAGGACCAGCCCTACGTCTTTGACCGCTTCTTCCGCGGGCGCAACTCCCGCGGCCGGCAGGGCAGCGGGCTGGGCCTGGCCATCGTGCGCCAGGTGACCGAGCAGCATGGCGGCAGCGTCTCGGTCACCAACGCGCCGGACGGCGGCGCCGTGTTCACGCTCCGGCTGCCCGGA
>DASSZN010000228.1:0-3210 GCA_035702805.1 Thermomicrobiaceae bacterium | reverse complement strand
GCTCCCGGGCAGGCCGGGAGCGCCGGGCCGCTCGTCGGCCGTACCGGGGCCGCGCGGCTCGTAGTAGCGGCGCAGCCAGCGGCTGAGGCCGTCGAGTCCGGGGAAGAGGACGCGCTCGCTGACGTTGGCCTGGTCGAGCTTGTCGCGGACCTCCCACTTCAGCTCCGCCGGGATGACGACCCGCCGGAAGGTGTCGGGGTGCTGGCCGAGCCAGCAGTCGAGGCTGGCCTGGGCGCGCGACATCAGCGAGAAGAGCGCGTACTGGTTGACAATGCGGTTGTCGAGCGACGGGGGCTCGAAGAAGGCCACGAACTCGTCGGTGGCCAGCGCGTCGAACTCCTCGAGCGTCCGGGCGGCCCGGTCGAGCATCTCGGTGGTGAAGGCGTCGGACCCCTCGTCGAGCAGGATATGGCGCAGCCGCTGCGGCAGCAGCCGATTCGTCTTGACGTAATCGACGCACCAGATGACGCCGTCACACCCGTACGCGTCGACGTCCTCGGTGGCGAAATGGGCCGCGACGTAGGGGGAGTAGGTCCAGTCGAGCAGGCGCGTCGGCAGCCCGTGGTGCTGACCGACGGCCAGCCAGGCCCAGACCGAGTCGCCAGGGGCCGCCTCGTGGTGCGCGTATTTTCGGAAGTTGCGGAGCATGTGCGCCTCGATGCGGTGGGCGTCCGGACGCAGCCGGTCGAGGGCGCTGCGCAGGTCGTCACCGGCGTCGGCCATGCCGCGGTAGGCGAGGGTCGAGCGGAAGCGGCCGAGTCCCACCTGCCATGACTCGGCGTAGAGCGCGTCGCTCAGTTCGTTCCAGCTGCCGACCCGGACCTCGTTCACGCCGTCCTCCGCACTCCGCGCGCCCCGGACGTGGTCGCACGCGCCGGACCGTGGTCCCCCGTGATGGTACCGCCATGGCGCGCGGCGCGCAGCCGGGTGAAACCGGCACGAGCCATGCGTCGAGCTCGGCTGGGCCGCCGACCCGCCGACCCGCTGACCGGAGTGCACGTGCTCGCGCTCGAGGTGTTCTCGTGATCCGGCTCTCCGATGGCCCGGCCGGCCGCCGTGTTGATCCCCCGACGCTTGGCATCGCCCTGGTCGCGCCGTTCCGTCACCCGTCGCCGCCTGGCGGCTTCGGCGGCTCGAAGCAGGTATCCGGCACGCTGGCGGACATCTGGTTCGACCCGGCCACCGGCTCTTCCTCTTCGGGCGCCCGGACTCACCGACGCAGGCCGGGGCGGCCTCTTATCAGCCGGGCGCGCTGCGCTTTGGTGCCGACCCGCCGAGCCGTTCGGGCTGGTGGCGGTCGAGGCGATGGCCTGCGGTACTCCGACTGGCGCGCTGCGCAGCGGCGCCCTCCCGGAGTTCGTGCGGCACGGCGAGACCGGCTTCCTGGGCGACTCACTGGAAGACCCGGTCCGGCTCGTGCCGCGCTCCGCTGAGTTCGACCCGGAGCACTGCCGGGCGTGGGTCGAGGCTCGCTTCTCGGCCGACCGGATGGCCGTGGGCTACCTCTCGGTCTACCGCTCTGCCTGATGGCGGGTGAGTGGCAGTCGCCAGCGACCGACGCGTCCGAAGCCTTGGCTGGAGCGTGGGCGTCGGAGACGGCGGCTGGTGGAGTCTGAGGTGGCCGGGGCTACAGGCGGCCGGCCGCCGTGTGGGCCAGCCGCGTCAGTTGGTCGTCCGTGATCGCGGTGGTGAAGGGCGCGAGCGCGAACCCCTTGCCCCCCTTGCTCGCGAGCAGGAAGCGAACCGTCCCCGCCGCGTCCGTCTTATAGAGCGTGGCCGAGTCGCCGACGCCGCTCAGGGTTGTCTTGACCGGGTAGACCCCGTCGGGCGGCACCATGGCCTGCAGCTCGCCGGTGCTGTTGGCCAGGCTGATGCCGACGAAGAGCTTGCCGTCGGCGGTGTCGTAGTTGGCGCAGGTGAAGCCGGCGCCGGGCTGCGACAGCCGGGGCACGGCGTGGACGTCGACCCCGGTGACGGACTTGATGTCGGCCGGCGTCAGCGCCGGGCAGTCGCCGCCGGCGGACACGGCGGCGGGGTTGTCGTCGCCGTGGCTGGGGCCGTCGCGACAGCCGTCACGGCTGCGGGCGCTCCGCTGTGCCAGCGCCATCTCTCGTCCTCCGGTGGGTCGCGCCCGCGGTGCCTACCGATGCCATTCCTGGGGGTGCGTACGCGGGGTATATCGCACCGGCGACCGGTGTGCCAGAGCCTCCAGCGCGTCGCCGGTGGCGGCCGGCTGTGCTATCGTGCGCCGGGCGGGCCGTCGGCGGCCCGGCCGGGATCCGGGAGACGCTGGAGGGAGGAGCGCGTGGCGACTACCACGACGCACGAGGACCTGGTGGAGTGGCTCGAGGAGCGCCAGCACCGCTTCACGGCCATCTCCGACGAGATCTGGGCCAAGCCGCAGGTCGCGCTGGCGGAGACCGAGGCCTGCGGCCTGCAGACGAGCGAGCTGGCGGCGGACGGCTTCGCGATCACGCCGAACGTGGGCGGCATGCCGACCGCCTTCATGGCCGAGTGGGGCCAGGGTAAGCCGGTCATCGGCTTCCTCGGCGAGTACGACGCGCTCCCGGGTCTGTCGCAGAAGTCACAGGCGACGCAGGAGCCGATGGTGCCCGAGGCGCCGGGCCACGGCTGCGGCCACAACCTGCTCGGCACCGGCGCGATGGCGGCAGCCATGGCGATCAAGGCGTGGCTGCAGGCGGAGGGCCGATCCGGCACGGTGCGCTACTACGGCTGCCCGGCCGAGGAGACGCTGGTGGGCAAGGTCTTTATGGCGAAGGCCGGGGTCTTCGACGACCTGGACGCCGCCATCACCTGGCACCCGTCCTCGTCACCCAGCATCAGCCGCGGCAGCTCGCTGGCGATGGACAACCTCAAGTTTCGCTTCAGCGGCCGGACGGCCCACGCGGCGGCCCACCCGGAGCAGGGGCGCTCGGCCCTCGACGCCGTCGAGCTGACCAACATCGGGGTGAACTTCCTGCGCGAGCACGTCATCGAGCAGGCGCGCATCCACTACGTGATCACCGATGGCGGCGGCGCACCGAACGTGGTGCCCGACCGGGCCGAGGTCTGGTACTTCGTGCGCGCCCCGGAGCGCGACCAGGTCGAGGCGATCACCGCGCGGGTGCGCAAGATCGCTCAGGGCGCGGCCCTGATGACCGAGACGACGCTCGACGAGCGCTACCAGTGCGGCTGCTACAACGTGCTGCC
>DASSZN010000027.1:0-20872 GCA_035702805.1 Thermomicrobiaceae bacterium | reverse complement strand
GCTCGCGTTCCTCGCCGCACAGGCTACGCCCGGGGTCGAGGACGTTGGGCCGCACGGCTACCGCCGGACCGTGCGCGTCGGCGGCCATACCGGCATCCTGAGCGCGCGGCCGCTGCCGGCGCGGCGCGTGCTCCTGCTGCGCCTGCCGAGCGCGCTGGCGCCGCGGCTGCTGTCGATCACCGAGCGGGTCAAGCGGCTGTTCGACCTCAAAGCGGACCCCGCGGCGATCGCCGAGGCGCTGGCGGTGGACCCGGAGTTGGCGCCGGCCGTCGGGGCGCAGCCCGGCATGCGTCTGCCCGGCTGCTGGGACGGCTTCGAGGTGGCCGTCCAGGCCGTGCTCGAGGCAAGCCGGCCGGGACGGGGACGAGAGATGGCCGGGGCGCTGGTCGCGCGGTTCGGCACCGCGCTGCCGGACCAGCCCGAACCCCGGCTGACCCACCTCTTCCCGGAGCCCGGTCGGCTGCGGGATGCCCGGCTGGAGGAGGCCGGAATCGACGCGCCGCTCGCGGGCACCCTGCGCGCCCTCGCTCGCGCGGTCGACGACGGCAGGCTCCCGCTCGACGACGGCGCCGACCTGACGGACCTCACGGTGGGGCTGGCCACGATCGCGGGGCTCGACGCGGCGGTGATCCCGTACATCGCGGCGCGGGTGCTCGGCGAGCCGGACCTGGACCTCGGCGGCACGCTGCTGCCGGGCGAGTACGGCCGACGGCGCGGATCGACGGAGCGCACCGACGCGGGCGGCTGGCTCTGCTACGCAGCGCTGTACCGCTGGGCCGACGCGCGGGCGTGTGCCCACGCCGCCACGGTACGTCAGCCGGCGTGAGCGAGCGCGCCGGTACGGTCACGTAAGCTGGGGACACGTGCACCGGTGTACGGGATTGGCGATGGACCCGGCGACGGCGCAGTCCAGCACGAGGAAAGGGAGCGGGCCATGGCGAACGACGCGGCACGGCTGGCCGACCTGGAGGACCTGGGCGTCCTGAACGACGACTACATCCGCTCGGTGCAGGAGTCGGACGTCGACTGGTTCGACGAGCACCTGGCGGACGACTTCCGCTGCAGCAACCCCGACTGCAGCATCGTGGACCGGGCCGGGTTCCTGGCGCAGACGGCCCGGCCGGCCGGCGTCACCGACATCCGGGCGGGTGACGTCGAGATCCGGCTGGTCGGAGACGTCGCGATCATCCACGCCACCACCAGCTACCGGCTACCCGACGGGCGGCCCGGGCGCGGGCGGTACACCGACGTCTGGACGCGGCAGGGCGGCCGCTGGCGGGCGGTCGCGGCCCACGTGTCGCGCGGCTGAGGCGGCGGCGACCCGCGGCTACGTCGCGGTGACGCGATGGCCGCCCCGGACCAGCGCGGCCAGGATGAGCGCGATCAGCCCGGCGACCACGACCGCCGCCCCGGCGCTCGCGTGCTCGCCGATCAGCAGGACCAGGCCGAAGCCGAGCCCGACGAAGACGATCCGGGCCAGCGCCGGGTCCCAGGTCGCGGCCCGGGCGAGGACCGCGGCCTGACTCAGCGCCAGCAGGACCGCCATTGCCAGCCCGAGCCCCAGCGTCCAGCCGGACACCGGGATCGGGGCGAGGCGCGCGACCAGCGCCCAGGCGACGACGGCCACCGCGACGACCACGGCGAACGCGAGCGCCGAGTCGGCCACCAGCAGCGTGAGGTTGTCGACCGGCAGGAACTGGCGCAGGAACGGGGTGCTCTGGTCGCCGGCGAAGACCGCGATCAGCCCGCCCGGCGGCCGCATGATCACCAGCGTCAGCCAGACGAGCCAGATCTGGGCCGGGGCGCCGTTGACGATCAGCAGCGCGCCCGTGCCGGCGAACGCGATGGTGCCGAGCAGGCCCAGCAGCAGGGCGCCGGGCTCGCGCAGCGTCACCAGCGCGCCGCGGACGAACAGCATGCGGGGCCCCGCCACACCCGGCAGCCCCAGCAGTGGGCGTCCGCCCAGGGTGATCCGCCGCCGCGGCGCCCGCGGCGCCGTAACTGGCGCGACGCCGCTCGCCAGGCTGCCCAGCACCGCCAGTGAGGGCAGCCGGAACGCGTTCGCGCTCTCGACCGCCACCACGGTCAGCGAGGCGCGCCGCCCGGCGTAGACCAGCGCGACCGTGAGCCCCGCGGCCAGCGCGGCCATGCCGACGGCCGACGCGGCCGACGGATGCCCGAGCAGCGCCCGGGTGAGGACCGCGCCCGGCCAGCGGTAGACGGCGGGCACGGCGAGCGCCGGCAGCAGCAGGGGCAGCGGCGCGAGCCAGGCCGCGCGGAGCCGCGCCAGCGCCGGCCGATCGAGCCGGATCATGCCCCCGAGCCAGGCGAGGCCCCAGACGAGGCCCACTACCGGGATGGCTACCAGCGCCGAAGGGATCACGCTCAGCCCGATCTCGTCGGTGCTGACGCGGTGCGCCAGCAGCACCGCGACCAGCGTGGCGACCGGCACGACGATGCGCGCGATCTGCCAGCAGCGGCGGACGAACTCGACCAGGACGATGGCCGCGCGGCTGACCGGCGCGCCGGCCACATACGTCAGGTCATCCTCGTCCAGCACCAGCGGCGACGAGCGCAGCGCCCGGATCACCAGCAGGACCGCCCCGCCCAGGACGAGCCAGGGCAGCGCGCTCGTGGTGAACGCGCGCAGTTGGTCGCTGGCATTGGCGGAGAGGCGGGCACCGGCGTGCATCGACTGGTAGACGGCCAGACTCCACATGATGAGCAGCCAGAGGCTGAGGAAGATGCCGAGGTAGATGCCGTACAGCCGGTTGGAGATCGAGCGATCCCAGACCTCGTAGCCGACGATGCCGAGCCAGTAGTCGATGCTATGCCGGAGCTGGCGGCCGCGCAGCCAGAGGAGGAGGCGGAGGTCAGCGACCAATGGGCGCTCCCCGGTCGACGAGGGCGGCGCGCAGCAGGACATCGAGCGTGGCGTGCTCCGGCAGGTCCAGGCGCTCGCGGAGCTCGGCCGGTGAGCCGTCTCCGACCACCTCCCCCGCCTCCATGAGCAGGTAGCGGTCGGGCTGGACGTCACCCGGCAGCTGGTGGCTGCTCAGCAGGATCGACATGCCGGCGTCCCGATAGACGCCCAGGTCGCGCCAGAGCTGGTCGGCCGACACCGGGTCGAGCGGGCCGAGCGGCTCGTCGAGCAGCAGCAGCGCCGGCTCGACGAGGAGCGCCAGGCAGAGCGCGAGCTTGTAGCGCATGCCGCGCGAGTAGGTGTACGGGAAGTCGTCGCGGTCCCCCCAGAGGCCGAAGTGCTCGAGCATCTCCCGAGCGTGCGCCTCCCAGCCGGCCACGTGGTTGGCCCCGGCGACCAGACGCAGGTGCTCCCAGGCGGTCAGCGCGTCGTAGAAGACCGGCAGGTCCGGCACCAGGATGAGGTGGCGGCGGGCCTCGCGCTCCGCCTCGTCGAGCGGCTGCCCGGCGACCAGGACCCGGCCGGAGGTGACGGTGGTCCAGCCGGCGATGCAGCGCAGCAGCGTCGACTTGCCGGCGCCGTTGCGGCCGGCGAGCACGATCAACTCACCGTCGTCCACCTCGAACGAGACGTCCCGCAGGATGACGTCCCGCCCGTAGGCGAAGCGCAGCTTCGCCACGCGCAGCAGCGGGGCGGCCGCGCTGGACGTCCCGGGGTCGTGCTGATCCGACAAACCCTGCTCCTCAATGCGAACTCGTGCCGGGGCGTGAGCGACGCGGGGTTATCTTACGCCCGGCGGCGCGACCGTGTGGGCGCGGCACGCCGCTCATGTGGAGCGCTCACCAGATCAGAGGGGACGTGGCTGAGCGCGGCAATCGTCAGGGCGCCGCACGCCGTCGCGTGGACGCCGGGGGGATATCCCGGCGGTCCGGGTGGGTCACGCCTGCTGCAGGACGATCTGATTGCCGTCCGGGTCGCGCACCACCGCCTCCAGCCCCCACGGCTGTTGCTGGACCGGCGACTCGAACCGCATCCCCCGGTCCGCCATCGCCGCGCAGTCCACCTCGAGGTCGTCGCAGGTCAGCACCAGCCCGCGCAGCGAGCCGGCCGGCATGGAGTTGAACCAGGTGACCAGCACGAGCGAGGTCGTGCCGTCCCCGGGCGCGACCTGGACCCAGCGAAGCCCCGGCATCGATGCGTCGTCCCGCACGACGCGCATCCCGAGCTGGTCGACGTAGAAGGACTTCGCCCGCTCCTGGTCGGATACCGGCACCGAGACCACGCGCGTGCCGCGAACGGCCATAGCAGCACCCCTCTCACGACGCTCCGTCGACGACGGCGCCCTCTCACGAGGGACGACCCAGTATCCACGACCGCGCGCACCCGGGACGAACTCACGGCGCGACGTCCGGGCCTCGTTCGCAGGCGGCGACGCGGTCGAGCAGCAGCGTGCGCTCCCGCGCGTTCTGGGTCATCGAGGCGGCGCGCAGGAACTCGGCCCGGGCCTCGTCGAGACGGCCGAGCTTGAAGAGGAAGTCGCCGCGCACGCTCGGCAGCAGGTGGTAGCGCGCCAGCGCCGGCTCGTCGAGCAGGGTATCGACCAGCTCGAGCCCGGCGGCCGGGCCGAAGGCCATCGCCAGGGCAACCGCGCGGTTCAGCTCGACGACCGGCGACGGCATGAGCTGGGCGAGCGCGTCGTAGAGCGCGGCAATCCGCTCCCAGTCGGTCTCCTCGGGCGCGTGGGCGCGGGCGTGGCAGGCGGCGATGGCGGCCTGCAGGGCGTAGGGGCCGAGGGCGCCGCCGAGCGCCTCGGCGCGGGCCAGCGCGGCCAGCCCGCGGTGGATCAGCAGCTGGTCCCAGCGGGAGCGGTCCTGCTCCAGCAGCAGGATCGGCTCGCCGGACGGGCCGACCCGGGCGCGCGAGCGCGACGCCTGGATCTCGAGCAGGGCGACCAGGCCGTGCACCTCCGGCTCGTCCGGCGCCAGATCGGCGAGGAGGCGCCCGAGCCGGAGCGCGTCGGCGCAGAGCTCGGGGCGCACCCAGTCGTCGCCGGACGTGGCCGCGTAGCCCTCGTTGAAGATGAGGTAGATCACCTCGAGCACCGACGCGAGGCGCGGGGCGAGTTCGGGCCCACCGGGGACCTCGAAGGGGACGTTCGCGGCGCTGAGGGCGCGCTTGGCCCGGGTGATCCGCTGCGCCATCGTCGGCACCGGGACGAGGAAGGCGCGTGCGATCTCCTCGGTGGTGAGCCCGCCGAGCAGGCGGAGGGTGAGAGCCACCCGGGCCTCGGTCGGCAGCACCGGGTGGCAGGCCGTGAAGATCAGGCGCAGCAGGTCGTCGCGCACCTCGTCGGGCTCGACGGTAGGGACGGCCGCGTCCTGCCGGAGCTCGAGCTCGCGGGCCAGCGTCGCCTGCCTGTCCCGCAGCCGCACGTTGCGGCGGATGGTGTCGATGGCCCGGTGCCGGGCGGTCGCCATGAGCCAGGCGCCGGGGTTGTCCGGGATACCCGCGACAGGCCACTGCTCGAGCGCCGCCACCAGCGCGTCCTGGGCCAGGTCCTCGGCGAGGCCCACGTCGCGCACGATGCGGGCGAGGCCGCCGATCAGCCGGGGCGACTCGATCTTCCAGACCGCGTCGATGGTGCGGTGGATGTCGGGCTCGGACATGGCAGCGCGCTCCCGTGCGGCTCAGCCGGCCGGGGCGGCATCGACCTCGAACACCGGCCAGAGGGTGATCTCTCCCTCGCCGAGCCTGTCGAGGAAGGCCGTGGCCCGCGCGATCGCCTCCTCGCGCGAGTCGACCCGCAGCAGCGCGTAGCTGGCGATGAGCTCCTTCGACTCGGTGAAGGGGCCGTCGGTGACGGTGTGATCACCACCGGCAAGCGCCACGCGGGTGGCCCGGGCGCTCGGCAGCAGCCCCTCGGTCGCCAGCAGCCAGCCCTCGCGTATCGCCTGCTCGACGTAGGCTCCCATGCCGGCCATCTCCTCCGCGGACGGGACGTAGCCGGCCTCGGTGGTCGCGTTGCCCTGGAGTACCGCGAGGTAGCGCATCGGTCAACTCCTCTCGTGTCCCGTACCGTCAGTGGTCCGTTTGGTCGCTTGCCGTGGCGCCGCGGCGGGCGGCCGCCACGGCCGGCGGTCGGGTCGTCAGGCCGGGTAGGCCGCCTGGTCGTGCATCAGGCGGATCTCGCTGGCGCCCCCGCCCATGACGGCGAGGAAGCGCTTGGCCCACGCGATGGCCTCCGCCTTCGACGCCACCTGGACGATGGCGTAGCCGGCGATCAGTTCCTTGCTCTCGGTGAACGGCCCGTCGGTCACCCTGAACTCGCCGTTCTCCAGGCTCATCCGCACCCCGTGGGCGCTCGACTGCAGCCCGTCGGTCGCGAGCAGCACGCCGGCGCTCGCCATCTCGGCGATCAGCCCGCCGACGGCGGCCATCTCCTGCTCGCTGGGCGGCGCGGTGGTCTCGAACCCCGGCTGGTAGAGCATCATGTAGCGCATTCGGATGGCTCCTTCCGTGCTTTCCTGCTTCAGAGAGACGGCGCGTCGAGGAACGGCGCGACGGTGGCCGCGAGCTCGGGCGCCGCGCTCATCGCGTAGTGCGTCCGGCCGGGCAGGACGGCGAGCCGGTTGACGGAGCGGCCGGAGCCGTCCAGGCCGGCGTCGCGGCGACCGCCGCCGAGCAGCCGGTAGAACTCGACGATGTGCTCCGGCCGGATGGCGTCGGCGTCGGCGAAGACGAGCAGCGTCGGCGCGGTAATCCCGGCCACGCCGGCCGACCAGTCGTAGTCCGCGCTCTGCAGCGCGCCGATCTTCGTGAACAGCCGATCCCAGTCGACGTGGGGGAACTGCTGAGCGAGCGGCGACTGCCACAGCGGCGCCGCGGCGTCCGGGCCCAGCTGGGGGAACGACGCCTGGACCTCGGGGTACCAGCCGTCGTGGCTGAAGACCGCCGAGACGAGCACCAGCCGGCGAAGCCGGTCCGGGTGCCGGATGGCGAACTGCAGGGCCACCCCGCCGCCGAGCGACAGGCCCATCACGTCGGCACGCGCGAGCCCGAGGTGGTCGAGCAGCGCGGCCACGTCGTCGGCCAGCGCCTCGTAGCTGAGGGGACGGTCGACGTCACGGGTGCGGCCGTGCCCCTGCAATTCGACGGCGATGACCTGTCGCGACTCGGCGAGCGCCGGCAGGTTCGGTCCCCACATGGCGATGCCGACCACGCCGCCGTGCACCAGGACGAGCGGCTCGCCGCTGCCGTGGATCTCGTAGTACAGCTCCAGGCCGTTCACCGGCGCGTAGCCCGTGCGCGGAACGCCCGCGTCCATCCCGGCTCCTCTCAGGTCCACCCGTCACGCCAGCCGGTTCGGCCCGGCGGACGGAAACTCGTCCGGCTCGAACACCTGGCGAATCTCGACCTGGACCCCGCCGTCGAAGGGGGCCCGCTTGACCCACTCGATCGCCTCCTCGCGGGAGCGGGTCTCGATCAGCCAGAAGCCCGCGATCAACTCCTTGGTCTCGGCGAAGGGACCATCGGTCACGGTTCGCCGCGAATCGGTGAACGTCACCCGCGCGCCCCGCGCGCTCGGGTAGAGCGCCTCGGTCGCGAGCAGCACGCCGGCGCGCGCCAGCGTCTCGTTGTATCTCCCCATCTCGGCCAGGAGTTCGTCGCCGGGAAGGATACCCGCTTCCGAGGCCTGATCGGCGGGGACGATGACCATGAACCGCACCGTATTGCCTCCTCTCCTCGAACCTGCCGGGCCTTCGTCGGCGGACCGCGCCCCGGGCTGAGCGCACGGGGCTCGGTGGGGCCGGGGTTGGCCCCACCGGCACCCACCCGAGCGTCGATCGATCAGCGGAGCGCACGCTCCGCGGCGCGGCCGCGCGTTCGGCCGTAGGCGACGAACGCCGCCAGGCACCCGACGATCAGCGGGAGCGCCGCGGCCGGGACGGACATGTCGAGCGCCGTGACGACGGTCGCGCCGACCATGACGAGCACCAGGCCGCCGGCGGCCAGCGGGGTGAGCCCCGGCCGGATGCGCAGCAGTCCTGGCAGGACGAGTCCGAGCGCGCCCGAGACCTCCGCCACGCCGACGAGGCGCATCAAGGCCCACGGCAGCGGGAACTGGCTCGTCAGCGCCGCGACCGGCATGACCAGCTTCGCGGTTCCCGCGAACAGGAAGAGGGCGGCGAGCAGCCCCTGGACGATCCAGAGCGAACGGGACGAGGGCGCGACCCGCCCGTGGACGGTCGGCTTCGCGGAGGACGCCACGCTGTTGGTGACCATCGGGGTACCCCTCTCTCGGTGTGCTCGTCGGTCTCTCTGGCCGGCCTCTATACACACGTCGAACAAGGGGCGGCGAATTCGACACGCCCACGAGGCAATCTTCGCGATTGATCTGGGCGACGCCCAGGCAGGGCCGCCCGGGTGCTCGACGAGCGCGGCGCGCGATGGGAGGAGTCTGCCGGTGGTCCGGGAGGGATTGGCCCTACGACGCCTCGTCCAGCATACCGAGCATGTAGGCGTAGTCGCCGGGCTGGACGCGGGTCACCGCGCCCCGCAGCAGGATCAGGACGGTGCGGTCGAAGGGTGCCTCGAAGCGCTCGACCTCTTCGAAAGTGTAGGGGCTGAAGGTGCGGCCGAGCAGGTGGCCGCGCGCGACGACCCGCTCCAGGTCGGCGATGCCGACCTCCGGCACGAGTAGCCCGCCCGCGCGGGCGCGCACCGTCGCCAGGTGCTCGACGACGATCGGGTTGTCGGCACGCTGGACCTCGCCGGGGAGCACGCCCAGGTGGGCCAGCGCCGAGCGGACGCCGGCGACGCCGCGCCGGACGTACTCGGCGTCGGCGATCAGCCCACCGCCCAGCTCGACGACGGCGGTCCGGACCCCCCGGTCGACGGCGACGGTGCCCATCGTCCCCTCGAAGCTGCGGCCGGCGCGGTACATCACGGTGAAGCCGAGCGCGCGGGAGAGGTCCTCGTCGTTGAGGATGTAGACGTAGTCCACGGTGGGGAAGATACCGCCCGAGTGCAGGTCGATCAGCGCGTCCAGGCCGGGGAGGAAGTGGCCGGCGATGGCGTCGGCCAGTTGCTCGGTGAGCCAGCCGCCGGGGTCGCCCGGAAAGACCCGGTTCAGGTTCTGCATGTCCTGCGGGGTGTGGCGCGTCAGCCCCTCGAGCGCGAGCGGGTTGGCCACCGGCATGACCCTGAGCGTGCCCCGCAGCGCGCCGGTGTCGAGCCCGTCGACCACCCGGCGCACGACCTCGATGCCCGGCACCTCGTCGCCGTGGATGCCGGCCGAGAGGCCGACGGTCGGGCCGGGCCGGGCGCCGCTGAAGGTGTGGATCGGCAAGCGCAGCGGGTTGCCGCTGGCCAGGGCGGAGACCGTGACCCACTCCACGGTGTGCGCGCCGCTCAATGCCGTCCTCCCTTTCCCGATCGTCCCGAATGTCTCTCCAGCGTCGAGCCGGCGCGATGGTCCGCGCGCCGACGTGGCGGACCGCGCGGTCTAGCGCCCGGCCGAGCCGTCGCCGGCGATGGAGACGATGATCTCGGACAGCCGGGACTCCTCGCGGGCCGGGTCGCCGGTCTTGATCAGCATGACCAGCAACTCGTCGATGCCGCCGCCGAGGGTGCCGGCCAGCCGGTCCCGTACCTGCTCGTCGGTGCCCCAGACGACCAGGTGGTCGAGCAGGGCGTCGGAGGCGGGATCGCCAGGCTGGGTCGGGAAGCCGGCGTCGGTGAACATGCCGGCGTAGAAGGGGAGCCGGGCGTAGCCGCCGACGATCTGGCGCGCCGCCTCGAGCATGGTCTGGCGGTCGGCGCTCATCACGACCGGCACGTGGGCGACCAGCCGGGCCGGGGGCCGGCCGGTGAGCGCCTCGCCGCGCCGCATGGCGGGGGCGGCCTTGTCGCGCAGGTAGGCGACCGGGCAGAGCCAGGAGATGGCGCCGTCGGCGATCTCGCCGGCAAGCTGGAAGGCGCGCTGGCGCAGGGCCGAGACGTAGATCGGCACCGGGGCCGGCTGGCCGATCGTCGAGTGGACGGTGTAGTACTGCCCCGCGAAGTCGGCCCGGCCCTCCCAGAGCAGGTTGCGGAGGACGGTGACGTACTCGCGCAGGTGGTCGAGCGGCCGCCCCATGTCGATGCCCAGGGAGCCCTCGATCGAGGGGCTGTGGCTCGGGCCGACGCCGAGGCGGAGGCGTCCGGGCGCCAGTTGCTCGATGACCATCGCCTGGGTGGCGAGGACCGTTGGGTGACGCGGGTAGGTCGGCACGATGGCGGTGCCCAGCCCGACGCGCTGCGTCTTCACGGCGGCCGCGGCGAAGAGAGTGGTGGCGTCGGGCGCGCCGCGGCCGGTCGTCGACCAGACCATCGGGACACCGTGCGCCTCGGCGCGCTCGAGCGCGGCGAGCGCGCCGGGGGCCGACTGCTTCTCGGTCAGGTCGAGGCCGATGCGGGGCAGGTCCATCCGCGCCCTCCTTCGTTCACGCGTTCGGGGTCACGTCGTCACGCGCTCCGCGGCCGGCGCGTAGGGGCCGTGCCGCGCGGGCAAGCACGCCGCGCGTTTTGTACCACGGAGGCGGCGGGGAGCGTGCGCGAGCGAGGAGCCCATACGCGGATCACGACCCGGTGGCCATGGAACCGCGCGGCGGCTCACGCCTCGAAGATCGTCTCCCCGCCGACGATCGTCCGGCCGACCCGCACCTCGCCGAGCGCGAGCGGGTCGACCTGGCGCGGGTCCTCCTCCAGCACCACGAAGTCGGCCAGCATGCCGGGCTTGAGCTGCCCCTTGCGGTGCTCCTCGAAGGTCGCGTAGGCCCCGGCCACCGTGTAGAGGGGCAGCGCCTCGTCCACCGTGATCGCCTCCTCCAGCGCGTAGGAGCGGCCGCTGCCGGTCCGCTCGGTCACCGCCGCCTGCACGCTCTTCAACGGTACGTAGGAGGAGACCGGGCAGTCGGAGGAGAAGACGAGGGTGATGCCGGCGTCCAGCAGGCTCCGGAAGGGGTAGGTCAGCTGGATGCGCTCCATCCCCAGATGGCGGATGAAGCCGTCGCCGTACTCGGTGATGAAGATCGGCTGGCTCACCGCGAGGACGTGCATGGCGGCGATGCGCTCGATCAGGTCGGGCCGCAGGATGCCACAGTGCTCGATGCGGTGGCGGTGGTTGGCGCGCGGCTCGCGGGCGAGCGCCTTGCCGTAGGCGTCGAGCACCATCTCGATCCCGCGGTCGCCGATGGCGTGGATGGCGACCTGGAAGCCGGCGTGGTGCGCCTGCCACACGTAGTCGTCGAGCGTCTCCTGCGACATCATCGTCAGGCCCAGGTTGTCGTCGCGCGGGTCCTCCAGGAAGGGCCGGCTGACGGCGGCGGTGCGGCCGATCAGGCTGCCGTCGATGAAGAGCTTGATCGGGCCGACCCGCAGGTGGTCGTCGCCGAAACCCTGGCGGATCCCGAGCGCCAGCAGGTGCGGCAGCAGGTGCTCGCGGATCATCATCGAGGTGCGCAGCTTGAGCTTCCCCTCGCGGACGGCCCGCTGGTAGGCCTCGAGGTGCTCGCGCAGGGTCGAGCCGGCGTCCTGGCTGGAGGTGATGCCGGCGGCGGCGTAGGCGTCGTTGCAGCGGCCGAGCGCGGCGACGTAGTCGTCCACGGTCGGCAACGGGATGACGTCGCGCACGACCTGCTGGGCCGTCTCCTGGAGGACGCCGGTCGGCTCGCCGTGCTCGTCGCGGACGAAGTGGCCGCCATCGGGGTCGGGCGTGTCGCGGGTGACGCCGGCGAGTCTCAGCGCCAGCGAGTTGACCGCCGAGAGGTGGCCGGAGCCGTTGACGACGATCACCGGATGGTTCGGAGCGGCCTCGTCGAGGTCATGGCGGTTGGGGTGACGGCGCTCGTCGAGCTTGTTGTCGTCGTAGCCGCGCCCCTGAATCCAGGTGCCGGGCGGCACCTGCCGGGCGCGCTCGGCGACGTTGCGCTTGATGTCCTCAATCGAGCGGACCTCGGGGTAGCCGGCGGCGACGTGGCCGAGGGCGGTACCGAAGCCGATCATGTGGTTGTGGGCCTCGTTGAAGCCGGGCAGGCAGACGCGGCCGGCGAGGTCCAGCGTGCGGTAGCCACGCGGCAGGGCGTCCTCGACCATCCGGCGCGAGCCTACACCAACGATGCGGTCGCCGATGACGCTGACGGCCTCGACCTCGGGCTGCTCGCGGTCCATCGTCAGGATCGCCCCGCCCGTGATCACGAACGCTCCGGCCATGTCGCTGCCCTCCTCGCTGTCGCGCTGGTGTCGTCGCATCCCGGCGCGGCAGGGTAGCCGCGGACGGCAGTCGCTGTCAAACGGACACGTCAGGCGATCGCCGGGCACGGCCCGGACGTGCCGGGGAGGAGCGTGGCCATGCTCAGGCGGGGCGCGAGAGGTGCTGCGCGTCGCCGGGGAGGGCTCCGGCCGGGACGTCCTCGTCGTCGGCGAACTGGCGGTTGAGGACGGCGACGACCATCCCGAGCAGGATCCCGCCGTAGAGGAAGCCCCCGCCGACCCACATCGTCAGCCCGGCGATCTGCTGGTCCGCCATCGGCGAGAGCCCCCAGGGGTTGGTGACGTGCAGGTAGAACGGGTAGATAACGGTTGATGCCAGGGTGAGGATCGCGCCGATGGCGGTCGCCACCACCCCGCTGAAGAAGATGGTCGTCAGCGCCCAGGGGAGCGGCAGCTTGTGGTGGCGCGGCACCGGCTCGATGATCGCCCACCAGAAGATGAGCGCGAAGCCGAAGAACATCAGGTGCTCGAGTTCGTGGATGGTGTCGTTGCGGAGCGCGGCGTCGTAGAACCGCGGCAGGTGCCAGAGGACCATTGCGCCGTTCAGGAGGAGGAAGCCCGCTACCGGGTGGGTCAGCACCGTCAGCACGGCGCGCACGGGCCGGCGCCCCAGCACGGCGCGCACGACCGGGCCCGCGCGGCGCGGCGAGACGCCGCGCAGCAGGACCTGGACGGGTCGGCCCAGCAGGATGAGGGGCGCGGCGATCTGGATCAGCGCCAGGTGCTGCAGCATGTGGATCGCGAACGACGCGGTGTTGAAGGCGTCGAGCGGGCCGAGCAGAGCGAGGGCGACGGTGAACAGCCCGGCGTAGTAGGCGCCGACCTGCCAGGCGGGCGGCGTGCGTCGCCCGGCGGCACGCGCCCGGCGCAGCGCCAGGGTGTAGAGGACGACGCCGAGGGCGAGGCCGATGCCGACGACGGGGTCGAAGTTCCAGGCCAGCAGGAAGGGAACGCTTACCTCGGACGCGGTGAGGAGTGGGAGCACGACTGTCTCTCTCGTCTGCGCCACGAACGACGGCCCAGGGACCGGCAGGCAGCGGTGGTCACGCGCGGAAGGATATCACGGCGCTCCGCTGGTTCCGGGCGCGTCGGCGCCGCGCTACCGCGGCAGCCGGTCCAGCACGTCGGCCAGCGAGGGGAGCACGGCGCAGGCGTCGTCCTCGGGGAGAATGGTCACCCCCAGCCGGTCCACCAGGAGCGGCCGGAGCCCGGCGGCGCGGGCGCCCAGCACGTCGGTCTCGAAGGTGTCACCGACGTAGAACGTGGCCCCGGCCGGCGCGCCCAGGCGCTCGAGGGCCACCTGGAAGATCGCCGGGTCCGGCTTGCCGACGCCCCCGGCGTCACGCGGCGTCACCACGACGTCGAAGCGCGCCGACAGGCCCAGCTCGACCACCCGCTCGGCCGCGCGCACGTTGTTGGAGATCACGCCGAGCCGCCAGCCGTCCGCGCCGAGCCGGTCGAGCAGCGCCACGGCCTCGGCGTAGACCTCGAAACGCAGCATCGCCTCCCGGCGGGCGAACTCGGCGCTGAGCGCCTCGGCGACCTCCGGCCGGCCCTCCAGCCGCAGCTCGCGCTGGAGCCGGCCCCAGAAGCCGGAGGTGTCCCGGCCGACGACCGGGTCGTCGGCGGCCACCCAGGCGCGGTGCAGCGCCGGACGGTCGAGGCGGTGGCCGAACGTCCCGAGCACCCCCTCGATCGTCTCGTAGCGGTGCGGCACCGCGCCGCACAGCGTGTCGTCCCAGTCGAACAGGACGACGCCCGCCCGTTCCGTCCGCGCCATCGCGCTCACGCCTCCTCAGCCGGCCAGCCAGATTGCCTTGACGGCACAGATATTGCGGCGCCTGAAAGCCTAGGCAGGGCCTTACCCACGTGGCGATTCCGGACCCTGGCGCGACGCTGCACGACGGAATCTTGCCACAGGGGTTCAGCGAGGGAGCCACCGATGCGACTGCCGATTTCGCTGACCGTCTCCTCCACGGGCGGCCGACGGTCCCGCCGCGCGCTGCGCCGACACCGCGACCAGTTGCCGGCGCCGACGCGCCGCGAGCCGATGCCGGCCACGCCCAGCCCGCGACTGACACCTTCCCACGTGCTCGAGGCCGCGGCGCTGCCGGCGACCACGATTGCGCCGCTCGCGGGCGCGACGGTCGAGGCCGTTCCCTCCTGAGGGGTAGCACGCCGCCCGCATGTCGAGCCGGCCTGACGGCCGGCTTCGTCGTGTCTGGGGTCCGGATCGGTCGCCCGCGGTCGCGGCCGGTGACAGCCTCCGCGGCAGAGCGTATAGTCGCCCGCGGAAGAACCTCATGCGTGAAGCACACGTCAAGACTCGGGATCGCGGGGATTCGGGCTCAGGGAGGGAGTGCGGGCATGTCCGGGGACACCGGGGAACGGCAGAACGCGGTGGCCGCCGCGCTGGGCGATGCCGCCAGGGCGCGCTACGGCGACCGGCTCGACGCGGCCGGCGAGGCGAAGGTCCGGGACGAGATCACGGAGATGGTCAAGGCGGCGGCGGCACTGCGCGCCTACCGGCTGACGAACGCGGACGAGCCGGACTTCGTGTTCCGCGCCTATCGACGGGAGGCCTGAGCCATGGCCCAGGCAACCGGTGAGGCGCTCGCGTTCGCCACGATCCGCGAGCTCGGACAGATGCTGCGCTCGGGCGAGACAACCCCGACGGCGCTGGCAGAGTTCTTCATGGACCGGCTCGAGACGGTCGGCCGGCGCTTCAACGCCGTCGTCACCGTCACCCGCGAGCGAGCCCTTCGCGACGCCCGGCTCGCCGAGGCGGAGCTCGCGGCCGGCTACGACCGCGGCCCGCTGCACGGCATCCCCTACGGCGCCAAGGACCTGCTGGCGACGGTCGGCGCGCCGACCACCTGGGGCGTGGCCCCGCTGCGCGAGCAGTCCTTCAGCGAGGACGCGACGGTGGTGACCCGGCTGCGCGACGCCGGGGCGGTGCTGGTCGCCAAGCTGGGCATGGTCGAGCTGGCCGGCGGCATGGGCTACAACCAGCCCAACGCGTCGCTGACCGGCCCGGGGATCACCCCCTGGAACGATCAGGCGTGGAGCGGCGGCTCCTCCAGCGGCTCCGGCTCGGCCGTCGGCTCGGGGTCCGTCCCGTTCGCCATCGGCTCGGAGACCTGGGGGTCGATCCTGACCCCGTCCAGCTACTGCGGCCTCAGCGGGCTGCGGCCGACCTACGGCCGGGTCAGTCGGCACGGCGCGATGGCCCTCAGCTGGACGCTCGACAAGCTCGGTCCGATGTGCCACAGCGCCGACGACTGCGGCCTGGTCCTCGACGCCATCGCCGGGCCGGACCCGGCGGACCCGACCACCCTGACGACGCCCTACCGCTACGCGCCGGAGCGCGAGCGGGTCGGCGGCTTCCGGCTGGGCGTACTGCGCGACGGGCTGGACGGCTGCCAGCCGGAGGTGCGGGCGAACTTCGAGGCGGCACTCGCGGTGCTGGGCCAGTTCGCCTCGCTGGAGGACGTGGCGCTCCCCGACCTGCCCTACAATGACGCGACGCGCATCATCATGAACGCCGAGGCGGCGGCGGCCTACGAGGAACTGGTCGAGTCCGGCATCGTGGCCGACCTGACCGCGCCGGAGGACCGCACCGGCGGCTACGCGCGCACCGTGCTGCCGGCCGTCGACTACCTGCGGGCGCTGCGCGTTCGCCGGCACATCGGCGTGGCGCTCGACGACCTGTTCGCCCACTACGACGGGATCGTCGCCCCGACGACGGCGGTGGTGGCCAGCCCGCTGGACATGAACTTCAACGACTACGCCGGGCGGGTGCGGCGCCTGCCGATCGGCGGGGCGGGCAACGTGGCCGGGCTGCCGGCGATCAGCGTGCCGAGTGGCTTCGGCGAGCGGGGCCTGCCGACGGCGCTGCAGGTGGTCGGTCGGGTCGGCGCGGAGAACCAGATCCTGGCGGTCGCCCGCGCCTACCAGGCGCGCACCGACTGGCACCGGCAGCGGCCGGCGCTGTAGCGGCGCGGTCCGTCGCGTTCGCCCCACGGCGAAGACCATCGTCGGGGCAGGCTCCCGGCACCCCGCGTCGTCCCGCGGTCTCGCGGACGACGTCCGGGCGGCCGCCGGAGGCTGTCCCGACGCGGCGGGTGCGCCACGACGGACCCGGCACGACGGGCAACGGATGAAGTTCTGCCTGGACCTCTCGCACCACCCCTGGGCGCGCGGATCCGACCCGGCCCGCGCCGTCGAGGCTACCCTGCGCGCCATCCGCGTCGCCGACGAGGCCGGGCTCGACTCCGTCTGGCTCAGCGAGGACCCCGACGGCTGGGACGCCTTCGCCGTGCTCGGCGCCGCCGCCCGCCAGACCGTGCGGGTGCGGCTCGGCACCGGGGTCACCAACCCCTACCTGCGCCACCCCAACCTGATCGCGATGTCGGTCGCCACGCTCGACCGCCTCTCGGACGGCCGCGCCTTCCTCGGGCTCGGCCGCGGCCAGCCGGAGTGGTACGAGCGCTCGCTCGGCGTCCCGGCCGGCCGGCCAGTGGGGGCGCTCGCCGAGACGATCGACCTGCTGCGCCAGTGGTGGCAGCCGCCGCACCGGGCGTCGGCGGCGGGGCACTTCACGGTGCGCGACTGGCCGCGCGCGATCGCCCCGCTGCAGGCCCACGTGCCGATCTACCTCGCCGCGCTCGGCCCGCGCGCGCAGCGGGTCGCCACGGAGCGCGCCGACGGGCTGCTGGTGGCCGACTTCGCCTCGGAGCCGTACCTGGCCGGGCTGATCCCGGCGCTGCGCGCCAGGGTTGCTACCGCCGGTCGCGACCCCGACGCCTTCGCCGTCTTCGTCCGCACGGCGATCGAGGTGACCGACGACCCGGAGCCGGTCCTGGAGCGGAGAAAGAGCCTGCTGGCCCTGCTGGGCCCGCTGCCGGGCAACCACCGCCAGATCGCGGTGCCCGGCTTCGACGTGCCGGCCATCATGGAGCGGGTGCGCCGGGTGATGCACACCGACGAGGTGCTGGCGCGGGGCGGCGGGTTCATCGACATCCGCCGGGTCGCCGACTTTGCCGCCGCGCGCCGGCTCATCCCGACCGAACTGGTGGCGGCGGTGAGCTACGTCGGCCCAGCCGCCGCGATCCGCGCGCGGCTGCAGGCGCTGGCGGGGATCGGCGTGACACACGTCTTCGTCGCGCCGCCCGGCGAGCGAGACGCGGCGGAGGAGGCGGCGCTCATCGCGAGCGTCGCTCCCTGAGCCGGTCTCGGGCTACGCGGCCCGGCTTGCCGCCCGGGCGGCAAGCCGGGCGTTGGCGCGCGCCAGCACGAACCCATAGACCAGGTGGGCGGCGACCATCACGCCCTGCTTCGACAGTGAGTCGCGGGTTGCCGGCCTGTGGAGCCCGAGCCCCGGCATGATCCCGAGGTAGCTGACGGCCCAGAGCAGCATGCCGTAGCCGAGGCCGGCGAGCGCGTCCGGTAGCGGCAGCAGCGGCCGCAGCAGGCCGAAGAGGGCGCCGTTCGCCGTGCCGTAGCCGAAGTGCGACGCCAGCCAGCTGCCCTGGAACTCCGGGTAGGAGAGCTCATTCCTGATGCCCACCCGCTGCTCGAGATGCGCGGTGATCTTCTTCGGCGGGGGCGTCCCGAGCAGCCCGAGGTAGCGCCCTCCGGCCATGACTCCCGACATGGCACCGGTCGCGACCAGCCCGGCGAGGCCTCCGCGCACGACTCGGTTCATGACTGCTCCATTCTCGGGGGCTGACGGCACGGGCCGCCGGGCGGTCCACCGGCCACGTTCGTCAGCGCCCGCGCTCGAGCCGCTCGCGCTGCTGCACCCGGGTGCGCAGCTCGTGCTCGCGGGCCATCGTCATCTGCGCCATCACCGGGGCCAGGCGATCGCCGTACTGCTCCTGAAGCTCGTTCCAGACGCGGCCGATGCCGTCGAAAGCGAGCTCGTAGCGGCGCTCGCGGTCGTGCTCGGTCAAGACGGCGCCGTTGATGTCCTCGCGGGACTGGAGCATGTCGCTCAGCATCTCGCAGGCGAGCTCGATCTCGAGGGTGTTGGGTCGCTTGGTCTCGTTCTGCACGCCGGCTCCCTCCTTGCCATGCGGCCCGCCCTTGCCGGCGGACCTGACCCCCTCTCCGCAATGGAGATGCCGGGCAGGGCACCGGGGTCGCGCTTGCGGCCCCCCGGCGAATCTGGTACGCATCGAGCCGGATCCAGGGACCGAGCACGAGAGGACGGCGCGGATGCCGTCGCAGGGCTGGAGGGAGCCAATGAGCGGGAGCAGGCAGCGCACGCCGGGCGCGGTCGACGTCGCCATCGTCGGCGGCGGGATCATCGGCTGCACGCTCGCCTACGAACTGGCGCGCAAGGGCATCTCGGCGGCCGTGATCGAGCGGGGCGAGGTCGGCGGCGAGGCGTCCTGGGCGTCGGCCGGCATCATCTCGCCGCCCTCGCACGCCGCGCCGCCACTGCGGCTGGAGCTCGGGCGACGCAGCCTGGCCGGCTACCCCTGGCTGATTGCGACGGTGCAGGAGGAGACCGGCGTCGACGTCGGCTACCGGCACTGGGGCGAGATCCTGATCGCCCGCGACGAGGCGGAGGTCGCCGGGCTGCGCGAACTGCTGGCCTGGCAGGAGGGGAACGGCTTCGACAGCGAGTGGGTCGAGGCGACGGATCTCCACGACCTGGAGCCGGCCCTGCCGGCCGGGCTGCTCGGGGCCGTGCTGGTCAACGACGCCGGGGCGGTCGTGGTCAACCGGCTCACCCGCGCGCTGGCCCGCGCCGCGGTCGCGCGGGGCGCGGCGGTGCTGGAGCACACCCCGGCGGTCGGGTTCGCCCGGGAGGGCGACCGTACGACCGGCGTGCGCCTCGCCGACGGCGCGCTCCTGCCGGCCGGCCAGGTCGTGCTGGCGGCCGGCGCCTGGACGGCGCGCTTCGGCGTCGACCTCGACCGGCCGCTGCCAACCCTGCCGGTCAAAGGGCAGATGATGGCGCTGGCGGACGCGCCGGTGATGCCGCACCACGTGATCGGCGGCGCCGGCGGCTACCTGGTGCCGCGCACCGACGGCTCGATCGCGGTCGGCGCAACCGAGGAGCGGGTGGGCTTCGACAAGCGAGTCACTCCGGCCGGGCTGCGCGAGCTGATCGGGCTGGTCGAGGCGCTCGGCCCCGGCCTGCTGGAGGGGATGGTGACCGCGACCTGGGCGGGGCTGCGGCCCGGCACGATCGACCGCGAGCCGATCCTGGGGCTGGTACCGGGCTACCGGAACCTGTGGGTCGCCACCGGCCACTTCCGCCAGGGCGTCCAGCTCGCCATCGGCACGGCCGAGCTCATGGTGGACTCGCTGCAGGCCGGGCGGCCGGACCCGCTGCTGGACGCCGCAAGCGCAGCGCGCTTCGCCGCCGGGACGTAGACGAGGAGGAGGGCGAGCCATGAGCGGTCGACCGACGACGCCCGAGGTGCGGCTGGAGCGCCTGACCGGCGCGGCGATCACGGCGGGCGGGTTCGACAAGGCGGTCCTGCCGATCGGCGCCACCGAGTACCACGGGCCGCACCTGCCCTACGGCACCGATACCTTCACCGCCGAATCGTTCGCCGAGGCCATCGCCCGCGAGCTCGGCGGGATGCTGGTGCTGCCGGCGCTCGACTACGGCGTCAGCCACCACCACCTCCACTGGGACTGGACGCTGTCGCTGCGGCCGGAGACGCTGGTGGCGGTGGTCCACGACGTCGGTGAGTCGCTGCTGCACCACGGCATCCGCAAGCTGCTGGTGGTGACGGCCCACGACGCCGACCCGGCGCCCGCGGAGGCGGCAGCGCGCACCCTGGCCCAGGAGCACGACCTGACGGTGGCGATCCTGGGCGGCTGGCAGGGTATGGCCCGGCGACTGCTGGCCGGCGAGCGCGACATCGACGAGGACCACGCCGGGCAGTCCGAGATGTCGATGGTCCTCTACGCCGCGCCGGAGACGGCCCGTCCCGACCTGGCGACGCATCAGTCGAACCAGTTCATGGACTACCCGGTCGACGTGATCGGCGGGTTCGAGGGAACGGTGCCGCTGGGCTACTCCGGGAACGCGGCGGCCGGCAGCGCCGAGGAGGGCGCGGCGATCGTGGCAGCGGTCGTCGGCCACGTGGTGCCCTTCCTGCGCGAGCTCGACGCCCACGGCTGGCGCCGCGGCACCTGGATGAGCCACATCGAGTAGGGCAGATCCGGCGAGGGCCGGCGCTTCACTCGATCGTCGCCCCGGTCCGATCCGGCCCCGCGGTCGGTGCCAACGGCGGCACCGCGCTGCGCGCGTCGGCTGCTGCTTCCCGCCCGGCCTCGACGAGGCGAACCTCGTCTTCGCCGCCGCGCCGTGTGGGGTTCGCGGCTTCCAATGAGCTCGTTCCGCCGCATACGGGCATCGCGCCCGCCCGCGTGTCCCCGGACAGCATGTCCTTCCCTGCCTGTACCCCTCGCTCAGGCGCGCCGCGTCTCTGATGGTGAGGACGGCGCGGGGTGTTGTCAGGGGATGGGGCCGTGAACGGAGAGCCGCGGAGCACCGGAAGGCGTCTTCGGCACGATCGGACGAGCTGGCGACTGGCCGGCGTGGTCGTGCTGCTGCTCGTACTGGCCGGCTGCGGCAGCCCGTATCCGACGTCCACGCTCGCCGGCGCC
>DASSZN010000251.1:0-4336 GCA_035702805.1 Thermomicrobiaceae bacterium | reverse complement strand
GCGCCTGCTCCTCGGCCTGGCCGCGCTGGCCAGCATCTACCTGGCGGCTCAACTCTCGCTCCCCCAGACTGCCGCGTCGCTCGGCGCGGTCGGCGCTGGTCTGGTCCTCTTCGCCTGGCGACGAGGCGCCTGGCAGCGCCGCGCCGAACTCCTCGCCGAGCTCCACCACCAGGAGGAGCACTTCGAGTCCTGGGCCCACCGCCACGAGCGCTGGCTCCTCCACAGCCTGCGCCGCAACGGACCGCCTCACCAACGCTGATCCGGGAACCCACGCGCCGCGCGACGTCCAGGGCTCCTTCGCACACTCGCAAGCGGGGGCAATCCAATATGGTGGAAGCCGCGTAGCACGATCAGCGCACACCCGGCTGCGTCCGACCCTCGTTGCCCTCCGGTCCGGCGCGTTGCCGGGCGCGAGCGGGTACGTGCGCCGGCCGGCAGCCGGTCCGGTATCGGTCCCTGGAGAGGAGGCTCCGTCATGCGTCGACCATGGGGTGTCGGACGCTCGCTTGGTTCCCTCGTCGCCGTCTCGGCGCTCGTCCTGGTGCTGGCCGCCTGCGGATCGACGGCCACGACTACACCGACGAGCGGCACGACCGGCTCCACGTCATCGACCGCGACCACGACCACGGCCGCGACGGCCGCCGCGACCTCGACGTCCGCGGCCACTGCCAGCGCCGCGTCGCCGACCGGCTCGTCCTCGTCGTACCCCGGCTACGGGTCCTCCAGTGCACCCGCCACCCCGGCGGCGTCGCCCTCAACGCCGGCACGCGGCACCGCGGCGCTACAGGTCGCGACGTCCGCCAGCCTGGGGAAGATTCTCGCGGACAGCAGCGGGTTCACGCTCTACACGTTCTCCCATGACACGGCGGGTACGAGCGCCTGCACCGGCACCTGCGCCGTCAACTGGCCACCACTCACGGTCCCCAGCGGCGGCACGGCAGCGAGCCTGCCGTCGGGCGTGCCCGGTACGCTCGGCACGATCACCCGGGCCGACGGGTCGACACAGGTGACCTACAACGGGCATCCGCTCTACTACTTCAAGGGTGACACGACGGCCGGCACCACCAACGGAAACGGGCTCCTCAACGGCGCCTGGAAGGTCGTGACGCCCGCCGCCAGCTAGCGCGCGAAGTGCGAGGCCGACCCCGGCGGGGAATCCTCCGCCGGGGTCGGATCGGTATGCGTGGACGGCGAGCGGACCGTCGTAGTCATGCGCCGGGCCGCGCCCCGAGCAGCCTCGTCCACCCGCGCGAAGAGCACGTCCAGGTCGAACGGCTTGGCGACGTAGCCGTCGGCGCCGATGTCTCGCGCCCGCCGCCCGGCATCGTGCGCGGCGGTCAGCACGACGGTCGCGGCGCGGCGTCCATAGCGCGCGCGGTAGCGGCGGGCAAACTCCCAGCCGTCCATGCCCGGCATCTTCATGTCCAGCAGGATCACGTCGGGATGGAAGCGGTCGGCCTGCTCCAGCGCGGCCCGACCGTCGGATGCCTCCTCGACCTGGTGGCCTTCGTCGCCGAGCGCGAAGCGCACTACCTGCCGGATATTCGGGTCGTCGTCCACCACCAGAATGCGGGCCATCTCCTCGACGATCTCCGCGACGTCCGCCCGCACCTGTCCCTACGTGGACGGCGCCGGCAGCGTCACGACGAAGCGCGAACCCGGGTGCGGGGGGTCTTCCACCCATAGCCGGCCGCCGTGCAGCTCGACGATCTCCCGCGTGACGTACAGGCCAAAACCCATGCCCGACAGGTGCCGCTGCTCGTGGGCCGGGTGGAAGCGGTTGAAGATCTCGGTCCGGTCCGCTGACGGGATGCCGATGCCCTCGTCGGTCACGGCGAGGCGGACCCGCCCGTCTGGCTCGCGGTCGAGTTCCACCGTGACCCTGCCGCCCTCCGGGCTGAACTTGACCGCGTTGTCCACCAGGTTGCTCAGGACCTGCTCGAACCGCAGCGGGTCAATGGCCGTTTCCAGCCGCTCTGGACAGCGCAGGACCAGCGGATGCTCCGGAAGATCCCGGTACTGCGCGACGGCAGACCACACCAGCGGGACAAGATCGGTGATTACCGGCGCCACGCGCAGCCGGCCAGCCTGGATCTGCGCGCTGTCGAGCAGCCGCTCGATGAGCTGTGCCAGCTTCCCCGTCTGCTGCTCGATCGCCGCCAGCGCTACCTCGAGTCGCTGCGGCGACGGCTCGCCACCGCGCTGCCGCTCGCGCAGCAGACGCTGCACGTAGGCTCGGAGCGTCGTCAGCGGCGTCTTGAGCTCGTGCGCCGCCACCGAGAGGAACTCGTCGCGGATCGCGATCGCCGTGCGCAGCTCCTCGTTGCGCTGCCGGAGGTCATCCTGCGCCCGTCTCCGGTCCACGACCTCCACCTCCAGCGCCTGCGCGTGCTGCTGTAGCGTCACGATGGTGCGGAGTCGCTCCGACTCCGTCGCCTGCGGCCGGTAGGTCTCGACCGGCAGCACCCGGGAGTGTGCGGCACAGACGTCCGCGAAGCGTCCGGCATCGTCGGCCCGCGCGAAGGAGGCCATCGGGTAGGCGCACAGAATATCGACGTTGTGCTCCTTGGGGACCGTGTTCCAGATCCGCTCGAGCGCCACCGCGTCGTCGCCGCGGCCATCGGCGCAGAGCAGGGCGACCATCTCGCCGAACACGGCGACCCGAGGCGCGGCGGACCGGACCGAAGCCGCCGCGCGGTCGATGATGCCGCGCAGCACGGGCAGGAAGGCAGTCGCGTCCGGGCGGCCGTCGCGCAGGCAGCGATCGAGCACCTCCGCGGCATCGAGCGGCACGTAGCGACCCTGACGCTCCGCCTGCTCCGGGTCGAGGCCCAGCGCCCGCAGCCGGACGCCCAGATGGGAGCGGTGGGACTCGGTGGCAATGACCACCGCGGCGTCCCCGGCGCCAAGCGCGGCGCCCACGAAGCGCGCCAGTTCGTCGAGCAGGTAGCCGTCGTCCTGGTAGAACTGGACCGTGTGGCGGTGCGGGGCATCGACCTGGGGCTCCGGCGGAGGCGCGAACGCCAGGTGAGCGAGTTCCGTCCGGCTACTCAGGGTCATCGCGCGTGCCTTCCCAACACCACAGGTTCCTGCCCTGCCGACGCGGCAACACCGCGGTCGATCCGCGGCCTCCGGAGGATGCGCCGGCAACCGCCGCGCTGGCGGGGCGGGCGGTAGATACCCAAGTCGCACGTTGAATGCCAGCGCGACGGTAGCTATCTCGGCCGTTTGCCTCCGCGCCGCCGCGCCTGCTAGGCTCCGCGCGGATCGACTGCCGCCGGCGAGGCGGACCCGTGAAGCCGGCGGTGCCGACGGGAGGCTCATGCGGTCGCTGTCGCCCTACCGCGTCTACCTCCTCCTCCAGGGCACCTCGGCGCTCTTCTTCGCCGCGATCAGCACCATGACCGGCGTCTACCTGGTCACCGTGGCCCACCTCAGTCCCTTTCAGCTGCTGCTCGTCGGTACGGTGCTGGAGACGACCGCCTTCCTCACCCAACTCCCGACCGGGATCGTGGCCGACCTCTACAGCCGGCGGCTCTCGGTCATCGTCGGCACCGCGCTGATCGGGCTCGGCTTCATGCTCGAGGGGGCGCTGCCCATCCTCGGCACGATCCTGCTGGCGCAGGTGATCTGGGGCATCGGCGCGACCTTCGTGGACGGCGCCCAGGAGGCCTGGGTCGCCGACGAGGTCGGTGGCGACAACCTGGGGCGCGTCTACCTGCGCGGCGCTCAGGCGGCACAGATCGGCGGGCTGCTCGGCATCGGCCTCAGCGTGCTGCTCGCCAGCGTGCGGGTCAGCCTGCCGATCGTGGTAGGTGGTGGCCTCAACGTGCTGCTGGCCGGAGCGCTGATCGTGGTCATGCCGGAGCGCCACTTCCACCGCGGCGAGACGACCTCCTACAACCCCTTTGCGGCAATCCTCGAGCGCGGCGCCGCCGGGCTCCGGGTCACGCGCGGCCGCCCGGTCCTGGTCACCATCCTGATCATCGGCGCCATCTACGGCGCGTCGACCGAGGCGCTCGACCGGCTGTGGGAGGCGCATCTCATCATCGACGTGGGCCTGCCGTGGATCGACGGGATCTCGCTCGTGGTCTGGTTCGGTATGATCACCGCCGTGGCCCTGCTGCTCAGCGTGGGCGCCACCGAGATCGCGCGGCGGAGAGTTGACGCGGACAGCCACGCGGGCGCCGCGCGGGCGCTCCTCTGGATCGACGGGGTCCTCGTGCTGGCCGTGGTCGCGTTCGGACTGGCGCACGGCTTCGTCGCCGCGGTCGTCGCCTACTGGTCGGTGAGGGTGCTCCGCCGCACCCACATGCCGATTTTCACCGCCTGGGTC
>DASSZN010000246.1:0-17120 GCA_035702805.1 Thermomicrobiaceae bacterium | reverse complement strand
CGTAGAGGGACGAGCCCCAGTCCAGCACGGCGGTGATCCGACCGTCGCGCGCCAGGACGTTGTGGTTGAGCAGGTCGGAGTGGACCAGCCCGCGCGCGTTCGGGCAGCGGGCGACCAGGGGGGTGAAGCGCTGCCAGAGCGCGTCGTAGATGCCGCTGCCGAGCGGAGAGGTCGCGAGCCGGGCGCGCCAGCCCCGGATCAGGCTCCCGGGAGAGGTGTCAAGATCGTCGAGCAGGAAGGCGTGCCAGCTCGAGGAGCGCCCGGCGCCGGTCCCGTCCCAGATGCCGAACCCGGCCGTCCCGGCGAGGTCGACCCGGCGCAGGGCGCGGAGCGTCGCGAGGAGCGAGGGCAGGAGATCACGAAGCCGCGCCGCCGGCAGCTCCTCGTAGTCCTCCCCCGCCACGAAGCGGGAGACGGCGAAGTAGCCGAGCCGGTCCTGTCCGAGGTCGATGATGGCCGGGATGGGCAGGTCCGCGCGGGCGAAGCGCGCGGCGAAGGCGTCGCGGGCGAAGTTGTCGGCCAGGTCGCTCCAGCGGATGACCCAGCGCGCGCCGTCCCGGTCGAAGCGGTAGGCCCGCGACCAGGCGCCCGCGCCGAGCGGGGCGACCGCGCCGATCGCGACGCGGTAGCGCCGCTCGAGGAACGCCCTGGTCTCCTCGGGCGAGACGGGTGCCGCCGCGGCGCCCATGGCCCCGCTCCGTCCAGCGTGTGTCGTCGTCTGGGTTCCCGAGTCGGCAGGCCGGTCGCGTGCCGGCCGGCACGCCGCACGGGCCACTCTAGCAGACCACCGCCGCGACCGAATACCTGCCGGTGACACCGGCATTCCCATTAGCTGGATCGGCAACGATTCCCGTCGCGACCAACTGACACGCAGGTGTCACGGACGCGCGCTGGTCGTTGCGCAATCGTGACGCTCTCCGGCCTAGAGTGGGCGCATGGTGGCCCGGACGGGCCGACCACATCGTTGTCGCCGCGACCGCGAGAGGGGAGCACGAGCGCAAGATGGACGGGAGCCGGGCGAACGACGAGCACGCGATCCGGGCCTACCTGATCGGCGCGGTGCTCGTGTGGCTGGCGATGATCGCCGGGACGACGGCCCTGCTGGGCGGGACGGCGAGCCTATCGCCGATGCTGCTGATCCTGAGCGCGGGCGCGCTCTGGTTCGTGTTGCTCGTGCCGACGCTCCTCCACCGGCGCTGAGGATCGACCCGGGAGGGGTTCACGATGACCGACTGGGAGTACTGCGCGCTCGTATCGCACGCGGCGGACGGGCCCGACGGCGAGCCGGGCTGGCGCTGCCGGCTCACCTACTTCACGCCGGAGGGCGCGCAGACGATCCAGCTCAAGGAGCCGAGCAGCAACGGCGTCGCCGACGTGTTCGAGCGGGCGATGGCCCAGCTGGGCGCGGGCGGCTGGGAGCTCGTCTCGCTGCAGCACGAGCTGGTGCGCAACAACCTGCGCGTCGAGGGGCCGCAGTACCTGGCGGCCATCCACACCGGCTACGGCCTGTCCGCGTTCGGTGCCGCCTACTTCAAGCGGCCACGCCAGCCGGAGCGCCCGATCGACGTGCCCCGCGTGGCGGTCGCCGGCGAGGAGATGGACGTGCCGCTGCCCTGACGGATCGGGGACGGCGGGAAGGGGGAGCGCCATGCGGTCGCTCGAGTGGAACGTGGCGCGGGAGACGTGGAGCGTGGCGGCTGCGCCGGACCGGGACGTGGAGCCGGGCGGCTTCTGGCAGCGGGCGCTCGGCTTCCTGATCGACTGGCTGGTGGTGCTGCCGGTCGCGCTGGCCGCGCTGGTGATCATCTCGGGCTGGTACGCCGGGACGGCGATCCAGCTGCAGGGCTGGCGCGGGGCGATCCTGAGCGACTCGGCGGCGCTGCCGGCCTACCTGGCCGGCGGGTTCGTGCTCGGCGCCTTCCTCCTGCTCTACTTCAGCTGCTTCTGGGTGGCCGGCCGGTCGATCGGCATGGCCGCTACCGGTACCCGGGTCGTGCGCGTGGCGTCCGGACGGCCGCTCAGCCTCGGCCGCGCCGTGGTCCGGGCGCTGCTGGCCTCCATCGTCGGCGCCGCCTTCTGGGGCGGGCTGATCGCCTTCATCGGCCAGCTCAACCTGGGCATCCTGATCATGGGCCTGAGCAGCGCGCCCTACCTCTGGATGCTGGTGGACACGCGCGGGCAGACCCTGATCGACCGGCTGGCCGGCAGCGCGGTGCAGCGGACCGCGCTCGCGGCGGATCGGATGCCCGGCCGGGACCCGGGCGCGCCGACGGGCTGACAGCGCCGGGCAGCCCGCAAGGTTTGCGCGGTGCCCGCGCAAGGGTTGCCCACCTGTCACGCGAATGTCACACGACGCCGCCATTCCGTGTCGCGGATGTCGCGGGGCCGGCCCTAGAGTGGACGCAGATCAGAGAGGACGGCCTGCCGCATCCGTGGCAGGCCTCAAGAGGCACAGACGAGGGAGTGGCTACCATGATGGAGCGCCTGCGGCCGCGCGCGGAGCTCGAGCGCATGCTCGACGAGATGGACCGCCTGCTGGCGACCCCCTTCCGGCGTGGCCGGCTCCTGCCGCGGATGACGCCCTTCCGGCCGGCGATCGACCTCTACGAGACGCCGGACGCGCTGATCGTGAAGGCGCTGGTCCCGGGGGCGAAGCCGGAGGACATCCACATCTCGCTGGAGCACACCACGCTGACGATCCGGGGAACGTACGGCTACACCCTCCCGGACGACGAGGAGAACGAAGCGACCTGGCACTTCCGGGAGGCGGTCAACGGGGAGTTCACCGAGACGCTGACGCTGCCGGCCGCGGTCGACCCGGACGCGGTCACCGCCACGGTCGAGCAGGGCATCCTGACCCTGAAGATGCCCAAGAGCGCCGAGACGCGCGCCAGGCACATCCCGGTGCACGGCGCGGGGGCGCTCGTCGGCTAGCCCGCCAGGTGGGGCCTGCCACGCGAGGGAGGGACGACCGGCCCGCCGACCGCGCCGGCGGTGACCACCGGCTACCAGGGCCACCCGATCGGACGCGTCGATCGGCGCCCGGGTCCGGGAGCCGCCGGGAGGGACACCACGCCGGGCGGCGCTGACGCCTCGCCGGGGCCAGGCAGGCGCGGTACCCCCGGCCGCCACGGCCACGCAGGTCATCCGGGCGGTCGTCAATCAGGACGGGCCGGCGGGTCCCACACCTTCCCGGCAGCGGGGCCGGCACGACGGCTCTGTGGGAGGTCCGCCCCGAACGTCGAACCAATCTCCCTTCCCTTCTCCACGGACGCGCCGCGTTGTCCCCACCGCGGCGCGTCCCTGTGTCCGGGATCCGGCGCCCGAGGCTCGCCCCGGTCAGCGGAGCGTGCGCAGGACCAGCCGGTCGCGCAGTTCCCCGGGCAGGACCTCGAGCAGGCGCGTCGACCAGCGCCGGGAGCGGCCCGACACGGCGTAGTACGCCCGGGGCCGCGGGGAGGTCAGGGCCCGGAGCACCACCTCGGCCACCTGCTCGACCGGGATACCAGTCCGGCTGAAGCCGGCGGCGCGACCGGCCAGGCGCTCCAGGGCCGGGCCGTAGCGCTGGGCGGCCTCCGGCGGGAAGGTGGCGGCCAGCGCTCGAGCCGCGGCGGCGCCGCTCTCCCACAGCGGCGTGGCGATGGTGCCCGCCTCGATCAGCGAGACGCTCACCCCCGACGGCCGCAGCTCGACGCGCAGCGCGTCGCTGATGGCGCGCAGGGCGAACTTCGACGCGGCGTATGGCCCGAGGAACGGCATGGCCAGCCGCCCCGAGACCGAGCCGAGGTTGACGACACGGCCGCGCGCCGGGCGCAGCAGCGGCAGGAACGCCTGGATCACCGCCAGCTGGCCGACCACGTTCACCTCGAACTGGCGGCGCAGCTCGTCCGGCGGGAGGTACTCGAGCGGCGCGGCGACGGCGATGCCGGCGTTGTTCACCAGGCCGAGCAGCCCGGCGTCACCCAGCTCGCCCCGCGCCGTCGCCGCGGCCGCGGCGATCGTCGCCGGCTCGGCCACGTCGAGCCGCACCGGGATGACCCGTCCCGGGCCCGACCCGGGCCAGGTCGCAAGATCGACCTCCCGGCGCACGCCGGCGAAAACAGTGAATCCCTGCTCGCGCAACCGGATGACCGTCGCTCGCCCGATGCCGCTGCCGGCCCCGGTCACGACCACTCCCGCCATTGCCCACCCCCTACCGCCCCGCGGACCGCGCGGCCGATCATAGCGCACCCGATCGGACGTTTCGGACCGGCGTCCGCGATGCCCGAGATCGGTACGGCCGGGGGTTGACGACATGTCCGCACGACGATAGGATGGTCCGAACAACAAACGACGTAGTGCCAGGCAAAACGGGCAGGGGGCCGGCATGGAAGTGGTAGCCGAGAAATACCGGGTCGAGAGTGTGGCGCGGGCAGTCGTGCTGCTGGGCGCGTTCCTGCGTCCGCCGCATCGCTTCGGCGTCACGGAGCTGAGCAAGGCGACCAAGCTGACCAAGAACCAGACCTTCCGGCTGCTCCAGACGCTGGTGCAGGAGCGGCTGGTGGTCCAGGACCCCGACACGCGAGCCTATGCCCTGGGCTACCGACTGGTCGAGCTGGGCGCCGTGGCGTCCACCGGCTCGACGCTGGTCCAGATTGCCAATCCGGTGCTCGACCGGCTGGCGGCCGAGACCGGCGAGGCAGTCAACCTGGTCGTGCGGGACGACGAGCTCTCGGCGATCTCGGTGGACAAGCGGGAGAGCCGCTGGCGGCTGCAGATCAGCGCGCGGGTGGGCACGCGCTTCGATCTCCACGCCGGAGGCACGACCAAGGTACTGCTGGCGTTCTCGCCGCCGGAGGCGATCGAGCGCTACATCATGGAGCGGAGCCCGTTGAAACGCTTCACCCCCACCACGATCACCGACCCGGACGAGCTGCGGGCGGAGCTGGCGACGATCCGGGAGCAGGGCTACGCGGTGAGCGACCAGGACCTGGACCCGGGGGTCTGCACGGTGGCGGCCCCGATCTATAGCCTGACCGACGAGGTCTTCGCCGCGGTAAGCGTCGCGGCGCCGGTCACGCGCTTCGGACCCAAGGAGCGCTGCCGCTACGCCAAGGCCACCGTCGCGGCGGCACGCGAGATCTCGCTGCGCTACGGCGCCTTCGGCCCGGCGCCGTCCGGCAGCCGGGCACGCTGACCCGCACGTTACATCCGCAGCGTCATCGGCGCCGGACCGGGGAAACGCGCGGGAATGGAAGTGGCCGCGACGCGGTTGACCACGGCAGGCACCCGGGGGTCGCGCAGGAAGGACCGCGCCATGGAGCAGCTTGACGGGATCGTGCGATGGACGGACCCGGCCCTCGAGGCCGCGCTCCTGGAGAGCGTCTCGCTCGCCGTGCCCTGGCCGCTGGTCGAGCAGTTCTCCCACCTGGTGCGCCTCTCCGGCTCGCCCGACGAGCGCCACGCCGTCGGCCTGATCATGCGGGAGCTCGAGGAGGCGGGGGTGCCGCACCGCCTCTACGAGCCGGAGTGCTTCATCTCGATCCCGCTCGAGGCCGGGGTGCGCGTCGACGAGCCGAACGGCGGGCGCTACCGGGCGAAGACGGCCTCGATGTCGGTCTCGACCGACGGCGAGGAGGTCGCCGGACCGCTCGTCTACGTACCGAGTGAAACCGGCAGCGGCGCCGGGGACGTCTTCTCGGCCGGCGTCGAACTGGGCGGGAACGACGTGGCCGGCAAGATCGTGGTGACCGAGGGGATGGCCTCGCCCGGCAAGGTGAGCGACGTGATGCGGGCGGGCGCCATGGCCGGCATCTTCGTCAACCCCGGGCAGGCGATCCACGAGGGGATCTGCACCACCATCTGGGGCACGCCCGACCTCGACTCGATGGCCCGCCAGCCGACCATCCCGGTCGTCGGCGTCAACCAGCCGGACGGCCAGGAGCTGATCGCGGCGGCGCGGCGCGGCGCCCGGGTCGCCCTCCAGACCCGGCTCGACACCGGCTGGCGCGAGATCCCGGTGCTGGTCGCGGAGATCCCGGGCACCCGCGTGCCGGAGGAGTTCGTGCTCGTGCACGGCCACCTCGACTCCTGGCACGTCGGCATCGGCGACAACGCCACCGGCGATGCGACCCTGCTCGAGCTGGCGCGCGTCTTCTGGCAGCACCGCGAGCAACTGGCGCGCTCGCTGCGCGTCGCCTGGTGGTCGGGTCACTCCCACGGCCGCTACGCGGGCTCGACCTGGTATGCCGACACCTTTGCGGTGGAACTGGCGCGCAACTGCGTGGCGCAGATCAACTGCGACTCGCCCGGCTGCCGCTGGACGACGACCTACGACGAGCTGACGGCGATGAGCGAGGCGGAGCCCTTCGTCGACGAGGTGATCCAGGACGTGACCGGGATCACGCCGGAGCCGGAGCGGCCGCCGCGCGCGGGCGACTACTCCTTCAACGGCATCGGCATCACCTCCTTCTACATGCTGAGCTCGACCATGTCGGACGAGGACCGTGCGGCGCGGGACTACTACGCGGTGGGCGGGTGCGGCGGGAACATCCAGTGGCACACCGAGGGGGACACGCTGGAGGTCGCCGACCAGGACAACCTGCTGCGGGACATGCGGATGTACGCGGCCTCGGTCCTGCGCACGCTCAACGCACCGCTGGCGCCGTTCGACTGGACGCAGACGGTGGCGGAGTTCGCGGCCACGCTGGACCGCTACCAGCGCGCGGCCGGGAACGAGTTCAGCTTCACGCCGGCGCGCGAGGCGCTGGGCAGCCTGGCCGCGGCGCTGCGGAGCTTCTACGCGGCGGCGCCGGACGACGCCAACCCGGCGAGCCCGGCCTGCCGGCGCTTCAACTTCGTGCAGCGGCGACTGGGCCGGCTGCTGATCCCCGTCAACTACAGCCGGACCGAGGCGTTCCGGCACGACCCGGCGCTGAACGTGCCGCCGCTGCCCGACCTGGCACCGGCGCTGGGGCTGGCGGGGGCGAAGGACGACCCGGCGCGGCGCGGCGTGCTGCGCGCGCACCTGACGCGCGGGCAGAACCGGCTGATCTGGGCGCTGGAGCAGGCCGAGGAGGTTGTCCGGGCGGCGCTGGCATAGGGCCGCCGGCCCGGGAACGGCACTATCCCCCGCCATGAGCCTCGCGGCAGCATCCGGCGTTACGTGAAGTTCGAGGGGATGAGGCGCTCGACGATGACCACGTCGAGCCACTCGTCGTCCAGCTTGGCGTGCTTCTCGTAGATGCCGACCTCGCGGAAGCCCAGCTCGCGCGCGACCTTCAGGCTGGCCGAATCACGTCCCATCCGTACTGGGCGAAATTCCGATCCAGCGTGAAGGCTCGGGCGATGCCCAGCCGTTCCATGACGGCGAAGCTCGTCGCATCGGTGAGGGAGAAGTCCTTGTCATCGTACTGGGCCAGGATGGTGCGGGCACGCTGTTCGTCCCGCTGCGCGACACGGACGATGGTCGTGAGATCACTGGCCTCGATCGCCCGCAGCGCGGAGAGTGCCACCGCGCGACTGACCCGGTTGAGGAGCAGCGCGTGCACCTCGGCGAGGACGAAGTTGGTCGTGATGAGGCGGAGGCGTTCGGCGACGAGCGCTCTCAGTAGCGCGCTCACGTCGGCATGGTCAGCGTCGCGCGTGTTGACGGCAGCGAAGTAGGCCGAGGTGTCGACGAAGACGCGCCGGCCGGAACCGGAGACACCGCTCACGAACGGGGTGCGGAGTCGATAGCGTCGGCCAGGTACTCCTGCTCGTGACGACCGATGCTGGTCGGTTCCGCGGACGCGCCCAGGCCGATGATGGTCAGGATCGAGTCGCCGGCCCCTCCTGGCTGCCGCTGCTCGGACGGCTCGGCAGTCGTCTCGTCGTGAACGCGCATGACGCGGTAGCGAACGCCGCGCGCTTCCATCTCAACGACGGCGTCACCCGCCTCCTCGAGCAGTCGATCCAGCTCGCTCCCCGGGTCAACGTGAATAGTCCGCGGTGCAGGTGTCATCAGTCGCCGTCCTCACATCCGGACAAGTATGCCAGGCTCCTGCCTCACGCGAAGACGACGCGGCGAGCAAGCCCCACGGCGACCTCTTCGTCCGTCTCCCGTTACGTGAAGTTCGAGGGGATGAGGCGCTCGACGATGACCACGTCGAGCCACTCATCGTCCAGCTTGGCGTGCTTCTCGTAGATGCCGACCTCGCGGAAGCCCAGCTCGCGCGCGACCTTCAGGCTGGCGGCGTTGAAGGTGAAGATGCGCGAGACGAGCTTCCAGTAGCCCTGGCGCTCCGCCTCGTCGATCAGCGCCTGGACCAGCACCTTGCCCAGGCCGCGGCCGCGCCAGTCGCGGTGCACGTAGATCGAGTACTCGCCGATGCCGGCGTAGCAGGCGCGGGGCCGGTAGGTGCCGACCGAGGCCCAGCCGACGACCTGCCCGTCGATCTCCCCCACCAGCGCCGGGTAGCGCCCACCGTGCTCGTCGACCCACGCCTCCATCTGCTCGACCGTGCGCGGCTCCGCCTCGAAGGTCGCGATCCGCTCCAGGATCCCCTGGTTGTAGATCTCGGCGATCGCCGCCGCGTCCGCGCGCCTGGCCGGCCGGACCCGTATCGCCTCCCGGACGTCCTGCTCCACCCGAAGCGCCCCTCTCCGCGCCGTTCCGCGAGCCGCGATGGCGGCGATTATACGGTGTTCCCGGGCGGTTCGAGCCGGCTGGCCCGGTCGTCCTCCGGCACCCCACTTGCGTTACGCGCCGACAGCATTAGAATTAGCCATGGCTAAACCCCGGCCGGTCGGCGGCGAGCAGACGGAGCGTGCCATGGCAGACGAGGGCGGAAGCAGCGTCGACGAGCGGGCAGGTCACGGGCCGCGCCCCGGCGAGGCCGCGACGGTGGCGACCGACGCGGGCGAACTCCCGGGAGCGCGGCACGCCTGGTACCTTCGGGTGCTCCCCTACCTCGGCCCGGCCTTCATCGCCTCGGTGGCCTACATCGACCCCGGGAACTTCGCCACCAACATCCAGAGCGGGGCGCAGTTCGGCTACCTGCTGATCTGGGTCATCCTGATGAGCAACCTGATGGCGATGCTCATCCAGTCCCTCTCCGCCAAGCTGGGCATCGCCACCGGTCGCAACCTGGCCGAGATCTGCCGAGACCGCTTCCCGCGCCGCGTCGTCTACGGCATGTGGGCCTTGTCCGAGGTGGTGGCGATGGCCACCGACCTGGCCGAGTTCCTGGGCGCGGCGATCGGCTTCAACCTCCTCTTCCACATCCCGCTCCTGCTGGCGGGGCTGCTCACCGGGGTCGCGACCTTCCTGATCCTGGGGCTGGAGCGCTACGGCTTCCGACCGCTGGAGGCGGTCATCACCGTCTTCGTCGGCATCATCGCCCTGAGCTACCTGGTCGAGGTAACGCTGGCGCGGCCGAACTGGGGGCTGATCGCCCATGACACGGTCGTGCCGCACCTGAACGGGAGCGAGAGCCTGGTGCTGGCGGTCGGCATCCTGGGGGCGACGGTGATGCCGCACGTGATCTTCCTGCACTCGTCGCTGACGCAGAACCGGATCGTGCCGAAGAACGCGGACCAGGCACGGCGCATCTTCCGCTTCGAGGTCCTGGACGTGCTGATCGCGATGGGGGTGGCCGGCTTCGTCAACGCGGCCATGCTGATCATGGCGGCGGCGACGTTCCACGTGCCGGGACTGGAGAACATCGCCTCGATCGAGGTGGCGCACAAGACGCTGGCGCCGCTGCTGGGCTCGGCCTCGAGCACGATCTTCGCGGTGTCGCTGCTGGCCTCGGGGCTCTCGTCCTCCACGGTGGGGACGATGGCCGGCCAGGTGGTGATGCAGGGCTTCCTCGACCGCCACATCCCGGTGATCCTGCGCCGGGGGATCACCATGCTGCCGGCGCTGATCGTGATCGCGGTCGGGCTCGACCCGACGCGCACGCTGGTGGTCTCGCAGGTGATCCTGAGCTTCGGCATTCCCTTCGCGCTCATCCCGCTGGTACTCTTCACGCGAAGCCGCCAGATCATGGGTCCGCTGGTCAACGGCACCTGGACGACCCGGGCGGCGTGGCTGGTGGCGGGGATAATCGTGCTGCTCAACCTCTACCTGCTGGTCGACATTGTGGGAGGCGTCCTGTGAGCGCGGCGGCGTCCATCCGGCGCGTGCTGATTCCGCTCGACGGCTCGCGGCTGGCCGAGGCAGTGCTGCCGGTGGCGTTCGGCGTGGCCGGTCCTTGCGGGGCGACGGTGACGCTGCTGCACGTGATCGAGCACAACGCGCCGGACACAGTCCACGGCGAGCGGCACCTGGACGAGGCCGCGGAGGCCACGGGCTACCTGGACGAGGTGGCGGCGCGCTACCGCGAGACCGGGGTCACGATCGAGGTCCACGTCCATCCGAACCCGGAGCACGACGTGGCGCGGAGCGTGGCCGAGCACGCAGCCGAGCTGGGCGCCGACCTGGTGGCGCTGGCGACGCACGGCTCGGGAGGGCTGCGCCGGCTCGTCTTCGGCCGGATCGCGCAGCAGGTGCTGCGCCAGACGGCGACGCCGGTGCTGCTGGTGCAGCCCACGGAGGCGGGTGCGGCGGCGGCTTTCCGCTGCGAGACGATCCTGGTGCCGCTGGACGGGACGCCGGACGCGGAGCTGGCGCTGCCGCTGGCGGGGCTGCTGGGTGAGCGGACGGGAGCGGCGCTGCGGCTGGTGCGGGTGGTGCCGACGGTGGGGACGGTGTCGGGCGAGTCGACCCCGGCGGCGACCTTCTCGCCGACGGCGACGGCGGCGCTGCTGGAGATCGAGCAGCAGGCGGGACACGACTACCTGGCGTCGGTGCGGGAGCGGGCGCTGCCGCTGGGACGGGCGACCCTGGAGGTGCGGCGCGGCGACGTGGCGACGGAGCTGGCCCGGAGCGTGGCCGAGAGCGGCGCCGACCTGGTGGTGATGGCGACGCACGGCCGCTCGGGGCTGGCCGGGATCCTGACCGGCAGCGTGGCGTCGCGCTTCCTGTCGCGCATCACGGCGCCGCTGCTGCTGCTGCGCATCGACGCCGCGGCCGGGGAACAAGGGCGCGCCTGAGACCCACGCCGGCATGGCACCAGGGTCACCCGCGGGCGGAGTGGCGCGGGGCAGCTCCGTAATCTCATCCCACCTCGGGCACCGGCTAGCGGTGCTGGGCAAAGAGCCAGGCGTAGAAGTTCGGGACCGGCGAGGGCCGACCCAGGATGCCGTAGGGCGCCAGCCAGGAGCCGTGCCCCTGGTCGGTGAACTCGGTGTAGCGCGGGCTGCCTCCCGCCGCCCGGATGGCCGCGATCATGGCGCGCGAGGCGGCGACCGGGACGACCGGGTCGTCCGTGCTGTGGAAGGCCCAGATCGGGAGGCCGACCAGGCGGGCGGCCAGGCTCGGGTCGCCACCCCCCGCGATCGGCGCGGCGGCCGCGAAGTAGTTCGGGTAGCGCTCGATCATCTCCCAGGTGCCGTAGCCACCCATCGACAGGCCGGTGACGTAGCGTCGGGCCGGGTCGATCTCGGGCACGTCCTGCTGCAGGGTATCGACGATCGCCTTGGCCATGCGCAGCGCGTCGGTCGGCTGGGGCGGCAGCGTGTAGCTGCCGGTGTTCGGCGAGACGGACACCCAGCTCTGGCCGGCCGCGACCTGCGGCACGACGACGATGCTGGGCCAGGTCTGCTGCACGGCCGGGCTGTACGGCGCGTCGTAGCCCGGTCCCCAGACCGCGGCGTAGGGGTCATTCACCAGGTCGTCGCGGTTGGCCTGGGGGCTCCGGCTCGGGTCGTAGCGCTCGCCGCCGCCGTGCAGCAGGAGCACGAGCGGGTAGCGCGCGCTGGGATCGAAGTGGCTGGGCAGGTACAGGTAGAAGGGCATGGTCATCCCGTGCGGGTCGCGGTAGAGGCAGGTGAGGTAGCCGCCGGGCGGGCCGGACTGGCAGCCGAGTCCGGGCCCATCGGGGATCGCCGGCACCTGCCAGGTGCCGTGGAGCGAGGCGTCGGTGACGGGCTGCAGGCCGAGCTGCCCGTAGCGCCAGGCGTAGTAGTGCTGGCCGACGTTGCCGGACTCGACCCGCCAGCCGGGCGGGTTCGACGGGGTGTAGGTCAGCACGCGGCGCTGGAAGACCTGGACCAGGACGAGCGTCGGCACCCCGCGCAGGAGGACGTGGGTCCAGTAGGCCTCGGTCAGGGGGTAGCCGGTGGCATAGAAGGGGTTGGGGAAGAGGGGCGCGGTGGCGTACTGGCCCTGCTGCTCGACCACGCCCGTGGCGCGCATGAAGTTCCAGAAGACCGAGGCGACCTCGTGGTCGATACCGGGGACCTGGACGCGCTCGGCGGCCGTGACGCCGTAGCGCGCCAGCGCCGGGTCGGCGCCGACCTGCCCGGCCCGGTCGACCGTCTGGATGATGGTCCAGCCGGCGGGGATGGACCGGTAGCCGAGCAGCCCGCTGAAGCTGGCGTAGGTCGGGGAGTTGGGGTCGGTCAGGTCGCCGGCCAGGTCGATCGACGCCGGGGCCTCCTGCCGGAAGGTAGTGTCGCCGAGCTGCAGGCGGCCGGTGACGAGCTCCTCGGCGAGCAGCCCGTTGGTGACGTACCAGGGTGAGCTCGGATCACCGTCGGGGTTGGTGATCTCCATGCGCGACTTGTCGAAGTACTGGACGAGGCGCGTTCCGCCGGGGGCACCGGCATAGGGCTCGTCCAGCACCGGTGTGTCGGCCGCGGGACCCCACATCCACGTGCGCGCGACGGTCCCGTTGGCCACCGGATGGTCGGTGCGCGCCCAGGTGGCGCCGAACGCGCCGCCCGCGATCGGCGCGGCGGCGACGGGCGCGACGCGCAGGCCGGCCAGCACGACGAGCGCGGCGAGCACGACGGCCACGGCACGGGAGAGACGGCTCACGGCATTCCTCTCGGGTCCACGCGTTTCCGGCCGGGAGACCGTCACCCGGAACGCCGCGTGGCCTCGGCGCGGCAGGCGCGCGACGCGCGGCAAGGTCTAAACGTCCGACGGTGCGGTCGGTGACTGACGCGGGGTCCGGACCGGGGAGAACCCGAGGGCACGTCGCGCCGGGTCACCCGGCGAGTTGGGTGACGAGGGGGACAGGCGAGGGCCCGTTCGCTACCCGACCCGTCAGGGGAGCGCCGCGTCCCGCGGCGGCAGGCCTGTCACCGGCGTCGTGGCGCGCATGCGCGTCAGCGGTCGGTGGGGCCGCCGCCGGGCTCGGGGCGGCCGGCGCTCGCCGGGGCTGGCGGCCGGGCCCCCGCCTCGACCGGGCGCGGACCCTCGTCGACGTAGCGTCGGCCGCGCGACCAGGAGGCCACCGCCGCGATCAGGCAGCCGGCAATGGCGAAGACGAAGGCCTCGTGCAGCCCGTTGCGGAACGGGGCGGCGATCAGCTGCGGGAAGAACTCGCGGCCGGTCAGGAGCGCCTGGTTGGCCGGGCTGAGCGCGCCCAGCACCCGCGGCCCGAGGAGCTGCTGGATCGGGTTGTAGCCCAGAAACGCGGCGAAGAGGATCGACACCGGCGGCAGGTGGGCCAGGCGCGTGGCCAGCGCCGCCGGCACGCCGTGCGCCGTCAGCCCGCTCGCCATGCTCGTCGGCAGCGCCGCCGCCAGCCCGGCGATCATGAGGGTGAAGAAGATCCCGATCGACAGGACCATCGCCGAGTTCTGGAAGGTGGAGTTCATGCCGCTGCCGGCACCCCGGTCGGCGGCGGGCAGGCTGTTCATGACCCCGGCGCGGTTGGGCGAGGCGAAGGAGCCCATGGCCAGCCCGAAGAGGAACAGGATGGCGGCGAAGGCGAGGTAAGCGAAGTCGATCGGCAACTGCTCGAGGAGGATGAAGCTGGTCGCGGCCACGACCATCCCGCCGGTGGCGAAGGGGCGGGCACCGAAGCGGTCGGAGAGGATGCCGGAGGCCGGCCCGGCCACGAGCATGCCGAGGGTGAGCGGCAGCATGTAGATGCCGGCCCAGAGCGGCGTCTGCGAGAAGCTGTAGCCGTGCAGCGGCAGCCAGATCCCTTGCAGCCAGATGATCAGCATGAACATGAGGCCGCCGCGCGCCAGCGCCGCCAGGAAGCTGGAGAGGACGCCGAAGGTGAAGGCGCGGATGCGGAAGAGGGGCAGCCGGAACATCGGGTTGGCGACGCGGGTCTCCACGTAGAGGAAGAGGATGAGGAAGGCGGCACCCCCGATCAGCTCCCCCAGTACCTCGGGGCTGCTCCAGCCCATCGTCTGGCTGCCGTAGGGCTCGATGCCGTAGGTGATGCCGACCATGATCAGGATCAGGCCGATGGCGAAGGTGAGGTTCCCCAGCCAGTCGATCGCCGCCGGGTTGCGCACCCCGCGCTCCTGCAGCTTGAGGTAGGCCCAGACGGTGCCGAACAGGCCGAAGGGGACCGAGACCAGGAAGACCAGGCGCCAGTCGATCGGCGCCAGCACGCCGCCGATGACCAGGCCGAGGAACTGGCCGGTGATGCCGGCGACGTTGTTGATGCCGAGCGCCAGCCCCCGCTGGTTGGTCGGGAAGGCGTCGGTCAGGATGGCGGCCGAGTTGGCGATGAGGAACGCCGCGCCCACCCCCTGCAGCAGCCGGATCACGATCAGCCAGGTGGCACCGGCGCGCCCCGTCAGCGGGTCGACGGCGAGCAGGAACGAGGCGCCGGTGTAGATCACGAAGCCGAGGTTGTACATGCGCACGCGGCCGAAGAGGTCGCCGAGCCGCCCGAGGCTGACGACCAGGACGCCGGTGACGACCAGGAAGCCCAGGATCATCCAGAGGAGGTAGAAGCTGTTGCTGGGGTCGAGCGGGTTGAGCTTGATGCCGCGGAAGATGTCGGGCATGGCGATGAGCAGGATCGAGCTGTCCATGGTCGCCAGGATCACGCCGACCGTGGTGTTGGAGAGGGCAACCCACTTGTAACGGTCGCCGCGCGGGTCGGGCGAGCCGGCGGGAGCGGCGGCAGACGGCGTCGTCGTCACTGGTTGCGCTCCGACATCGACAGGCGCCGCCGATCGAGACGGCGCGGCCTGCCCGGGACGTGCCGGGAGGGCGGTCCGCCGGAGCGTTCGCAGGGCGACGGCCATGGCACCCAGCGCGGGCACGTTGGGCCATTGTCGCACGAGCTGAGTGTGGCCGGTCGCTACCCCGGGGCGGCCGCGTCAGGCCAGCCGCTGGACCGCGACGGCGCGGCCGACGGCGAGGTCGCGGCCGCGGAAGGGGCGGTCGCGCGGGCCGCGCTGAGCGTGACCCACGCTCTCGCGCGACGGCCAGGCCAGGCGCTCGGCACCCCACGGCGAGGCAGCCGTGAGCGAAGACCAGGGAGCGCCGTCATCCCGCCGCCAGAGCACGCCGCCCGGACCCATCCCTCCATGGAGCGCCAGCTGCAGGTCGAACGGCGCGCCGGGTGCGAGCGTCGGCCCGTACCAGAGGTGCGGGCTGCGCCCCGGCTCGGGCGCGATCAGGACGCCCAGGCGCTGCTCCGGGCCGAGCAGCCCGACCCAGAGCGGGGCGAGCGCCGGCCCCGGATTCCAGGCGCTCACCAGCGACTGCGCCTCTCCGGAGCCGGTAGGGGCGGCGACGCCGCGGAAGCGCCAGCCGACCAGCGTCGTGGTTCGCCCACGCTCGCCGCGGGGCACCACCGGTGCCGGATGGTCTCGCACCGGGAGCAGATCCCAGGCGGCGCTCGGCGGCAGGGCCGGCGGCCAGGAGAGCCACTCGCGCACCGACCCCTCGGTGTCGAGGACCTGGTAGCGCAGGCCGTCTCCGTCGAGGGCGAGCTGGACGGCGTGCAGGTACTCGGTCTCCGGCGGCATGCGCCCGCTGGTCGCGGCGCCGGCCGTCAGCAGCTGGAGTACGCCGTCGTGGACCTGGACGTCGAAGGCGAGGATATGGCTGCAGAGGTACGCCAGCACGCCGTGGCGGACGAGCACGTCCCAGAAGGCCCGCCCGTCCTCGGGCGCGATGTCTCGCTGGAAGGGGCCGCTGAAACCGTTGACCGGGAAGACGGGGTGGTGGCCCATCACCAGCCTGTAGCGCGCGTCGGCGTGCGCGGCGAGGGTCCGCTCGAGCCAGGCCGTCTCGACCCGGCCCTCGCCGAGGCCGGACCAGAGGGTGTTGACGCAGACGAGGAGCAGATCACCCCGGCGCACGAAGTAGGAGAGCCCCTCCTGGCCGGGGGGACCGTTGCGCGGGAGATCCGTCAGGACCTCGCGGAAGACGGCCTCGGCGGCCGCGTCGTAGGTCGTGTGGTTGCCGGTCGCGTGGAAGACGGGAACGGACGGGTCGAGCCAGGCCATCTCGACGTCCAGCCAGTGCCGCCACTGGCGGCGCAGGGCGTCGACGTCCGCGGTGAGCCCGATCACCTCGTCGCCGGGGAAGGCGATGAACTCCGGGCGCGGTCGTAGCCGGGCGACGACGGCGTTGACGGCGGCGAACGCGGCCTCGTGCGACGCTCCGGGCACGCCGGAGCAGCAGTCGGCGTAGCAGACGAACTGGTGCCCCGGTCCGCGCGACGTGAGCGCCGGGATGGCCGATCCGCCTGGTGCCGGCGTCGCCGCTCGGCCCGTCACGCTACCCCTCCCCCGGCCGGTCGGACGGCGGGCCCTGGGCGATACGCTCGCGCACGGTCGCCACGTCCGGCGCGGACCAGCGCGTCTCCATCCACCAGGTGGCGCCGGCCCCGGCCCACCGGCGGACCTCCGCGGCCGCCGCGGCCGGGTCGTCGCCGGGCGTCTCCCCCTCGACGACGACATCGAACGGCCCGGCGTCGGGCGGCCGGTGCTCGCGCGCGTGGTCGACGATGGCGCGGACGTCGTCGGGGGTCGCCTGGCGCGCGGCGCCGTCGTCGCCGATGACCATGGGCAGGATGCCGTCGTAGCGCAGGGCGCGGCGCATGGAGCGCCGGCTGGGCCAGGCGGCGGCGACCCAGATGGGGATGCGCGGCTGCTGCACGGGCGGGGGCGGGGCCGGGAACTCGGTCGGCTCGACGGTGTAGTGGCGGCCGCGGTGGCGGAAGGGCTGACCGCGCCAGAGGCCGGTGAGAATGGCGAGCCCCTCGTCGAGGAGCTCGGCGCGCGCGCGGCGGTCGGTGACCTCGCCGAAGGCGGCGAAGCCGGTGTCGACGGCGCCCAGGCCG
>DASSZN010000151.1:0-5070 GCA_035702805.1 Thermomicrobiaceae bacterium | reverse complement strand
CACGACGCGTGCATACTCCCGCGCCCGGACAGGTCGAAGCCGTCCCTTCCCTCTCTCTTCGAGCGACCCCCGGTCGAATGGCCGGGGGTCGATGACGCCCGGCGGGTCCGTCGCCGGGCCCGCGCGCCCTCCGCTGCCGGGCTATACTCTGCCGGTGCCCAGCCACGTGTCCAGGGGAGCCGCGCGCGTGTACGAGCGCGAGCGCGTGCACGCGCGGGACGCACGCGGGATCGATAGGGAGGCGCGGAGCCGATGTCGAGTCGAGCGACCCCCGGTCGGACCGGGCCGGCGGGCTCACGCCGGCCGCTGGCGATGCTCATCGCCCTGGCGGCCGTCCTGGCCCTCGGCGGCTGCGGTCCACTCGGCGGGTCGAGCGCCGGCACGGCCGTGATCTCGCCCGACGCCGCGCGCGCGACCGTCCCGGCTGGGTCGCCCGCGGCCACACCGGTCACCACCGCGCCCGTTTCGTCACCGTCCATCGCGGCTGCTGCGGCCAGCCCCACGCCCGACGCCCGGGCCGCGGTCGTCGCGGCCGCCAACCGCTTCATGCGCGCGTTCGCTGCCGGCGACTATGCCGCCCAGTGGGCACAGCTCGACCCGGGCGAGCAGGCCATCTGGCCCTCACCGACGGACCGCGCTTCCTTTCTCACGGCGAAGTTCGGCGGCAGGGTCGCCGGGTTTCAGCTCGGCACGCCCCGGCTGGCGGCGAGCTGGACCAGCCACGAGGATACGGCCTACACCGTCGGCCATCCCTGGCAGGTGCCGGTGTCTGTGACCTTCAGCGACGCCTCGGCCCTGCAGCCCACCGGCGTCGCCGCCAGCTACGGCAAGCTGGCGCTGAACCTCCGGCTCGACCCGGCGACCGGCGCGGTCACCGTCGCCGGCGAGGGGCCGGCCTCGCTCGACGCGCCGCTGATCACGCCGGGGCACCCCGCCGGTCGCACCGAGTCGGTGCCGATCCTCATGTACCACCGGGTGGCGCCGCTGCCCCAGCGCTCCGCCTGGACCGACTCCTACGGCTACCAGATCGAGTACGGGCTGACCGTCCCACCCGACCAGTTCGCCGCCGAGATGGACGACCTGGTCAGCCGCGGCTACCACGCGATCTCGCTGACGCGCCTGTCGGACGCCCTGCTCTACGGCCTGCCCCTGCCGGCCCACCCGATCGTGCTCACTTTCGACGACGGCCGGCAGAGCCCCTGGTTCAACGCGGTGCCGGTCCTGCGCCAGCACGGCTTCACCGGCGAGTTCTTCGCCTGCGCCGGCTTCGTCGGCGAGACGAACCAGACGGCCGCCCACCTCAACGTGCAGCGCTACCTGACCTGGGACCAGATCAGCGGGCTCAACGCGGACGGCTTCTGGGTCGAGGACCATGGGCAGAAGGACCAGCAGGTCCTCTGGGGACTCAGCAGGTCCGGGCTGGCGGCCGAGGTCGGGCAGTCGGCCCAGGCGTTGGTCGACCACACCGGGCGCGCCCTGCAGTTCGTGGCCTACACCGGGGCGCTCTGGCCCTACCCGCAGGCGAACCAGTCCGGGCCGGCCGAGCAGCAGCTCTTCGTCAACCTGGCGGCGCTCGGCTACGCCGGCGGCGTGCTCGACACCCGGGTCCCCTCGACGCGGGAGTCGAGCTCCCAGCTGTTCCAGCTGCCGCGCATCCGGGTGGCGCCCGGCCAGACGACGGCGGGGTTCGAGAGCTCGCTGCAGCCGTAGCCAGGAACCGGTCCGCCGCGCCGGTGACCGGTCGCACGCCACGTGCGTGGTACTCCCCTCCGCCGGCATCCGTGCCGGCAAGGGGGAGCGCCGGCAGGGGTCGGATGGGTCGAAGCGCTCCGTTGGACCGCGGTGGCAACGGTGGACAGCATCGCCGCCGGGGCGAACGGCTTGGTCAGGACCGCCACGCAGCTCCCGGCCCGCGTGGTGGCCAGCGCCGTCGACGCTCATGGCGATGACCGGGACGTCGCGGATGGCCGGATCCGCCTGGAGGCGCTCGAGCAGGGCGAGGCCGCGGTCGGGCTGCCGCTCCCAGAGGTCGAGCACCAGCGCGTCGGGCCGGGAGGTGGCAATGCGGGCGTGGACGTCGGTTGATGCGGGGAGAGGAACCGCGGTGTACCCGGCGTCGGTCGGTGCCATGCCGAGGACCTCGCGGACTGTCTCGTCGTCGTCTGCCACGACGATTGTGGCCGCGGAGCGCGTCGCCGGGCGCTCCATATGTTACCCTCCCGGCACGCGGCGAAACTGTGGAGTTACGTTTCAAGCCTAGCCAGGTGTATAGTCGATGGCAACGGCAACGGAGCCGTCCCCAGAGCAAGGAGGGATCATGGCCAGAGAGTGGCTAAGCCTGGCGGACTCGGCTGACGAGCTGGACGTCTCGCCGCGCACGATCCGCCGCTGGGTGCGCGCCGGACGCCTGCCCGCCGAGCTGCGGCCGGGCTCGCACGGGCCGCAGTATTTCCTGCCGCGTGAGGCCGTGCGCGAGCTGCTGAGCACGCGGTCCGTCGAGCAGCCCCCGCACCGGGTCGAGGTGGACCGGGTGGTCGAGGTCGTCGCCGAGTACCTCGACGCGCGCGAGCGCGACTACCAGGAGCAGCAGCGGCTGCTCCAGCAGGACCTCGGCACGGTGCGCCTGCAGCTCGAGCAGGCCTACGCCGAGCTCAAGCTGGCGCAGCAGGCGCTCTGGCAGCAGTGCCAGGACCTGGCGGCGGCGCAGCGGCGCATGCAGAGTCTGGGCGACACGCTGGCGTCGACCCGCGCGCGGGCCAGCGCTACGCGCCAGCAGCGCACCCGACACGGCGCGGGCACGCCGGCCGCCGCGGACGAGGACGTGGCCTGACCGACCCGACCGTGGTCCCGGTCGTGCGAGGCGGGGCTGAGGCGCGCCTCGCGGCACCCGGTCGGGGAGACCGGTCACATTGCCTCCCGGTTCCGCGTCGCGTTCAACCGAGGAGGTTCCGTGGAGCCGAGGCGGATCATCGCCATTGGATGCTCGGCCGGCGGGGTCCAGACCCTGTCGCGGCTGGTGTCCGACCTACCGCCCGATATCCCCGCGGCCATCTGCGTCGTCGTCCACTTCCCCCCGGATAGCACCAGCGTCCTCCCTCGCATCCTCGAGCGCGCCGGCAAGCTGCCGGCGAGCCACGCCCACGACGGCGACCTGCTGGAGGCCGGCCGCATCTACGTCGCGCCGCCCGACTGGCACCTGGTCGTGAACGGGATGGACCTCGCCCTGTCCCACGCCCCGGCCGAGAACGGCCACCGGCCGGCGATCGACGTGCTGCTCCGCAGCGTGGCCCGTACCTGGAACGGGCGCGGTATCGGCGTCATCCTGTCGGGCACCGGAGACGACGGGACCGCCGGCCTCGGCGTGCTCCGCGCCCGGGGTGGAGTCGCCATCGTCCAGGACCCGGTGGAGGCGATCTTCGCCGCGATGCCGCGGAGCGCGCTCGAGAACGTTGACGTGACCTACTGCGTGCCGGTCGCCGACATGGGCCCGCTCCTCGCCGGGCTCGCCGCGGCGCTGGTAGAACCGGTCGCGGCGCCCCAGGTCGGCGCGGAGGGCGCCGAGGACCCGGCCGAGGAGTCGGCGGGTCCGACACCCATCGGCGGCGCCAGCGGCCTGACCTGCCCGGACTGCGGCGGTGCGCTCTGGGAGATCGAAGAGGGCAGCGTGCTGCGCTTCCGCTGCCGCGTCGGCCACACCTTCTCCCCGGAGAGCCTGTTCGACCAGCAGTGGGATGAGTTGGAGCACGCGTTGTGGGCGGCGGTGCGCGCCCTCGACGAGCGGGCGGCGCTCTCGCGCCGCATCGCCGCCCGGTTCCGCGCGCGCGGCCACCGCGAGATGGCGGAGCGCTTCGAGGCTCGTGCTCAATCCGCCGTGGATCGGGCGGCCGTGATCCAGCGAGCGCTGGTGAGCGGTAGCGAGGCGAATCCGGCGCCGGCGAGCGGTGATTTCGGGGACAGCGAGTAGGCCCCGGCCGGCGGAGACACCCGTGCTAGAATCGCCCCATGGACGCCAGGGCGGCCGGGTCGGCCGGTGTGCCCGGAGCGGTGGGGAAGGCGGCGCCAGTGACGCGCGCGGGTGCCGGCGCCGCGGAGGGCCGGCACGACCGGCCGGTCCGGGTGGTGGCGCTGGCGGCCTCGGCCGGTGGGCTGGCCTCGCTGACCGCCGTGCTGACGCGCCTGCCGGCCGACTTCCCGGCGGCGGTCGTCGTGCTCCAGCACCTGCCGGCCCACCACCCGAGCCAGCTCACCCGCGTCCTCGTCCGGATCAGCACGCTGCCGGTCCAGGAGGCGGCCGACGGGGACCGGCTCCTGCCCGGGCGGGTGTACGTGGCGCCCCCGGGCCGGCACCTGGCCGTCGAGCCGGGGGGGGTGCTGGGCCTGCGCGACACGGCGCCGGTCCACTTCGTCCGCCCGTCGGCGGACGTGCTCTTCACGTCGCTGACCCGCGTGCTGGGCGCCTGCGCGATCGCGGTGGTGCTGAGCGGGCGCGGCGAGGACGGCGCGCAGGGTGCCGCCGCGGTGCATGCGGCCGGCGGGACGGTGATCGCCGAGGCCGCCGCCACGGCCGGCGCCTTCGACATGCCGGCAGCCGCCATCGCCTCTGGCGGCGTCGACCTGGTGCTGCGGGCCGACGAGATCGCCGACGCGCTGGTGCGGCTGGTAGCGATGGGGGTCGGCGATGAGCACGCCTGACGGGCAGGTCGAGCTCGAGGGGCTCCTGGAGTACCTCAAGCGCAATCGCGGGTTCGACTTCACGGCCTACAAGCGGCCGTCCTTGTCGCGCCGGATCGGCCGCCGCATGGCCGCGGCCGGCCTCGCCTCCTTCGCCGACTACCAGGACTACCTCGAGGTCCAGCCGGCCGAGTTTTCCGAGCTCTTCAACACCATCCTGATCAACATGACCGGGTTCTTCCGGGACAAGCCGGCCTGGGACTACCTGGCGCGGGACGTCATCCCGCAGATCGTCGCCGGCAAGGCCCCGGACGAGCCGACCCGCGTCTGGAGCGCGGGCTGTGCCTCTGGCGAGGAGGCGTACACCGTCGCGATCCTGCTGGCGGAGGCGCTCGGCGT
>DASSZN010000019.1:0-2846 GCA_035702805.1 Thermomicrobiaceae bacterium | reverse complement strand
CCGGAGATCGACGCCGGGCTCTCCGCCCAGACGGCCGACCGCTTCGCCGTCGACGGCGAGATCGTCGCCTTCGACGGCGCCCAGACGAGCTTCGCCCGGCTGGCCGAGCGCGGTCACCGGCCGGTGGCCGTCTTCTTCTACGTCTTCGACGTGTTGTGGCTCGACGGCATCGATGTCCGCCGGCTTGCGCTGCGAGCCCGCAAGCGGCTGCTCAGCTCCACGCTGCGCTTCGAGGATCCGCTGCGGCTGACGACGCATCGCAACCGCGACGGCGAGGCGATGTTCGAGGAGGCGTGCCGGCGCGGCTGGGAGGGCGTGATCGCCAAGCGGGCGGACAGCCCGTACCGGGAGACGCGCTCGCGGGACTGGCTGAAGTTCAAGTGCGAGGCCGGCCAGGAGCTGGTGATCGGCGGCTTCACCGCCCCGCGCGGTTCGCGCAGCGACTTCGGCGCCCTGCTTGTCGGTTACTTCGACGACGGCCGGCTGCGCTATGCCGGGAAGGTCGGCACCGGGTTTGACCGCGCCACGCTTCACGAGCTCGGCGCCCGGCTGCGCAAGCTGCGCCGCGACACGCCGCCGTTCGCCGACGCTGACGCCATCCGCGAGCGCACGGTGACGTGGGTGCAACCGCAGCTCGTCGCGCAGCTGGGGTTCACGGAGTGGACGACGGCGGGGCGGCTGCGCCACCCCCGGTTCCTGGGCCTGCGCGAGGACAAGCCGGCCCGCGACGTGGTGCGGGAGCGATGACCGACACGCTGACCATCGGCCGGCGGCGCGTGACCATCACCCACCCGGACAAGGAGCTCTTCCGGGACCCTTCGGTGACCAAGCGTGACCTCGCCGGCTACTACGAGCAGGTCGCCGAAGCGATGCTGCCGCACCTGCGCGGTCGCCCGCTCGCGCTCCAGGCGTTCCCGGACGGGATCGACCACCACGGGTTCTTCATGAAGTCGGTGCCGGACTACTTCCCCTCCTGGATCACGACCGCCACCGTCCCCAAGCGCGGCGGGACCCTCACGCAGGTGGTGGCTGCAAACGCCGCCACGCTCGTCTATCTCGCCGGCCAGAACGTCGTCACGCCCCACATCTGGCTGTCGCGGGCCGACCAGCCGCACCGGCCGGACCGGCTCATCGTCGACTTCGACCCGTCGCCCGGCATCGGCTTCGCCGAGGTCCGCGCCGCCGCGCGGGACGCCGGCGAGCGCCTGCGCGACGCCGGCCTGGCGCCCTATGCGATGGTCACGGGCTCGCGCGGGATCCATGTCGTCTGCCCGCTGCGCCGCGGCCCGTCGTTCACAGACGTCCATCGCTTCACCCGCTCGCTGGCCGACGCAATGGTCGCCGATGACCCGCAGCACCTCACGCTCCAGTGGCGGCGCAGCGACCGCGGCAGCCGCATCTACGTCGACGTCAATCGCAACAACTACGCCCAGCACGCGGTCGCCCCGTACGCCGTCCGGCCGCTCCCAGGTGCACCGGTGGCCATGCCGGTGCGCTGGGAGGAGCTCTCCGACGCGGGCCTGCGTCCCGACCGGTGGACGATCGGCGATGCCGCCGAGCGCGTGCACGCCGAGGGAGATGCCTGGGAGGGCATCGGCCGGCGGGCTCGTAAGCTCCCCGGCGACTGATGCTCATCGCCGTCACCGACCACGCCGCCGAGCGCTTTCGCCAGCGTGTCCGCGGCTCTCTGTCTGAGAAGACCGAGATCGCCGGCCGCGTCGCCCGGGCCCACGCCGCCGGGCGGGTGGCGCCGGGGGATCGCGGCGCGCTGCTCGTCCGCGACTTGGAGCGCCGGGATCTCGTCTTCGTCTGCCGGCCGGAGGGCGACGAGCTGGTGGTGACGACATTGTGGGAGGAGGGCGCGGCCGCCGCCGTGCCCCGCCGCTTCACCGACGCGCTGCGCCGCGACGACCACCGCGTGCAGTAGTCAGGCGGGGCGGGCCGGCCGGCGCAACGAGCTAGCCTCAGGGCCATGTCCCCTCTCCCCACACGTGAACTTGGCCGATCCGGGCTGCAGACCTCGATCGTCGGACTGGGCGCCAACAACTTTGGGCGCCGGATTGATCTCAACGCCACCCGCGCGGTGGTCGACGCCGCCCTGGACGAGGGCGTGACCTTTCTTGACACCGCCGACATCTACGGCGGCCAGGGCGGCAGCGAGGAGTTCCTCGGCGAGGTTCTCCAGGGTCGCCGCGATCAGGTCGTGCTGGCCACCAAGTTTGGGATGGACATGGGCGACGGCAAGGGCCCGCGCGGCTCCCGGGACTATGTCCGCCAGGCGATCGACGCGTCCCTGCGCCGCCTGCGCACCGACTTCGTTGACTTCTACTGGTACCACGAGCCGGACGGCGTGACCCCCATCACCGAGACCCTCGAGGTCCTCCACGAGCTCATCCAGGCCGGCAAGGTGCGCGCCATCGGCGCCTCCAATTTCGATGCCGACCAGCTGCGGGAGGCCGATCACGCCGCCAGCGTGCACGGCTTCACCCCGTTCACCGCCGTGCAGAACGAGTACAGCCTGCTCGTGCGCGAGGCCGAGGAAGAGGTCCTCCCGCTCTGCCAGGAGCTGGGGATCGGCTTCGTTCCGTACTTCCCGCTGGCCTCCGGCCTGCTCACCGGCAAATACCGCCGCGGCGAGCCGGGGCCGGAGGGGGCGCGGCTCTCGAGCCGCGACGAGATCGCCTCCGATGAGCAGTTCGCCGTCATCGACGCGCTGCAGAGCTACGCCGACGAGCGTGGCGTGCCCCTCACCGATGTCGCCATCGGAGCGCTGCTCGCCAATCCCGCCGTCTCATCCGTGATCGCCGGCGCGACCAAGCCGGAGCAGGTGCGGTCCAATGCCGCCG
>DASSZN010000232.1:0-16193 GCA_035702805.1 Thermomicrobiaceae bacterium | reverse complement strand
GATCGCGCTCCCCGGAAAGCCCCCGTAGCCGAGATCTCCCACCTCCTCGGCCGTCACCGGCTGGTCGGCCATGAGCATGGGCAGGAGCACGTCGGCCATGGACGTACCGCGGTACATGCGGCTGGCGGTCAGGTTGAGGATCGGGACCGCGCCGGCGTAGGCCAACCAGCCCATGCTGCCGCGCATCGGTGCGCCGCGATGCGCCAGCCGGGCCCCGACGGACGGCAGGGCCTGTTCGACGGGGTCGAGCGGGTCGATCGGGTTGCCGCCCGCGACCAACACGAGCTCATTGCCGGCCTGCAGCACCGTCTGAAAGGCCGCGACGACCCGGTCGACGCCCGGGGCGACGAGGCGCAGGTCGGTGAGGGAGGCACCGTACCATGCCAGCTTGCGCTCGATCGCTGCCCGCAAGCTCGCCTCATCAGCGGGACCCAGCGGCTCGGTCGTCAGCGCCGCCACGCGCTTGGAGTGAAACGGCACCACCTCCAGCAGCGCGGCGTCGGCGGCGCGGCAGATGTCCTCGACGGCGGCGACCCGCGCCTCCGGGATCGCGATCGGGCTGACCTTCACGCTGGCCACGACGCTGTCGGCTTCGACCGGCTCGCGATCCAGCCGGGTGTAGAGCGTCACGTCGGCGATACGGTTGAGGGCCCGCAGCCGCGCCTGATCGACCCGCAGCAGCCCCCTGGTGTCGGCGACGAGGTCGTAGCGGCTCTGCTGGGGCCCACGGACCCGGAGCCCAGCTCCGGCGGCCGCTCGCGCCACGCGACTCCCGCCGACATCTTCGTGGAGCTCGTCATCTGCCAGCTCGAGGAGGTGCAGCTCGCGCGGCGACACGTCCGCCCAGCCCGCCAGCGCCGCGTGATCCAACCGGGCTCCCTTGCGCACCAGGAGCCGACCGTCCCGCGTCAACACGTCGTCGGTCACGGCCCAGCCGAGACACGCCGCACCGACCGCTTCGGCAGGGAGCGCATGTGCCCGCACCATGGCGTCCTCCGCGTCTGTCGTTCATCGCCGTCACGCCAGCTTGCCCACACGGGTGACCGCTGTCAAATCCTCAACGCGCTGCCGGCACGGAGATCGGTCCGGCCGCCTCGCGCGCCGCCGGCCGACCACGCTCAACGTCGGGGCGCGCCCAGACGCCGACCGCGTCGAGCGGCACCCGCACCCAGCAGCGCGCGCCGGGCACGACCGCCGCGCCGCCGGCAACGCGCCCGGTCAGGTCGAGCCCGTCGTCCAGCCGGACCAGGGCCTCGCGCCGGGCGCCGTAGTCGACCACGTCGAGCACCACGGCCGGGTAGCGCAGGGCGTCGTCGGATCGGTCGGCATCGGCAACGACCTCGAGCCGCTCGGGCCAGACGCCCCAGGTGACCGCCGCTCCCTCGGGGAGGTCCGGCGCCGCCACGGCCAGCTGGCCGCGACCGGTGTCGAGCAGGTCGTGGCGGACGAGCCGCCCCGGGCGCAGGTCGGCCATGCCGAGCAAGCGGGCCACGACCGGCGTCGCCGGGTGGCCGAAGACCTCGGCACGGCTGCCGGACTGCAGGCCGCGCCCCGCCTCCAGGACCACGATCTCCTCGGCCAGGAAGGCAGCCTCGCGCGGGTCGTGGGTGACCAGCACGGTCGCCACCCCGGTCTCGCGCTGCAGCGCCCGCAGCTCGCGCCGCAGCTCCTCGCGCACCGGCGTATCGAGCGCGGAGAAGGGCTCGTCCAGCAGCAGCAGCCGCGGGCGGCGCACCAGCGCGCGGGCCAGCGCGACCCGCTGGCGCTGGCCGCCCGAGAGCTGGCCGGGCAGCCGGTCCTCGAGCCCGGCGAGCCCCAGCCGCCCCAGCCACCAGGTGGCCAGCCCCGGGTCGGCATCGGTCCCGAACAACACCTGCTGCCAGACCGTCAGGTGGGGGAAGAGCGCGGCGTCCTGGGGCACGTAGCCGATCGGCCGGACCTCCGGTGCCAGGCGGCCCAGCTCGTCCGCGCCCAGGCGCACCTGCCCGGCGTCCGGCCCGAGCAGGCCGGCCAGCGCGCGCAGCGTCACCGACTTGCCGGCGCCGGAGGGGCCGAGGAGCGCCAGGTGGGATGCCTGCCCCGCGTGCGCCAGTTGCAGCTCGAACGAGCCGACACGCGCCGCGACGTCGATCCCGACCGGCGCCGCGCGGTGAGCGCCGGCCGGCGGGGCCGCCGCGTCGGCCTGCCGGCCCCGCCGCGCCGGCCGCCGCCCCGGCCACCAGTTCACGTTCACCAGCAGCAGCACCGTCGCCGCCGCGCCGACGGCGGCGGCGGTCGGCGCCAGCGTCGAGTCGAGCCCGGTGCCGGTGAACTGCACGAAGGTGTAGACCGGCAGCGAGTAAGGGTGGTAGGCCAGGATGACCGTCGCGCCGAACTCGCCGAAGGCCCGCAGCCATGCCAGCAGCAGCCCGGCGCGGATGCCGGGCGCGGCCAGCGGCAGGCTGATCCGGCGGAAGCGGGACCAGTGGTGGTGGCCGAGGGTCGCCGCGACGTCGAGCAGCGCGGGGTCGACGGTGGCGAAGGCGGAGCGCGCCGCCACGATCAGGAAGGGGGCGGCGACGAAGGTCTGCGCCAGCACGATCCCCACCAGGCTGTCGGTCAGGTTGCCGCCGAAGAGCCGGCCGGCCGGGCTGTAGGGCCCGACCAGCTCGATCAGCAGGATGCCGCTCATCAGCGGCGGCAGCGCCAGCGGCAGCTGCACGGCCACGCCGAGCATGTCGGCCCAGCGCCCGCGCGCCCGCGCCAGCAGGTAGGCGAGCGGGATGCCCCCCAGCGCGATCAGCGCCGACGAGATCGTGGCGCTCAGCGCCGAGACTCCCAGGGCCGAGCCGAGCCCCGGCGCGTCGAACTGGGCCTGGCCCAGCCGCGGCAGGAGGGCCACGATCGGGACGAGCAGGTAGAGGGCGAGGAGCCCGCCGAGCACGCGGAGGACTCCGCGCCCGTCGAGGCCGCGTCGCGACGCCGGGCGCGGCTGGTCGATCACTGGCCGCCGCTCAGGAGCGGCCGCAGCGACGCCGGCACCGCCGACGCATCGCCGGAGACCTTCAACGGCGTGGCCTGCAGCCCAGCGGCGGCCAGGGCCGCCCGCTCACCGGGAGCGAGCAGGTAGCTCACGAAGGCCGCGGCGCCGGCGCTGTTGGGCGCGCCCTGGAGCACGGTGATGGTGTAGGTGGCCGACAGGTTGAGCGGGCGGAGCGAGATGGTCGGGAGCGCCGGTTTGATGGTGGCGGACTCGACCGTGTAGAAGAACCCCGCGTCGAGCTGGCCCGCCTGGAGCCGACCCACCAGGTCCTGCTCCAGAAATACGTTAGACGTGCTGGTGGCCAGCGCCGCGAGCGCGGGGTCGTTGTTCGCCCTGGCTGCCTGGTCGAGCGCCTGCACCGTCAGCGCGCCCTTCGGGTCGACCCTGGGGTCGGTGCGGCCCAGCCGGAAGCCCGGCTCGGTGATGACCTGCCACCACGGCTTGGTCTTGAACTGTGACGCGAAGCTGCTCTGCAGGTTGTAGGCCAGCACCAGCGGCGAGGTCGCGAAGGTCACGTACCAGCCGACCCAGTTCCCGTTGGCCTGCCCCTCGAGCTTGGTGTCCGAGCTCGGGCTGGCGGAGAGGAAGACGTCGCCCTGGCGCACCTTGCCCTTGATCTGCTGGGCCAGGCCGTCGGAGCCGCCGGCAAACCCCTCGTAGGTGTAGCCGGTGGCCTGGTTGAACCCCGGTCCGACCTGGTGCTCCATGAAGTTGACCAGCGAGCCGGCGTAGAGCACGTCGACCTTCCCCTGGCCCCGCGCCGGACCGGTGGCCGGCGTCCCTGCGTCCGCCGTCGCCGCGACCGGCGTGGCCACGGCGGTGTTCGGCGTGGCCGTCGCGTCCGCGGCGGCGCTCCTCGATGCCGGCGTCGCGGTGCTGGACCCGGCGGCCGGGGAGTTCCCACCGCACGCCGCGACGACCAGCGCCAGGCCTGCCAGTGCCACGAGGTTCCTCATCCAGCGAGTCCGCACCCGCGCCCTTTCCCCTTCTCCACCACGCGGCCTGTTCGGCCGCTCCCGTTCCGATCGGTCTACCGCCCGGCACCGGATCACGCCGGGAGCTCGGCCACCAGCGTCCCCGCCGCCGAGCTGTCGTAGCCGCCGAGCGCCTCGACCTCCGCCCGGCAGGCGCGCCCGGCCGCCACGGTGAGGAGCGCCTCGACCGGGGGGAAGCCGAGCAGTTCGACCGGGATCACCAGGTCGAAGCGCTCGTCCTGCAGCGGGATGAAGTCCAGGTCGTAGGCGCGCGCCGCCGCCTCGATGCCCGGCCCGGTGTCGGCCAGCCCGGCCGCCACTGCCTCGGCCACCGCCAGGTGCGACGGGTACGCGTGGGTGTAGCCGCGCACCCCCTCGGGCATGCCGCCGGCCGTCGCGATCAGCCGGTCGAGCAGGGTGCGCCCGCCCGAGCCCGGCTCGCGCCCGGCGACGGTGACGTCCGGCCGCAGCAGGTCCGCGCCGTCGGCGATCCCCCTGGGGTTGCCGCGCGCCACGATCAGGCCCTGCTGCCAGCGGGAGAGGGTGACGACGGCCACCCGCCGCTCCGGCAACTCGCGCCGGACGATGGGGACGTTCTCCTCGCCGGTCAGGGGGTCGCGCAGGTGGCTCCCGGCCAGGTGGACCTCGCCGCGCCGCAGGGCGCCCAGCGCCGCCAGGCTCCCCGCCTGGACCCAGACGAGGCGAAAGGACGGGTAGTGCCGCGTCAGGTGGGCGCCGACCAGCGCCAGCGCCGGGTCGCAGCCGGCCACCACCACGGTCGAGTCGATCAGCCGCGGGTCGACCTCGAGCGCGACCGGCGCGGTGCGGCCGCTCGATGCGGCGGGCGCCGTGACGAAGCCATCCGCCACCGCGCGCAGGCCGTCGACGCCGGTGAGCGGGCGGGCGATGAGCCGGGAGCCGACGCGGGCCAGCTGCACCCGGACCCGGTCCGTCGCCGGCACCTCGCCGACCAGCTCCGCCTCCAGCCGCGGCGCCTCGCCCGGCAGCGCGAAGAGCTCCTCGACGCGGCAGCCGAGCACGGCGGCCAGGCGCAGGGCCACCACCGTGTTCGGTACGTAGTGTCCGGCCTCGATGGCGTTGACCGCCTGGCGCGTCAGCCCGGCCCGCGCGGCAAGGTCCGCCTGGCTCAGCCCAGCCGCCAGGCGCCGCCCGCGCAGGTAGCTCTCGACGTCCTCGACCGCGACCCGTCGTCCCATCGCTCGCCTCCGCCGCCACCGTACGCTATCCGCGACGGCGCGTCAAGCATAGCTGACATCACGCGAGCGGACAGCGGTCGGGGTCGACCGGCGCGCCATCGAACGCGCCGAGCGCGACGCTGCTCCAATGTCAACGACAGGCCGGCAGCGTCCCAGCCGACGTCCCGGTGCCGGACGGCGTCGCCGAGCGGTCCGGGCTCAGCGGACCTTGCCGTAGATCAGGTAGGCGACGCCGCCGACGGGGGTGAGGAACGCGATGATGAACAACCACCAGAGCGGCGGGAAGTAGCGCACCTCTCCGGTCTGGTACAGGTCGAGCAGGCAGTAGGCGTCGAAGAGGAGCGCCGCGATGGGGATGGAGTAGACCAGCGGGTTCATCGGCCCAACCCGTCCTTCCGGCCGGTCCGTCCCCGCGCTCGACCCACGCACGACACCGCCATGGCCATCGCCCTCTCCGCCGTGGATCCAACGCTCACAGTTCTATGAACGTTAGCAGTTCCGCGAGCAATGTGCTAGGCTTGCGGGCATGGCAACCGCCGACCTCCTGCTGCACCCCGTCCGGCTGCGCATCGTCAAGGCCTTCCTGGGAGACCGCGCGCTCACCACCGGCCAGCTGGCCGCCGAGCTGAGCGACGTGCCCGCCGGCAGCCTCTACCGCCACGTTGCCCTGCTCACCAGGGCCGGCGTGCTCCAGGTCGTCGCCGAGCGCCGGGTGCGCGGCGCCGTCGAGCGCACCTACATGCTGCGGCTGGTCGCCGCCCAGGTCGGGCTGGGCGAGGTCGCCGCCATGACACCCGAGCAGCACGCGCACGCCTTCATGGCCTTCGTCGCCGGGCTGCTGGCGGACTTCGACCGCTACCTCGCGGCCCGCCCGCCCGACTTCGCCCGCGACGGCGTCAGCTACGGCGAGACCGCGCTGTGGCTCACCGACGCCGAGTACGCCGCGTTCCTGCGCGACATCGCCACCGCGCTGCAGCCCCGGCTGGCCAACCCGCCCGGAACGGGGCGCCGACGGCGCATGGTCGCCAGCGTCTTCCTGCCGGCACCCGAGAGCTCGAGAGGAGACGGATCGTGACCGACCGCGACGCGCCCGGGACGAGCGCCGACCTCAGCTGGCGGCTGGACGACACGACCGTTGACGCCACGCTGGTGCGCCCGGCGGGGAGCGGTCCGTTCCCGGCGGTGGTCATGGTGGCGGGCAGCGGCCCGACCGACCGCGACTGGACCTCGCCGCTCCTGCCGGGGACGAACGGCGGCGCCCGCCTGCTCGCCGAGGCGCTGGCCGGGGCCGGCTTCGCCTCGCTGCGCTACGACAAACGCGTCGTCGGCCCCCACGCCCGCGAGAACCTGCTGGCGCTGATGGGCAAGCTCAGCATGGCGAGCCACCGCGAGGAGCTGGCCAGCGCGATCCAGACCCTGGCCGAGCAGCCCGGCATCCGGCGCGACCGGATCTTCGGGCTCGGCAACAGCGAGGGGACGCTCCACCTCCTGAACTACCAGACCGCGCACCCGGCGATCCCGCTGGCCGGGCTGGTCCTGATCGGCCCGCCGGGGCGCGCCGTCGGCGCGGTCGCTCGCACCCAGCTGGCGGAGCAGGCCGCCGCCATCCCCAACGGCGACGCGCTGCTGGCGCTCTACGACCGGGCCATCGCCCGCTTCGAGGCCGGCGAGCCGATGAACCCGGACCCGGCGCTGCCGGAGGGCGTCCAGATGCTGCTCAAGAGCCTGGAGGCGCCGGTCAACCAGCCCTTCAGCCGCGAGCTCTGGCTGGCCGACGCCGCGGCGCCGCTCGCCCAGGTGGCCGTGCCGGTGCTGGTCGTCATCGGCAAGAAGGACGTCCAGGTCGACTGGCACGCCGACGGCGCGCCGCTGGAGCAGGTGGCGGCGGGCCATCCGAACGTGACCGTCCGCTATCCCGAGAACGCCAACCACATCCTCAAGGAGGAGCGGCGGTCCCGCGCGGAGCTCGTCCCGGCCGCGGCCGAGACGGGCTACAATGAGCCCGGCACTCACCTCGACCCCGAGGGGCTGGCCGACATCCTGGGGTGGCTCGGGGCTCACGTCTGAGCGGCGCCGAGACGGCGCCGGCCGATCGGCGGTGAGCGACACCGCGAGCGCGCCGCGTCCCGGTGACGAATGAGGAACGCCCATGAGCACGGTGACCGCCGTCCTCCCCCTGCTGATCCTGGTGGTCGTCCTGGTCGCCGTCCTGGCCCGGACCACGCAGGGCGCCGGGGACCACGACGACCGGTACGTCGACGGGCTGTCCGGCGAGAACATCGACCGCGACGACGAGCGCTACTGGCTCGGCGGGATCATCTACAACAACCCGGACGACCCGGAGCTGCTGGTGCCCAAGCGCTTCGGTCTGGGGAGGACGCTGAACTTCGGCCGGCCGCTGGGCAAGGTGCTCACCATCGGCCTGCTGCTGGTGGCGCTGGTCCCGCTGCTGATCAGGCTCGCCAACCGGCCCTGACCCCAACCGGTCAGCGAACGGCCTGCGTCCCCGCCGTCCAGCTGATCTGGTAGAGCATCAGGTAGATCATCCAGCCGCTCACGGCAACGTAGATCCAGATCGGCAGCGTGCGCCGGGCCAGGTTCTTGTGGCGCGGGAACTGGCTCGTCAGCGCGAGGTAGAGCACCACCAGCACCAGCGGCCCGAGCACCGTCGCCAGCACGATGTGCGAGGCGAGCACCGACAGGTAGACGCCCTTGGCCAGCCCGTGCCCGGTGAAGAACTTGGTCCCCAGGAACGCCCAGCGGTAGACGTAGAGGAAGAGGAAGCCGGCCGCGAAGGACGCGGCCGTGATCATGAACGCCCGGTGGTAGCGCACCTTCGTCTGACGAAAGCGCTTGCCGGTCGAGCGGATGAAGAGGTAGCCGATCGCCGCCGAGACGGCGCTGATCCCGATCAGAATCGTGTCGATGAGCGGCAGCCAGGTGTCCATAAGCCCTTTTGGTCCCTCCCTCGTGCGAACGCCGCCACCGATTGTACGCGTTGCACGCGCGACGAACGCCCGGCGGCACGTGCCGGGTCCGGGACCGCGGTGTCTCACCGAGTGTGGTCAGGGCAGCCGGGAGCGCCCGGATCGGCGGTCCCTCCCTGGCGTGACGTAGCATCCGGGGATTCAGGGCATGCCCGGGATCGGAAACGCTCCACGCCCGCCGTTCTCGGCGATCCGGCGCGTTGGGCGCCTGGGATGAGGAAGGGAACGCCGGTAGAGTATGGTGTTGCTGGAGATGGTCGCAGGGGATCGGGGGCGCGGGTAAAGGTGATGCAGCGGGTGACTGCGCTCGCGGGTCTGTGCTCGCTGGGACTGTGGGTGCTCGTCGGCTGCGCGGCCCGCCCGACCAGCACGCCCACGCCCGAGGCGCACGAGTCCTTCACCTACGCGAATTTCGGCTCGATTGAGCCCCGGAAGGACAACTATCGTCCTGGCGACGTGCTGACGTTGCGGTGGGACGCGCGGTCGACCGGCGCGGTACACCAGGCGAAGCCGGAGCGGATCACGATGCTCGCGGGGCTCTACGGACCCTTCGACACGGTCGATCAGCTCAAGCAGCAGATGTCGGCGTTCAATACCGCCGGCCGTTCGGTTCAGGAACAACTGAACGGCGCAGTCGTGCGGATCGACCCCGTTCAAACCGACTCCTGGACGAACGAGACCTACACGAGCACGTTGAAACTGCCGGGGAACCTCGCGCCCGGCTACTACGACATCGTGCGCGCGGCCACGTCGACCTCGGACAGCGGCAGCACGACCGGAACGGGTCAGACGATCATCCAGATCTCCGGTTCGTGAGTCCCGCAATCCGCTAGCGCGATTCCACTACGCGAGGTTGGCGCTTCGCGGATCGAGGCGCTGATCCCACTCAGGCGACGCGGCGCTGGACCCACCAGAGGCAGAGCCCAGCGAGCAGCAGACCCAGCCCGACGTAGATCGCCGTCTCGATCCCCTGGAAGACCCAGTAGCGGTCGGCCGGCTGGTAGGTGACCACCTGATGGAACCGCGCGGCGACCGCGGAGACGCAGGCCTGGAGGCCGGGACGGGCGCCGGGACCGGGCGCGGTGTGCGCTCCTCCGACCTGAGCGATCGGGCCGGCGCCGCTGAGTCCTCCGGCCAGCGACGGGCAGGCGCTCTGGAGAAACGCCGTCGACGGGGCATGCCCGGTCTGGTCGACGACCACGTTCGCGTAGACCCAGGCGTTGGGTAGCTTTGGGGTCGGCGCGATGAGCGCGAGCCCGGTGGTCGTCCGAGCCATGCCGATCCCCGGGGCCATCACGAACGGCAGGCGCTGGCGGACGGGCGGTAGCAGGTGCGGCCGCACCCAGAAGGTCATCACGACCCTGACGCCAACGTAGACGGCCAGGCTGACGGCCATCGCCGGCAGGACTCGCGGGATGAGCACGCCGGCGGTGACCCCGACCGCGAAGGCGAAGAGCGCGTAGCCGACCGGCACGATCCCGCGCACGTCGAACACCGCTGGGTCGAAGCGGTTGGCGTTGACCAGGTCGATCGGGCCGAACCACCAGGTCACCAGCAGGCTGAGTAGCCCCGCGGCCGCCGCGCTCGCGAGCCCGACCACGCCGAGCTTGACCGCCAACCAGCGGCGCCGGCTGACGCTCTGCGTCCAGATCAGCCGGAAGGTGCCGCTCTCCAGCTCACGCGCCACCAGCGGCGCGCCCCAGAAGATGCCGAGCAGGGCGGGCGCGGCGAGCATCGTGCCGCTCAGGAGCATCTGCAGCGGAATGTCGGTGGAGGACGCGGCGATCAGCGCCGGAACGCAGGACCCCGGTGTCTCGCACGGCGTCGCGACCAGCGACCGGATGTGGGCGAGTTGCGGCTCGGTGAGCACGACGGCGATCGCCACCAACGCCAGCGCTGCCAGGACGACGAAGGTCTGGACACGGAACTGCAGCCAGGTCAGCCGGACCATCGTGGAACCTCCGTCAAGCGACGCGGCGCTGGAGCCACCAGAGGCAGAGCCCAGCGAGCAGCAGGGACAGCCCGACGTAGATGGCCGTCTCCAGCCCCTGGAACGCCCAGTAGCGGTCGGCCGGCTGGTAGGTCACTACCTGGTGGAACCGCGCGGCGACCGCGGAGACGCAGGCGTGGATCTGCTGGCTGCTCGGCCCTCCCGGACCGGGCGCGGCCGTGGCCGTGGACGCCCCGCTGCCGACGCCACCGTTGGCGCCGGTGACGTCAACGGTGAGCCACGGGCAGGCGCCCTGGAGGAACCGGCTCGACGGCGCCTGCCCGGCCCGGTCGACCAGCACGTTCGCGTAGACCCAGGCGTTCGGCAACTTTGGCGTCGGCGGGGCGGCAAAGAACCCGGCGCCGACGCTCCTCTGGCCGATGCCGGCGCCGGGGCCCCACACGAACGGCAGGCTCTGGCGGACGGGCGCCATCAGGTGCGGCCGGACCCAGGTCGCGGCGGCTCTGCCGCCGACGAACAGCGGCAGCGTGACCGCCATGGCCGGCAGGATCCGGGGGATGAGCACGCCCGCGGTAACCCCGAGCGCGAAGGCGAACAGCGCGCAACCGATCGGCACGATCCCGCGCAGGTCGAACACCGGTGGGTCGAAGCGGTTGAGGTCCAGGTTGATCGGTCCCTGCCAGTAGATGACGGTGGCGTTCACCCGGTCGATCGGGGCATACCACCAGGTGACCAGCAGGCTGAGCAGCCCGATGAGGGCGGCGCTCGCCAGCCCGACCACGCCGAGCTTGACCGCCAGCCAGCGCCACCGGGTGACGCTCTGCGTCCAGACCAGCCGGAAGGTGCCAGTCTCCAGCTCCCGCGCCACCAGCGGAGCGCCCCAGAAGATGCCGAGCAGGGCGGGCGCGGCGAGCAGGGCGTCGCGGAGCACGGTCTGCAGGAGCGCGTCGCTGTGGATGAACGCGGTCACGGTGAACCCGCAGCTCCCCGCGTTCCCCCCCGCCTGCGCCAGACATGGCGCGACGGTCGTGGCGTAGACCTGGGCGAGCCGCGGGCCGGTGAGGGCCACCGCGAGGGCGACGGCCGCCAGCGCGGCCAGGGCAACGGCGGACTGCAGCCGGAACTGCAGCCAGGTCAGGCGGGCCATCGGGAGACCTCCCGCAATACCGGGCCGGGTTGCGCCGTCCCCTGCGCCTGGCTCATGTAGGCCAGCACCAGATCCTCCAGGCCGACCGGCTCGACGGTCCAGGCCGGGTCGAGGATCGGTCCGGCGGCGCGCACCAGCAGCGTGCTCTGGCGGTCGGTGTGGCTCGCCTCGACCACCTGCTGGCCCGGCGGGAGGGAGTCGAGGTCGCGCCGCGGGCCGGTCAGGCGCCGGTGCTCCGCCAGCAGCGCGTCGATCTCGCCCGCCACCCGCACCCGCGAGGCGACCAGCACGACCAGGTAGTCGCAGACGCGCTCCAGGTCGCCGATGACGTGGGTCGAGAAGACGACGCTCAGGCCCCCCTCGGCCACCACCTCCATCAGTCCCTGGAGGAACTCCCGCCGCGCCAGCGGGTCGAGCGCGGCCACCGGCTCGTCCAGGATCAGGAGCTCCGGCCGCTTGGCCAGCGCCAGCGTGAGCGCCAGCTGGGCGCGCTGGCCGCCGGAGAGCCGGCCAGCCCGACGCCGCCGGTCGAGGCCGAGCCGGTCGACGCGCCGCTCGGCCAGCGCCTGGTCCCAGCCGGGGTTCATCCAGGCCCCGAGGCGCAGGTGGTCGGCGACCGACAGCGTCGGGTAGACCGGTGTGTCCTGCGCCACGAAGCCGACCCGCCCGAGCTGCGCCGGGCTGGCCGCCGGCGGCTCGCCGAGGACGGCGAGCGTGCCGGTGGTCGGCGCGAGCAGCCCGACCGCGAGCTGCAAGAGGGTGGTCTTGCCGGCGCCGTTGGGACCGACCAGCCCGACGACCCGCCCGGCCGGGATCTGGAGCGTGCAGTCCGCCAGGGCCCAGTGCCGGCCGTAGCGCTTGCCCAGCCCGGCGGCGGCGAGGATGGGGGGCGCGCCGATGTTCGCGTTCATGGTCATGCTCACGCTACGTCCTCTCCGGCACCGGCGCGAAAGCAGTCGCGAAACAGGGCCTCGATGCTCTCGTCGTCCAGCCCGGCGCGGCGCGCCCGCTCCAGCCAGCGCTCGAGGTCCGCGCGCAGCGGGCCGAGGGCGAGCAGCGGCGCGGCGCTCAGCGTCTGGGTGACGAACGTGCCGATGCCGGGGCGAACCGCGACCAGCCCGCTCAGTTCGAGCTCCTTGTAGGCCTTGAGCACGGTGTTGGGGTTGATCGCCAGGCGCGCGACCACCGCCTTGATCGTTGGCAGCTGGTCCCCCTCGCGCAGCAGCCCGAGCCGGAGGGCGTGGCGGACTTGCTGGACGATCTGGAGATAGGGCGCGACGCCCGAGCGGCCGTCGAGGTGGAACTCGATCATGGAACCTCCAATGTACTAGTATCCTAGGATACTATCTCTCCTCCGGGTCGTCCTGTCAAGTCCCGTGGCGGGACCGCCGCGGCCGGACCCGCGCGCCGGTGCGCGTCGCGCGATGGCCGTGGGCCCGGCCCCGTCGTCCCGTCGTTCCCTGTCTACCCGGACAGGGCGGCGGGACTTCCACGGCCGGTGGACGAGGCGTATTATCCGACCGACAGTCGGTCGGTCATTGGGCAGGAGGTGCGGCCATCCCCCGGACGGTGAACCCGGCAGCCCACACGACCCGCCGCGAGGCGTTCCTCGACGCCGCGCAGCGGCTCATCCTGGTCAAGGGATACGAGCAGATGAGCGTCCAGGACGTGCTGGACGAACTGGAGGTCTCGCGCGGCGCGCTCTACCACTACTTCGACTCGAAGGCGGCCCTGCTCGACGGGGTCCTCCAGCGCATGCTCGACGCCGGGATGGCGGCCGTCGCGCCGGTCGTGTCCGACCCCGACCGCTCCGCGCCCGAGAAGCTCAGCGGCCTCTTCGCCGGCCTGCAGCAGTGGAAGGCGGAGCGCCGCGACCTGGTGCTCGAGCTGATGCGCGTCTGGTACTCGGACGAAAACGCGCTGGTGCGCGACAAGCTCCGGCGGGGGGTGACGGGCTACCTGGCGCCGATGCTGGACACGATCATCGCGCAGGGGCGCGCCGAGGGCGTCTTCACGCCGGGCGCTCCCGACACCGGTCGCGTCATGGTCGGCCTGCTGATGACCGCGCAGGACCTGGCCGGCGAGCTCTACCTCGCCCGTCAGGCCGGCACGATCCCCTACGAGACCGTCGCCGGAAGCTTCGCCGCCTACCAGGAGGCGTTCGAGCGCATCCTCGGCGTGCCGGCCGGGTCGCTGCCGCTCGTCGACGAGGCCACCCTTCGCCTCTGGTTCGGCTGAGCGCGGTTTCGCGCACGCACCGTAAAGGAGCATCGCATGCCCGCGGTCATCGAGACGGAGAAGCTCACCAAGGCCTACGGCGCCCACCGGGGCATCATCGACGTGGACCTCACGGTCGAGTCCGGTGAGGTCTTCGGCTTCCTCGGCCCCAACGGCGCCGGCAAGACGACGACCATCCGCACCATCCTCGACCTCATCCGGCCGACCGGCGGTCGCGCCCGCGTCTTCGGCATGGTCGCCAGCGCCGACCCGGTCGCCATCCACCGCCGCGTCGGCTACCTCCCCGGCGAGTTCTCCCTCTACAACCGCCTCACCGGCGGCCAGACGATCCGCTACTTCGCCAACCTGCGCGGCGGCGTCGACCCCGCCTACCAGCGGCAACTCGTGGAGCGACTCGAGATCGACCCGTCGCGGCGCTTCAGCGAGTACTCGCGCGGCAACAAGCAGAAGATCGGGCTCGTCATCGCCTTCCAGCACCAGCCCGACCTGCTGATCCTCGACGAGCCGACCTCCGGGCTCGACCCGCTCGTCCAGCAGACCTTCTACGCCCTGGTCCGCGAGGCCCGCGACGCCGGGCGCACCGTCTTCCTCTCGAGCCACATCCTGGGCGAGGTCGAGCGCACCTGCGACCGCGTGGGGATCATCCGCGACGGCCGGCTGGTGACGGTCGACCGCGTCGAGGCGCTGCGCGACCTGGCCCATCACCAGGTCGAGGTGCGCTTCGCCGGCAGCGTGCCGGTCGCGGAGTTCGAGCAACTGCCGGGCGTCAGCGACGTCGTGGCCGACGACCACACCCTCCGCCTGCGCGTGGCCGGCTCGATCACCCCGGTCGTGCAGGCCGCCGCCCGCCACGAGCTGCTCGACTTCGTCAGCCGCGAGCCGAGCGTCGAGGAGGCCTTCCTGGCGCAGTACGGGCAGGACGCCGCGACCCCGACCGCTCCCGTCGAGGGGGTGGCGCGATGACCGCGAGGGCTGCCCGGGCGAGCCACACCGCGTCGGCGCCGGCGTCGCCCCTGAGCCGGATCTACGGGCTCGGCAGCGTCTACGCCAAGACCCTGCGCGACTCGCGCGTCTGGGTCGCCGTGATGGCCGTGGTGCTGGGGCTCGTGATGGTGGCGACCGGCGCCGACTACGGCAAGACCTACACGACGGTGGCATCGCGCCAGGGCTTCGTCGACCTGATCGAGCAGCTGCCGAGCGCCATGCGCGGCATCTACGGCAGCCCCGCGCCGGCCCACCTGGCCACGCTCGGCGGCATGATCTCGTTCAAAGTCGCGGCCAGCGTCGCCTTGACGCTCGCCTTCTGGTCGCTGCTGACCCTCTCCTCCACGCTGGCCGGCGAGGCGGGGCGCGGCAGCCTGGATCTGGTGGCGACGGCGCCCCAGGGACGGCGCCGCATCGCCGTCGAGAAGGTCGCGGCGCACGTCACCGGGCTCGCGGTCGCGCTGGTGGTGATCGCCGCGCTCGCCTGGTTCACCGGCCGGGCCTACGGCACGCTGCCGGGGGACGCGATCAGCGGGGAGGCCGCGATCGGCTTCGCGGCCTGGGCCGGGCTGATCGGCCTGGCGTCGGGGTCGCTGGCCTTCGCCCTTGCGCCCCTGCTCGGGCGGGCCGGCGCCGCCAGCGTCTCGGGCGCCGTGACCGTGGTCGGCTTCCTCCTCTTCGGCTACCAGGGCACGGTCCCGGCCCTGGCGGGCTGGGCGACCCTCACCTGGTTCGGCTGGACCGGCGCGAACCAGCCGCTGGCCGGCCAGTACGACTGGCCCTCGCTGATCCCGGTCGCGCTCGTGAGCACCCTCTTCCTGGCCATCGGGCTCGTCGCGTTCGACCGCCGCGACCTCGGCGCGACCACGTCGGTGCCCGGGCTCCACCTGCCGTCCGGCTGGCTCGGCCTGCGCGGCCCGACGAGCCGATCCCTGGGCGAGCGGGTGCCGGCCGCGCTGGCCTGGGGCGTCGGATTGGGGCTGTTCGGCCTGGCCGTCGGCGCGTCGGCGGCGTCCTTCAGCACGGCCCTGCACGCCGATCCGGGGGGCGCCCAGAGCACCCTCCACCAGTTCCAGCAGCTGTTCCCGACGATCGACCTCACGGCCGCCGGCGGCTTCCTCCAGCTCGTGTTCCTCGAGTTCGGCTACATCTTCGCGGGCTACGCGGCCGTGACGCTGATCGCGGGGTGGGCGTCGGACGAGACCGACGGGCGGCTCGACGAGGTCCTGACGACGCCGCTGGGGCGGGCGCGCTGGGCGCTGTCGTCGGGGCTCGGCGTGATGGCGGCGCTGGCGATCATGACCGTCGTCGTCGCCGCGGGGATCGGCCTGGGCGCGGCGCTCGCCGGCAGCGACGCGGTGACGCCGATGCTCGGCGCGGGCGCGCTGGGACTGTACGCGCTGGCGCTCGCGGGGATCGGCCTCGCGATCGGCGGCCTCGTCCGGCCGTCGGTCGCCGCGGTCACCGTCGGCGCGCTGGTGGCGCTGACCTTCCTGATCGACCTGTTCGCGACCGGGCTGGGGCTGCCGCGCTGGGTCGCCCAGCTCGCGCTGACGTCGCACCTGGGCCAGCCGATGGTCGGGCAGTGGAACGGGGTCGGGATCGCGCTCTGCCTCGTGCTGGCCGTCGCCGGCCTGGCGCTCGGCGCGCTGGGGCTGAGCCGCCGCGACATC
>DASSZN010000265.1:0-5849 GCA_035702805.1 Thermomicrobiaceae bacterium | reverse complement strand
GGGCTCGATACGCACCGGGAGCCCAACGGCTGGACGATCCGCCAGATCGCACACCACCTCGCCGACGTCGAGGCGCTGACCTACCCGGCGCTCCTCGCGGCGCTCGCCGAGCCGGGGCGCGAGTGGCTCGGCAACCCCTGGCCCCCGGACGGCTGGGCGGCCTTCCTGGACTACCGTCACCGCGCGATCGAGCCGTCGCTCGCACTGTTCGATGCGACGCGCGCGAGCGTGCTTGCGCTGGTAGCGTGCCGGCCGGGCCGGTGGCACCAGTCGACGCGGAGCGCGACGGGTTCGGCGAACCCCACGGTGATCGCCCTGATCGGGATGCTCGCGGGGCACGCGCTGGAGCACGTCGAGGAGATCCGCGCCATCCGGGCGGCGACCGATGGAGCCCATCCCGCCGACTGACGCTGGGGGACGTGCCCCCGCGGCTCCAGGAACGGCACTCCCGCGCGCTTCTGGTCGAATGGTTAGCCCCGTCCGGCGACTTACGCCGCGTTGGCGTGCCGCTCACCGATGCCGGGCACGGCCGCGCGTAGTTCGGCGACCGCCCGCTCCACGGCGGCGCGGTCGACGCCGGTCTCGACCCCCAGCCCGTCGAGCAGCCGCAGCAACTTCTCGGTGGCCAGGTTGCCGGGCGCGCCGGGGGCGAAGGGGCAGCCGCCCATGCCGCCGGCCGCGGCGTCGTAGACCGTCACGCCGTAGTCCAGGCCGACCATGACGTTGGCGAGCGCCAGTCCGTTCGTGTCGTGGAAGTGGAGGCCGATGCGCGCCAGGCCGAGGCGGCGTCGGGTCAGGTCGAGCAGGCGGTCGACGGCGCGGGGGGTGGCGGTGCCGATGGTGTCGGCCAGGGCGACCTCGTCGCAGCCGAGCGCGAAGAGGCGGGCGGCGACGTCGACGGCCTGCTCAGGGTCGACCGGGCCGGTGTAGGGGCAGTCGACGGCGGTCGAGACATATCCCCGGAGCCAGAGCCCAGCGGCTCGCGCGCGCGCGACGACCGGCGCGAAGCGGGCGAAGCTCTCGTCGATGCTGGCGCGGATGTTGGCCTGGCTGAAGGCCTCCGAGGCGGCGGTGAAGAGGGCGATCGCGTCGCAGCCGGCCTCCAGCGCCCGCTCCAGCCCGCGCTCGTTCGGCACCAGCACCGGGTAGCGCGTGCCGGGACGGCGCCGCACCTGCCGCATCACCTCGTCCGAGCCGGCCATCTGCGGCACGGCCTTCGGGCTGACGAAGCTCGCTGCCTCGACGACCGGCAGCCCGGCGGCCGCCAGCGCCTCGACGAAGGCGACCTTGGCCGCGGTCGGCACCAACTCCGGCTCGTTCTGCAGCCCGTCGCGCGGCCCGACCTCGACGACCGTGACCCGGCGGGGAACGCGCAGGACGTAGCTCACGGCTCCGCCTCCAGCGCCAGTTCGACCAGGACGTCCCCGGCATCGACCTGCTCGTCCGGCCAGCAGCGCACCGTCGTGACGCGCCCGGGTGCCGGTGCGCGCAGCACGACCTCGATCTTCATCGCGCTCATGATTACCAGCGGCTCGCCGGCGACGACGACTTGCTCCGGCTCCGCCGGGACCCGCAGCACCTTGCCGGGCAGGGGCGCCCGGATGATCCCGTCCGCCCGCGCCGCCCCGCGCCCTGCCTCGGCGCTTCGCCGGCCCGGCCGGGCCAGCCAGCGGCCGTTCGCGTCGGTGATCTCGAGCGTGCCATCGGCGCGCCGCACGACCGCCGCGCGGCCGACCCCACCGCCCAGGTCCACCGTCCAGACGTCGTCCGCGCCGCGCCACCAGCGGAAGTCCAGACCACCGCCGTCCTCGTCGTCCGCCACCTCGACGCGCCAGCCCGCCCCCGCGCGCTCGACCTTGAAGACGCGCTCCCAGCCGCCGTCCGGAGACGAGAAGGCGATCTCGGCCGCGCCGGAGAGCCGGAAGGGGCCGATCCGCTCCCAGGGGTCGTCGCTCGGCGGCCGGTCGAGCGCGGTCGCGAGGAGCGCCGCGCCAGCGAGCCGGCCCGGCGGCCCGTCCGGCGCCGGGACCTCCGCCGCGGTGGCGGTCGAGTAGCGCCCGGCGCGCACGCGCGGGTCGTCGAGGAGGGCGATCAGCCAGGGGCGGTTGGTGGCGACGCCTGCCACGCCGGTGCGGACGAGCGCGTCGCGCAGCGTGGCGACCGCGGCGTCCCGGTCGGCGCTGAACGCCACGAGCTTGGCGATGAGCGGGTCGTAGCGCCCGGGGATGGTGTCACCCGCCGCGTAGGCGGCGTCGACGCGCAGGCGCGGCGCGGCCGGCAGCGCGAGGACGTCGAGGCGCCCCGGGCTGGGCAGGTAGTGGTTGGCCGGGTCCTCGGCGTAGAGGCGGGCCTCGATAGCGTGGCCGCGCGGGGCCGGTGCCTCCGCCAGCAGTGGGCAGCCGTCGGCGACGTCGAGCTGCAGCGCGACCAGGTCGATGCCGGCCACCGCCTCGGTCACCGGGTGCTCGACCTGCAGCCGCGGGTTGACCTCGAGGAAGGCGATGGTCCCGTCCGCGCCGTAGAGGAACTCGACCGTGGCCAGGCTCGCCAGCTTGACCGCCTCGGCGACGGCGACGGCGTAGCCGTGGAGCTTGCGGCGGGCGTCGTCCGGCAGGTTGGGCGCGGGTGCCTCCTCGATCACCTTCTGGTGGCGGCGCTGTAGCGAGCACTCGCGGTCGCCGATCGCCAGCGCGCGGGTGCCGTCGCCGGCTACCTGCACCTCGATGTGGCGGGCGTCCTCGAGGAAGCGCTCCAGGTAGAGGACGGGTCCGGCCCCGGCTGCCTCAGCCTCGCGGCGCGAGGAGGCGACCGCCTCCTCCAGCGCGTCGGGGTCGCTAACGCGTCGCAGGCTGGCTCCGCCGCCGCCGAGGGCGGCCTTGACCAGCACCGGGTAGCCGATCTCGACGGCAGCCGCGCGCCACTCCGCGGGGTCGGGGCCGAGCGGCAGGCTGGCGGCCAGCACCGGGACGCCGACCTGGACGGCGACGCGCCGCGTCTCGACCTTGTCGCCGCAGCGCTCGAGCGTCTCCGGGGTGGGGCCGACGAAGGTGATGCCGGCCGCGGCACAGGCGGCCGAGAGCGCGGGTCGCTCGCTGAGGAAGCCGTAGCCCGGGTGGAGCAGGGCGGCGCCGGCCCGCCGCGCCGCCGCGACCACGAGGTCGGGGTCGAGCTCGGAGCCGGCCGGGCCGAGCACCTCGACGCGCCCGATGGCGCGGGCGGCCAGGCCGTCGGCGTCCGGCTCGCCGACGAGGAGGACCGGCTCGATGCCGCGCAGGCGGCAGGTGGCGGCGATGCGGATCGCGACCTCGCCGCGGTTGGCGATCGCCAGGCGCCGGGTCATGCCCCGGCCGCCCAGCGCGGCCGGCGCTTCTCGAGGAAGGAGCGCATCCCCTCCTGGCCCTCGGCGCTCTGCCGCCGCTCCGCGTAGAGCCCGACGGTGACCTCGCGTGCCTCGTCGAACCCCAGGCCCTCGACCCCGGCGACGAGGCGCTTGACCGCCGCCAGCGCGCCGGGCGCGCCGCGGCTCAGGTCCTCGACCACTTCGTCGACCGCCGCGTCGAGCGCGTTCGGCTCGACCACGCGGTGCGCCAGCCCGATCCGCAGCGCCTCCTCCGCGTCGAAGGCGGCGCCGAGGAGCATGCGCGGGATTGCCTGGCGCGTCCCCAGGGCCCGGAGGACGTACGGCCCGATGACCGCCGGCACCAGCCCGATCCGCACCTCGGTCAGGGCGAAGCGCGCGTCGCTGGCGGCGACCACGATGTCGGCGGCGGCCGCCAGCCCGAAGCCGCCCGCCAGCGCCGCCCCCTGCACCCGCGCGATGACCGGCTTGGGCGACTCCACGATCGCCTGGAGCAATCGCGACAGGAGTTCGCCGTCGGCGGCCAGGATGGCCGGATCGTCGGCCTGGACCGCCTCCGCCAGGTCCGCCCCGGCGCAAAAGACCGGGCCCGCCCCGGCCAGGACGATGCAGCGCGTGTCGTCGTAGCTGGCGGCGGTCTCGACGGCGCCGTGCAGGGCGCGTAGCAGGTTGCGGTTGAGCGGGTTGCGCTTGTCGGGCCGGTTCAGGATCAGCCAGCGCGCGCTGCCGCGCTGCTCGATGCGGAGGTCGTCCATCTCCCGCCTCCTCCAGGTCTGGTGTCCGTGTCCGTTGGCGCGCGTCGCGCGTCAGATTCGCAGCACGCCGTAGTCGGTGGCCGGGATCGGGGCGTTGAGCGCCGTCTGCAGGGCCAGGCCGAGCACCTGGCGCGTCTGGCGCGGGTCGATCACCCCGTCGTCCCACAGCCGAGCCGTGGCGAAGTAGGGGCTCGTCTCCTCGGCGTAGCGCGCCTCCACCTCGGCGCGCAGCCGGGCCAGCCCCGCCGCGTCCAGGGTCTCACCCCGCTGCTCGGCCGCCCGCTCCCGGATGGTGACCAGCACCCCGGCCGCCTGCTCGCCCCCCATCACCCCGATCTTCGCGGTCGGCCAGGCGAAGACGAAGCGCGGGTCGTAGGCGCGGCCGCACATGGCGTAGTTCCCGGCGCCGTAGGAGGCGCCGATCATCACCGTCAGCTTCGGCACTTGAGCGACCGCCACCGCCGAGACCATCTTGGCGCCGTCGCGGGCGATCCCCTCGTGCTCGTAGCGCTTGCCGACGATGAAGCCGGTGATGTTCTGGAAGAAGAGGAGGGGGATGCGCTCCTGCGCGCAGAGCATCACGAAGTGAGCGCCCTTGCGCGCCGAGTCGGCGAAGAGGACGCCGTTGTTGGCCAGCACGCCGACCGGGATGCCGTAGAGGTGGCCGAAGCCGCAGACGAGGGTCTGGCCGTAGGTCGCCTTGAACTCGCGGAAGCGGGAGCCGTCGAGCACCCGCGCCAGCACGCCGCGCACGTCGTAGGGGTGGCGCGGGTCGGGCGAGACGATGCCGAGCAGATCCTCCGGGTCCTCCTCCGGCTCGGCGATCGGGGCACGCTCGAAGGGGAGCGGCGGCGGCGAGCGGCGCGGCTCGGCCAGCAGGTCGTGGGCGAGCTGGAGCGCGCTCGCCTCGTCGTCGACGACGTAGTCGACCACGCCGCTGATGCGCCCGTGGACGTCGGCGCCCCCCAGTTCCTCGGCGGTGACCTCCTCGCCGGTGGCCGCCTTCACCAGGGGCGGGCCGCCCAGGTAGATCGTGCCGGTACCGCGCACGATGACCGCCTCGTCGCTCATGGCCGGCACGTAGGCGCCGCCGGCCGTGCAGGGCCCGAGCACCGCCGAGACCTGGCGCAGCCCGGCGGCCGAGAGGAGCGCCTGGTTGCGGAAGATGCGGCCGAAGTGGTCGCGGTCGGGGAAGACCTCGCTCTGCAGGGGCAGGAAGGCGCCGCCGGAGTCGACCAGGTAGAGGCAGGGGAGGTAGTTGGCGAGGGCGACCTCCTGGGCGCGCAGGTGCTTCTTGACCGTGATCGGGAAGTAGGTGCCGCCCTTGACGGTCGAGTCGTTGGCCACGATCACGACCGGGCGCCCGCCGATGCGCCCGATACCGGTGACGATCCCCGCCGCCGGGGCGTCGCCGTCGTACATCTCCTCGGCCGCCAGCGCCGACAGTTCGAGGAATGGGCTGGCGGGGTCGACCACCCGCTCGATGCGCTCGCGTACCGGGAGCTTGCCGCGCTGGCGCTGCCGGCGCTGGGCGACCTCGCCGCCGCCGGCCTGCGCGCGCCGCAGCCGCTCCTGCAGCTCCTCGACGGCACGCAGGTTCGCCTCGCGGTTGGCCCGGAACTCGACGTCGGACCGGTCGACCTGGCTCGTCAGCCGCACCGCGCGCTCCTCCCCGGACCCGCCCGCACATCTTGCCGGGCGATGACGGCCCACCTATCGCAAATGTAGCACCAGAC
>DASSZN010000258.1:0-11302 GCA_035702805.1 Thermomicrobiaceae bacterium | reverse complement strand
TCCTACGTGAACACGTCCGCGGAAGTGAAGGCGGAGAGCGACTACTGCTGCACCTCCGCCAACGCGGTGGATGTCGTGCGCTCGATCCCTGCCGGCCGCGAGGTCCTCTTTCTGCCGGATTTGTTCCTTGGCGAGTGGGTTCGACGCGAGACGGGGCGCACCAACATGCACCTCTGGCTGGGTGAGTGCCACGTTCACGGCGGCATCGTCGCCGACGACGTCGACCGTGCCCGGGCGCTCCACCCCGATGCCGAACTCCTGGTCCACCCGGAGTGTGCCTGCGGCTCCAAGTGCCTGCTCGACCTGCAGTCGGGGCGGCTCGACGCCGCGCGGACTCGCGTGCTCTCGACCGAGGGCATGGTTCGCTACGCCGCGAGCGCGCAGGCGCGGAGGTTCCTGGTCGCTACGGAGACCGGCGTGCTCCACCGGCTGCATCGGCAGGCTCCGGGCAAGGAGTTCGTGGCGGTCCGCGAGTCCGCGGTGTGCGGCTACATGAAGTCGATCACCCTCGAGAAGGTGTACCGGTCACTGCGCGATCTGGTCTACCCAATCGTGGTGGATCCGGACGTCGCTCGCCGGGCCCGTGTGGCGATCGACCGGATGATCAGCGTCGGTCGGTAGCGTTCCGCCGTCGTCCGGGAGGTCGCCGATGTAGGATTGCGGCGAGCGGGAACGTACACCAGTATTCACTTGATTTCCCGGTTCCGCGATGGCTGTACCGGCTGAGGAGGAGGGGACGGCGCGTGGCGCTGACTTGGGCCAGCCTGGGCCCGCCCGGCGTGTCGAATTGGCGTGCGCGCCATGGCGGGTGAGTCGCGGCGCCCTTCCCGACTCACCAAGCTCGCGGTGCATTCACCGGCTCCCGCGCCCCCGCCGTCCGTGAGGGCGACGCCCGTTCGTTCTCGCTCCGCGGTGGACCCAAGCTGGCGGATGCTCGGTTGGTCGGTTGCGGGCGCATGCGTGCTGATCCTGACGATCGCGCTGGGCGTCCGTGGCTACGATACCTGGCTCGCGTATCGATCGGCCCGGCAGGAGATCAGCGCGCTACAGGCGCTCTCCCATCGAAGTCCCTCGACCATTCGGGACCCCGACCTTCAGGCCGCAACGTCACAGCTCGATGCGCTGCAGGCGAACATTCAGACGCTAAGCGGCACGCTCGCGCCGCCGGTGCTCGGTGGTGTCGTGCCGCACGTGCCATGGATTGGCCCGCGCTACATCGCGGCGCGGCGGACGCTCGTGATGGCGAGCGATCTCGTGGCCGCCGGGCAAATCGGCGTCCGCGTCGGCGAGGCGGCGTTCGCCGCGTTCAACGCGACCGGCGCGATGAGCAAGACGGCGCCGTCCGGGCCGACCTGGCTCGACGTGCTCCACGCCCACGCGGGCGACGTGACGGCGATGGTACGCGACTACGATCGGGCGCGGGCCGTGCGCGCCACGATCGACGCGAACGTGCTGCCGGGAACGTTCGCCAGCGAGTTGTCGACGTTCGACCGACTGACCGCGCGGGTCAACCTCGACCAGCTTGCCCAGGATCTGCCGGCCATCAGCGCGGCACTGGGCGAGAACGGCCCGACTCGCTACATGCTGCTGTTCCAGAACTGGGCCGAGCTACGGCCGGCCGGCGGATTCCCGGGGACGGTGGCGCTCGTCACCTTCGATCGCGGGCAGATTCGCGGCTACCAGTTCTTTGACGTCCACGATCTCTCCGACGACTACGTCCACATGCGCACCGTGAAGCTCCCGGAGCCGTACCCCATCGCCCACTACTTCCCACAGGACGGGTTCTTGATCCAGGATGCAACGTGGTTCGCCAACTTCCCGACCTCGGCGCGGCAGTTCATGAGCATGTACGCGCAGACGGACTGGCCGAGTATCAACGGCGTGGTGGCGATCGAGCCGTCGCTCGTCTCAGACCTGCTGCGGGTCACCGGTCCGATGCACGTCAACATCGACGGCCAGGATCGCCTGATCACGGCCGACAACGTCTACTCCGAGATCGAGCGCCCACGCCGGCTGCAGATCGAGGGCATCATCGGTGGATCGCAGGGGTACAACCTGCACAAGGAGGCGCTCAGCACGATCGGCCAGGCGCTGATCGACCGGCTGAAGATCTCACCGCGCGGCGAGTTGCTGTCGGCGGGCAAGAGCCTGTTTACCGCGGCCAACGCTCGGGACGTGCAGTTCTACTCGGCGACCCCGGCAGTCGAGTCGTTGCTCGACCAGCAGCGCTGGAGTGGCCGGCTGGAGCCGGACCCAGGCATGCCGACCCTGGCTGTCGTCTACGGGAACCTGGTCACCGACAAGTCGAGTACCAACCTGCAGCCCGACACGACCCTGACGTTGTCTGCCCCGTCCGGCGGACGCATTCAGGCGACGCTCGCGTTGCGCCTGAAGAACACCGGGACCGGACCGGGGACCGACTTCTACGAGGGATTCCAGGACTGGTGGATCCAGTTGGTGCTGCCGACCGGCAGCCGGGTAGTCACACGGTCGCAGGCGGCCGAGCCCGACCCGCAGGCGCCCAACGGCGGAGCCTACCGGATGCCGCTCGCGCCCGGGCAGAGCGGATCCCTCACGGTCGTCTTCTCGATGCCACAGACGAACGTGCTGCTCCTGCGTCGTCAGCCCGGCGTCGCCACCGTGCAGATGACGGTTGCGCAGCAGGGCTGCAGCGTGCCGGCTCTCGTGCCGTTGACGGCCGACCGAACCGTGGAGCTAAAGACGCTCTGCCCGTGACCGCCTCGCCGAACGGATGACATCCGTGGCCTCAGGGTGCCGCTCCAGCGTCGCTAGGGGCACGCGGCGTCGACTGGGCCAGCGGCAGCGATCGATGTCGGCAGGGGAGCAGGAGTCGCGCTCACGGCGTCGGGTGCGGTGCCCGCGTTCATGCCCGCGGTCCACCAGAAGAGGACCGTGGCGGCGGTGACGCTCCAGATGTCGGTCGAGAGCATGATCGGGAGCAGGGCGAGCCCGCCCACGAAGGTGATCAGGGCGAAGCCCGTCGCGAGCGGATCCCGCGGCGTCCGCCGCACGGTCCGGAAGGCGGATGCCACCGCGAGCCCGTAGAACGCGAGGAAGAGCAGACCGCCGAGGATTCCGACCTCGTCGACCAGGTTGGACAGCGCGCCGCTGCCGGTGCCGGCCGAGAGTTGGGCGCCGGATGGCATTGGCTGAAGCCCGATACCGAGTGGATGCCGCCAGGCGGTCGACAGTCCCTCAAGTGCGGCATCGAAGTCACCGCGAAGCGACAACCCTGCGGCGCGCAGCCCGTCCGTCGAGCCGGCAGCCGGCAGTCGGGCGCTGGTTGGTGCCGTGCTCTCCGGCGCGACGCGCGGGGTGCCGGGCAGTCCAAGGCGGGCCGCCGTCCGCGCCAGGTCACGGACCAGTGTGTAGCCGGCTGGTGGACGAGCATCGGCGAGGGTGGAGGTCACGACGGGCCCACGCGCCGGGTAGAGGAAGAGCACCAGCAGGGAGGCCACGATGATCCCTCCGGCCGCGATCACCACCTCGCGCCGGTGAAGGAGTACCGCCAGCAGCACGGCCTCGACCACCAGCGCCGCCACGACGAGCCACGACAGGCTGAGGATGACTCCGAGTGCCAGCAGACTCACTGCCGCCCAGCGAAAGCCTTTGGCCAGACCGTCGACCCGCCAGGGGCCCAGTACCGCCACCGCGAGTGGAGCAATCAGGAGGCCCGTGACGGCGACCCCTGTCGGGTTCAGGAAGGTCGAGACGAGGCGACGCAGCGCCAGCCCGGGCCCGATGGACTGAAAGAATGTCTCGGGAAGACCGCCAGGACCCGAGAACGCCGTGTCGAGCCAGTTGCCCAGTCCGGCCACTCCCCAGTGAATCCACAGGCGAGACGGCACGAACCACAGCTCGATGACTCCGAGGAGTCCGACCAGCATGGCCGTCGCGAGCAGTGCCCGGGCAACCCAGCGAAGGTCCTCACGCCGGTCGGTGCGAAAGACACGCCCGCACAGGTACAGGCCGGGGAGGAGCAGCAGCACCGCGAGGGAGCCGAGCGTCTGTCGTGGACTGCCGCGACCGGGGAGGATGGCACGAGGCAGGATCGCGTAGACCAGGATCAGCGCGGTGAAGGCGCCCGCGATGACGTCGGACGCGATGATCGCCGGGCGGCGACGGCCGCGCAGCGCGCGCCACGCCAGACGCAGCGCGAGCGCCCCGAGAACGACGAAGAGCCCGACCATCCACTCCTGGATGATCCGGAGCAAGAGATGCGGGGTTCGCAGCCGTAGCAGGAGCATGATGAGGACGCTCTGGATCGCCAAACCTGCCACCAGGACGCCGAGCGCGCGAAACGGAACGCGCCAGATTCCCTCGAGCGTCCAGAGGTAGACCAGGATCAGGAGAAGTGAGACGGCGATTCCGACCACGGTCATTTGGGGCCGATCCTGCGCCGACGGCGCCACCGCTAGTACCCGCTACACCGGGGCCCGTCGTCTTCGGCATCTTTGAGCGGAACTTCGCGCCGCGCGAGTGCAACCGCCCGGCAGTCTTTGTCGGGGAGCCGCGTCCACGCTACGCGGGCTCTGAACCAGTTGCGCGACGCGACGAGCGGAGACTGCGGCTCGCGCGAAGTCGGCCCCGGAGCCTGTTTCTACCAGCAACGGCGTGCCCGCCGCAACCGGAGGACAGACCTCGGCCTTGCCCGAGGTCGGCCGCGCGACGTTTCGCGACCCGGGAGCGCAGTTGCGGTCCGACCCGCGTCAGGCCCGTATCCAGTCGGGTTTCTGCCAGTCGAGCCCGCGCATCTCCCCCTTGGTGATCGTCATCCGGACCTGGCCGTTCCCGACGTGCCCGATGAAGCGTGCCGGGATGAACAGGTCGGCGGCCAGCCCCGGGCGATCCACGTAGATGAAGGCGTTGTAGGGGTCGGCGTTGAAAACATCAAGTCCGATCGGGGTATAGACGGCGCGCACGGTCCCAATCTCGTCGCCGACCCGATCGACGACCGTCGTTCCCGGCGGTACGTCGACCGTGATCTCCTCCGGATTGAATACCCGGATGCCGGGGTCCCAGCGCCGTGCGCCGGCCTGTGCCGCGCGCTCGGTGTTCTGCTCGCTGTCCTGCTGGTACTCGTCGCGTTTCACTGGCGTCCTCAATCTCCGGGCCTCTGGTCGTCGCCGGTCAGTTCGCTGACACGGCACGTCGAGTGCCACGCGGAGCGTCGAGCGGCGTGGCACTGATGCTGCTGACTGGTACCTGTCGGACCGAGATCGGCGGATCGACCGACCGGCTCCGGCGAGATAACCCGGCCACGCCATGACCTGCCAGAACGACCATGGTCATCTCGGCGGTCGGACCGGTTGGCCGATCGACCGCGTCTTTCCGTTCATCCGTGGAAGAGCCGCATCACATGCCCAACTCCGCCGTGTCGCGCATCGACTGCCCGATCACCGCGATCGACGTCGCCGTCTACCGCGTTCCCACCGACCTCCCCGAGTCAGATGGCACCTTCGCCTGGAACGCGACGACCGTGGTCGTGGTGCACGCGCATGCCGGTGACGAGACCGGCATGGGGTTCACGTACGCGGACGCGGCGACGGCGCGCCTGGTCCAGGAGTCTTTGTGTGACGTGGTCGTCGGGCTGGACGCGATGTCGGTGCCGGCCGCCTGGGAGGCGATGGTCCACGCGATCCGCAACCTCGGGCGTCCCGGCATCTCCTCGATGGGGATCGCGGCCGTCGACGCGGCGCTCTGGGACCTGAAGGCACGGCTGCTTGGCCTGCCGCTGGTGACGCTGCTCGGGGCGGCACGGCGGGAGGTGCCGATCTACGGGAGCGGCGGATTCACGTCCTACACGCTCGCGCAACTCCAGGCCCAACTCGCCGGGTGGGTCGATCAGGGCATCACCATGGTCAAGATGAAGATCGGCACGCACCCGGCCGATGACCTCCGGCGGGTGCGTGCCGCGCGCGAGGCCATCGGCCCGCGGACTCAGCTCTTCGTCGATGCGAACGGCGCCTACGCGCGGAAGCAGGCCCTCGCACAGGCGGACGCCTTCGCGGCGCTCGCGGTCACTTGGTTCGAGGAGCCAGTGTCGTCGGACGACCTGGCGGGGCTCCACTTGCTGCGCGATCGTGCCCCGGCGGGCATGGACATCGCCGCGGGCGAGTACGGGTACGACCTGTGGTACTTCCGCCGCATGCTCGAGGCTGAGGCCGTCGACGTGCTCCAGGCCGACGCCTCCCGATGCGCCGGGATCTCCGACTTCCTCCGCGTGGGTGCACTCTGCCAGGCCCGCTCGATGCCGCTCTCGGCACACTGCGCCCCGTCGCTCCACGTCCAGCCGGCCTGTGCGCTCGCGAACGTGCGGCACCTGGAGTACTTCCACGACCACGTCCGGGCCGATCACCTGCTATTCGACGGTGTCCTCGAGCCGGTGGACGGCACGCTGCGGCCGGACCTGTCGCGGCCCGGGCTGGGGCTGGAGCTCAAGCGGGCGGACGCGGCCCGCTACGCGCTGTAGGCACTGCGAATCTCGCGAGGGAGGAGCCCATTGACCAGGTCCACGTCTGGCGGACACCGCGCGGCGATGCTGCCGGGCCGGCTCACGCGGGATGCCGCGCGCTCCCTCCAGCACGACCTCGTCTCGGCGATCGGTGCCGGCGTGCGCTTCGACGGCGGCAGCCGGGCGCTCTACTCGACAGACGCCTCCAACTACCGGCAGGTCCCCATCGGCGTCGTCGTCCCGCGCACGATCGACGACGTCGTCAGGACCGTGGAGGTCTGCCGGATCCACCGGGTGCCGATCCTGCCACGGGGCGGCGGGACAAGTCTCGCCGGTCAGACGTGCAACGTGGCCGTGGTGATCGACTTCTCGAAGCACCTCAACCGGGTGCTGGAGATTGATCCGACGAAGAAGGTCGCGCGGGTCCAGCCCGGGGTCATTCTCGACACCCTGCGCGACGCCGCCGAGCAGCATCAGCTGACCTTTGGCCCCGATCCGGCTACCCACAATCGCAATACCCTCGGCGGCATGATCGGCAACAACTCCTGTGGCGTGCACTCCGTCATGGCCGGCAAGACCGGCGACAACGTCCTCGAGCTCGAGGTGTTGACCTACGACGGGCTGCGCCTGCGCGTTGGCCCGACCGACGACGCGCGCCTCGACGCGCTCGTCAACGAGGGTGGGCGCAGTGGGGAGATCTATCGGAAACTCCGCGATTTGCGCGACCGCCATGCGGACGAGATTCACCACGGCTTTCCCGACATCCCGCGGCGAATCTCCGGTTTTCCGCTTGACCAGCTGCTCCCCGAGAACGACTTCAACGTGGCCAGGGCGCTTACGGGCACCGAGGGCACCTGCGTGACCGTCCTCGAGGCGACGCTCCGCCTGGTGGATAGCCCTCCGCGTCGCGCGCTGGTCGTGCTGGGCTTCCCGGATATCTACACGGCCTGCGACCGGGTTCCGGTGCTGATGGAGCACGATCCCATCGGGCTCGAGGGTATGGACGGCTTCCTCGTCGAGGACATGCGCAAGAAGCACCTGCACCCGTCGGGGGTGGCGCGGCTGCCGGCGGGCGACGGCTGGCTCATCATCGAGTTCGGTGGCGACACTGCCGATGAGGCGGAGGACCGAGCGCGCGGCCTAGTCGACGCCGTGCGGCAGTGGACACCACGGCCGAGCGCGAGGCTGGTGACCGACTCCAGAGAGCAACACCAGGTCTGGGCAGTTCGCGAGGCGGCACTCGCTGCATCTGCGGAGGCGCCGGGCCGGCCCCCGGCCTGGCCCGGCTGGGAGGACTCCGCCGCGCCGCCCGATCGTCTCGGGGACTACCTCCGCGACCTGCGCAAGCTTATGGATCGCTACGGCTACCACGGCGACCTCTACGGGCACTTCGGCCAGGGGTGCGTGCACGGACGGATGAACTTCGACCTGCGGACGGCGGACGGGATCGCGCACTTTCGCGCTTTCATGGGTGACGCGGCCGACCTCGTCGTGCGCTATGGCGGGTCACTCTCAGGCGAGCACGGCGACGGACAGGCTCGCGCGGAGTTGCTGCCGAAGATGTACCCGTCGGGCTTGATGCAGGCGTTCCGCGAGTTCAAGCAGATCTGGGATCCCGACTGGATGATGAACCCGGGCAAGGTCGTCGACCCAAATCCGATCGTCTCCGACCTTCGCCTGGGCACCTCCTATGAGCCGGCGCCAGTCAAGACCCACTTCAAGTACCCCTCGGATGGCGGCAGCTTTGCCCGCGCGGCCCTCCGCTGCGTCGGCGTCGGGCAGTGCCGGCGGCTGGGTGGCGGCACGATGTGCCCGAGCTTCATGGTGACGCGAGAGGAGGCCGACACCACGCGCGGACGCGCCCGCCTGCTGTTCGAGATGCTCGAGGGAGACGTGATCGCCGGGTGGCGCGACGACCACGTGCGCGACGCGCTCGACCTGTGCCTGGCCTGCAAGGGCTGCAAGGGAGACTGCCCGGTCGAGGTCGACATGGCGACCTACAAGGCGGAGTTCCTCTCCCACTACTACGAGCACCGCCTTCGCCCACGCTCCGCCTACGCCATGGGGCTCATCCACTGGTGGGCGCGACTGGCAAGCGTCGCGCCGAGCCTGGCGAACGTCATGACTCAGGTTCCGCTTCTGAGCGGCGTCGCGCACGCGGCCGGCGGCATCGCGCCCCAGCGATCGCTGCCGGCCTTCGCCCCCCAGACCTTCCGGCAGTGGTTTTCCCGGCGGACCCCGGCCAACACCGATGGGCCGAAGGTGATCCTCTGGCCGGACACCTTCAACGACCACTTCCACCCGGAGACGCTGCAGGCAGCCGTCGAGGTGCTGGAGCGCGCCGGCTACCGGCTGATCGTGCCGACGGCGACGCTCTGCTGCGGGCGCCCGCTCTACGACTTCGGCATGCTCGACCTGGCGGCGCACCTGCTGCGCCGGATCCTCGACGACCTGCGACCGGAGATTCGGGCCGGCGTGCCGCTCGTGGGGCTCGAGCCGAGCTGCGTCTCGGTGTTCCGTGACGAAATGACCAACCTGCTCGCCGACGACGAGGACGCGCGCCGTCTCTTCGATCAGACCTATCTCTTCAGCGAATTCATGGTCCAGCGTGCCGGGGACTTCCCGCTCCCGCGGCTCGAGCGTCGGGCGATCGTCCACGGGCACTGTCACCACAAGTCGGTGCTCGGCATGGGCGACGAGGAGACGCTGCTCGATAGGCTGGGACTGGACTACCGGGTACTCGACTCAGGGTGCTGCGGCATGGCCGGTGCGTTTGGATTCGAGCGGGACCACTACGACGTGTCGATCCAGGTTGGCGAGCGCGTCCTGCTCCCGGCGGTGCGTGCCGCGCCGCGCGACGCCGTCGTCATCACCGACGGCTTCAGCTGTCGCGAGCAGATCCGGCAGACGACCGACCGGCGGGCGTTACACGTCGCACAGGTCGTGCAGATGGCGATGCGACAAGGCCCCGGTGGCCCTCCCGGCGAGTATCCGGAACGCGGCTACGACCGGATGGTCGACGTCATCCATGACGGCCACGCGGGAGCGCGCCGGGCCTCCGTCGGAGTGGCCGCGCTCGCAGGCGGAGCGCTCGCCGTCGCATGGCAACGCAGGAGGTCGGATTGAACTGGAAGCTGATCGAGGAGCAGACGCCGCGGACCTACGCGGTGATCTTCGACACCGGAGACGAGGCGCTGAGCGGGCTGGAGCATTTCGCGGCCGAGACGGGCGTGGCTGCCAGCCACTTCACCGCAGTCGGTGGCTTTAGCCAGGCGACATTGGGCTACTTCGACGTCGAGGCACGGAAGTACCTCCACATCCCGATCGACGAGCAGGTTGAGGTCCTCTCGCTCGTCGGCGACATCACGCTCGATGGCTCCGACCGTAAGGTCCACGGCCACGTAGTCGTCGGGAAACGCGACGGCGCGGCGATGGGCGGTCACCTCCTGGAGGCGCACGTGCGCCCAACGCTGGAGGTGATCGTGGTGGAGGCTCCCGTGCCTCTCCAGCGGCACCACGACCCGGCGACGGGCCTGGCGCTCATCAGCGTTGGCTGAGCTGACGATGGACGGTGACCGTGCCAACGACTCCGTCCCTCCCGGCTGGGAACGCAACCCGTCGCGCTGGAGCCACCGAGTCCCGCTCGCCGCGCTCGCGTTTGCCGGGTTCTGTGTGGCCACCTACCTCACACTCTACCAGGCGCGCGCGGTCGGCAGTGTCTGGGAGCCGTTCTTTGGCGCCGGGAGTCGGACCATCCTCAACTCGGGCGTGGCCCGGTTCTTGCCGGTTCCGGATGCGTCGCTGGGAGCGGCCGCATACCTCGCGGAAGTGGTCCTGTGCCTGGCCGGTGGTCCGGATCGCTGGCGCCGGTGGCCTTGGGTCGTGGTGTTTTACGGCCTGGTGGTCGCCGGTCTCGGCGCCGGCAGCGTCGGGCTGGTCATCTTCCAGGGTGACGTCTACCACGCGTGGTGCACGCTCTGCCTCGTGTCGGCGCTCATCTCGGTCAACCTCGTGGGGCCGGGGCTGACCGAGCCGCTGGCAAGCCTGCAGTACCTTCGCCGAGAGCGACGGACGACCCCGTCGGGGAGCTCGGCGCCGGGCACCGGTCAACGCTCGCCGGCCGCTCGAGCCTAACGAGTTGTCGACTGGTCCGCTGAGAGAGGAGGCGCCGCGGGGTGTGGGCACAGCTCGTCGCCGCGGCCGCGGGCATCTGGTTGATCGTGGCACCGGCAGCGCTGGCATCTGGCTCCGGCGCGACCACGCTGGATCGAATCGTGGGACCGCTTGCGGCTGCGACCGGACTCGCCGCGGCATGGCGCGCGACGCGGATCCTGCGCTGGGTCAACCTGCCGGTTGGACTGACGCTCGTCGTAGCGCCGTGGTTTCTCGGACTCGAAACGGCGGCTGTGGTGGTCGCGGTCACCGCCGGAGTGGTGCTCGTGGCAGCGGCGTTCCTGGGCGGGCGGACCACAGGCGCGAACGGTGGCGGCTGGCGAGCCGTCGTCGCGGCGGGTTCCGCCGAACGTCATTGACATCGTCGATTGAGCGCGAGCGCGAATTCGCGGCGCGCGATGTGAACGGGAGCGATGCTCGAGTGGGCAACTTCTTCTCGAACCGAGAGTCCTTGATCGAGGTCGGGTTCGTCGTGGTCGGCGTCATGGTGGCGGCGACGCTGGCTGTTCTGGCCGGCGGGAAGTTCATGGGCGGCGCGAAACGGAGTCAGCGTCACCATGCCAGCCCGCCGGATCCGGGGTCGGTGCCGCCATCCCGTCACAAGGCGACGTCCGCCGCGGCGACCCGTTGAGGTGACCCTGGTACGGTGAGGAG
>DASSZN010000213.1:0-11599 GCA_035702805.1 Thermomicrobiaceae bacterium | reverse complement strand
CCGCCGAGGAAGCGTGGCAGTCCCGGCAGCGACACCGTGCGGTAGGGCGCCAGGTGCTCCTGGAGGGCAACCAGCGGATCGGTGAAGGCGGCCGTGCGTTTGTAGCCCTGGGTGTTGGCGTGGGCCACACCATCGGCAAGCCGCAGCGTCAGGTAGGGGTCGGTGCCGATGAACGAGAAGCGGGCCAGCCGTTCGCCCCCCTCGACGCTCTCCAGCAGGAACGAGTACGGACCCTGCGCCACCTTGAGGTAGGCCGAGACCGGAGTCTCGAGGTCGGCCATGATCTCGCGGTAGATCGGGATGATATTGCCGCGGCCGGCAAGCGCGGCGACCTCGTCGAGCGACGGCCGGTAGCGCGCGCCGGCTTCCTGGGCCATCCCGCTGGACCCCGGCCGCAGATCGAGCATCCCCGTCGTCCTCTCGCCGTCCCGGCCGCGCCCTCGCGACCAACACAAAAAACCTCCGCCCCGGAAGGGACGGAGGTTGAAGCATCAACTCCGCGGTACCACCCTCGTTGGGCACCGCTCGCGCGGTTGCCCCGCTCTACAGGTACGGGATCTCAGTCGATCCGATACCCAGCTCCCTGGTAACGGTGGAGTCGCCGGCACCGCCTACTGGCCGCGATAGCTCGCGGCGTTTGGGGCGCGACTCCCGGATCCATTCCGCACCCGCGCTGGCGTCGGACTCGCACCGACCGCCGACTCTCTGGGCCCCGCTGTGATGCGTACTCGTTCCGATCGTCGTCGTTCACGCTATTCAGTTGTGCACGCAGCCTAGCAGACCCCTCGCGTGATTGTCAACCCTGACACGACGAATTCGTGCCCGCCACGCCGCGGCCCTCGGCTCACGCGCCCGGCGAGAGCGGTAGCGGCGTCGGCGGACCGACGCGCAACCGCAGCGACCCGAGCGCCACCTTGGCCTCGACGCGCAGTAGCGGGGTCTTGCCCTCCACCGCCGGCGACGTCCAGTAGGCGCCCTGACGGGTGGTGAATCCGTCCCCCACCTTGACCTGCGCCAGCACCGAGTCGGAGCGCACGGTGGCGGGAGTCGACTCCGGCATCGACAGCTCTAAGCTGGCGGCTCCGGCCGTTATCCGCACCTGGCCGTCCCGGCGCAGCTCGCCGCCGAAGTCGATGCTGTAGGCCGCCGCCCCACCGTCGATCCGCATCTCGACGAAGCCGGCGTTGGCGAGGTTGCGCAGATCCATTGCCGCCGCGCCCCCCGCGATCTCGAGCGCCTGCATCGGGACGGTCGTCGGCTGCGAGAAGTCCAGCTCGTAGCGCCCGGCGCCCTGCTTCATCGACAGCCGGCTGATCGGCAGCCCGCCGAGGTCGAGCCTGCACTCGCTCGCTCCGCCCTCGAGGACCACCGCGAACGGCGCGGCGTCTCCCAGCGTCAGGTCGAGCGTCGGTGTCCCGTCGCCGAAGCGCGGCATGCTCGAGACGTTCAACTCCTGGGAGATGTCGAGCGTGCCGCCGTTGCGGGAGACCCGGCACGGCAGCGAACGAGACGGGTCGCGGTAGCTTCCGCTGACCCACGTCGCGCCGCCTCCGCCGCGGATCCGCACCCGGCAGCCGCCGACCCGGATGTGCAGGGTCGGTTCGCCCTCGCCGGGAAAGCCCTCGTCGATCGTCAGTTCCTCGGGCGCGCTCATGTGGTGCTCCTCCGCGACGGTGTCAGCGGCCGAACAGGCCCTTCAGCATCAGGCCCCCTCCCAGGATCGCCAGCGGGATGCCGACGATCGCGCCGACGCCGGTCAGCGACACGGCGATGCCGACCACGACCAGCAGGAACCCCACCACCACGCCGACCGTCCGGCCGACGAGGTTGAGCAGGAGCCGGACGAGGTCCCAGAGCAGCACGAACGGGAATGCCAGCACCCGGCTCATCGATCGCCCCCCGTCCGGCCACGCGTCCATTGCCGCGGGCCGCGGCCGGTCACATGCGGCGGCGACGACGCCGCATCGCCCGGAAGAGGACGCGCGGGACGATCATCGCCCACATGCGCGTGGCCGACATCACGATTCGGGTGACGTCGACGGTGGGGACGAATCGCGTCGAGCTCGGTGTGACCTCGATGTAGCCGACCGGGTCTCCCTGAGCGCCGCCACCTCCGCCGCCTCCGCCGCCGAACCCGCCGCTGGCGGCGTCCATACCCTGCCCGGCGCCCGCTCCGAAGCCGAAGCCCACCGAGACGCGCGCCACCGGGATCACGGTCCGGTCCCCCTGGGTCACCGGCGCGCCAAAGACGGTGCCGGCGTTCATGTGCGACGGCAGTTGCTCGCCGATCCGGCTGATCATGTGGTCGATGGTCTCCGCCGGGTTGAACGCGTCAGCGTTCCCCGCCGCCTGCGTGCTCTCTGCCATGGGTCCCCTCCCGCGACGATTTGACGGCCATGGTCGGGCGCCATCCACATCGCGACGTTGGCGCCATGCCGCGCCCGCACCCAGTGTGCCCGGTCAGAGGTGTCAGCGGTGTCGGGCGCGGCGCGCGCGGCGCGACAATCGCGCGACAGAGAGGACAGGAAGGGGGAACGGATCGCCGCTCGGCGCGCGTCAGCGGGTGGTAACAGCCTGCTTGGCCTGCTTGATCTGCTCCAGGTCCTGTCCCAGGATGGACTCGAGCTGGGTCAGCATCTGCAGTGCGTAGACGTCGACCTCGCCCAGGGTGCGCTTGGCACTCTCCTTGGCCTGGCGCAGGATCTCCTCACTGCGCACCTTCGCCTCGTTGACCAGCCCCTGGTCGTTCATCAGGTACTCCGCGCGCTCCTTGGCCACGACCAGAATCTTCTCCGCCTCCGACTGAGCGTCGGTGATGATCTTCTGCCGCTCCTGGACCACGCGCCGCGCCTGCTTCAATTCCTGCGGCAGCGCCACGCGCAGCTGGTCGAGCAGCGCCAGAACCTCGTCCTCCTCGACCATGACCCGGCTGCTGAGCGGCACACGCATCCCGTTGGTCACCAGATCTTCGAGGCGGTCGATCAGCAGGAGGATGTCGATGGGCTGGCCGGTCTGCGTCTTCGCACGGCTATCGTTCACGTCAGTCGCCCATCCTAGTCGGGCACCGCCACGCCGAACCGTCGGGTGAGCGCTTCCACGACGTGTGTCGGCACGAGTCCCGTCACGTCTCCGCCAAGCGATGCAACCTGTTTGATGAGGCTCGAGCTCACGAAGGATTGCTGTGAACTCGTCATCAAGCACACGACATCCACATCAGGAGCCATGTGTCGGTTCATGTGCGCGAGCTTGAACTCGAACTCGAAGTCAGACACCGCACGGAGGCCACGCACGATAATGCCGGCCCCGACGGCGCGGGCATAGTCTACGGTCAGTCCTTGATAGATGTCAACGCGCAGGTTGGGGGCGCCGGCCAGCGCCTGGAGGGCCATCTCCCGCCGCTCCTCGGCCGTGAACAGGGACCGCTTGTCCGCCAGCGGGTCACCCTGGTAGACCCCGAGGATCAGCTCGTCGAACAGGCGTGAGGCGCGCAGGGCAACATCCACGTGCCCGTTCGTGATCGGGTCGAACGAACCGGGGTAGAACGCGACGTGCTTCACCTCAGCCCTCCTCAACCGCGCCGCCCACCGCCGGCGTCGACTCGTCGGCTCCGCCGGCCTCGTAGATCGAGAAGCAGCTGTCCCCGTGGCAGCGGTAGCGCAGGCGCTCCAAGCCGCCGATCCGCTCGGGTGGCTCCAGGCGCGGCCAGTGACCGAGCACCACCACCGTGCCCGCCGCCACGGCCGCGGACGCCGCCAGTGCCGCCAGCGTCTCGACGATCCGCGGGTCGGCGTACGGCGGGTCCATCACGACCAGGTCGTACGCGCTCGAGGCCCGGGCGATGAAGCCATCCACGTTCGTCTGGTGGACCGCCGCGCGCTCGCCGAAGCGTGTCCCGGCCAGGTTGTCGCGGATCACGCCGCATGCCGCCGCATTCTGCTCGACGAAGTCGCACCACGCTGCCCCCCGCGACAGCGCCTCGATGCCGATCCCGCCGCTGCCGGCGTAGAGGTCGAGCACCCGCTCCGGCCGGACCCCGAGCGAGGCGAGCGTCGAGAAAACGGCCTCGCGTATCCGCTGGGACATCGGCCGGGTGCGCGTGCTGCGCGGCACCTTGAGCGGATGCCCCTTCATCGACCCGGCGATCACGCGCATGCCGCGTCGATCGCGGTCTCGCCGCCCGTCACCGCGCCGCCGTCTCGACCCCAGCACCGCCGGCGGGTGCCGGGAGGTCACACGCCGCGTACGACCCGAACACCATCAACTCTCGCGCCTTCGCCGCGATGCGCCCGAGCGCGTCGGCGATCCGCGGCTCGGCGCGGTGCCCCTCGATGTCCACCAGAAAGAAGTAGTCGCCCAGCTTGGACTTCATCGGCCGGCTCTCGACCTTGGTCATCTGGATGTCGGCCGTGGCCAGCTCGGTCAGGATGTCGTGCAGGGCGCCCGGCACGTTGGCCCGCACGCTGAAGCAGAGGGACGTCTTGTCTCGCCCGGACGGCGGCGCGTCGTCGAAGGCCAGCACCACGAAGCGGGTGACGTTGTTGTGGTTGTCCTGGATATCGCGCGCCAGCACCCGGGCGTCGTAGAGCTCACCGGCCCGGAGTGTCCCGATTGCCGCCTGCGCCCGGTCGCCCGCTGCCATCACGCTCTCGACCGCGGCCGACGTGCTGAGCGCCGCGACCTGCTCGACGCGGGGCAGGCAGCGCTCGAGGAAGCGACGGCACTGGCCGAGGGCCTGGGGGTGAGAGCTGACGGTCCGGATATCACCCAGCGTGGACCCCGGCACGACCAGCAGGAAGTGGCGCACCGGCAGGACGAGCTCGCCGCGGATCTTGAGCTGCGTCTCGTGGATCAGGAGATCGACCGTCTGTCCGACCGGCCCCTCCAGCGAGTTCTCGATCGGCAGGATGGCGCGCTCGGCAAGCCCGGTCTCGGCGGCCGACACCAGCGCCGGGAAGGAGGCGAAGGGGACGAGATCCGCCGGTTCGCTCGCGGACCAGGCGATCGCCGCCTCCTCGCTGAACGTTCCGGCAGGACCCAGGTAGGCGATGCGCATGGCGTTCCCCTTTGCGAGCAGCACGCGCCACGCAGTATAGGCACCCGGGCGGAAGGGGGTCAACGCGCGGCACGCTCCTTGGTCGCCACGCGAGGCGTGTCTCGTCCGGGCTCGCTGTCGCGTTACGACGATACTGCCAGCGGTCGCATCGCCGTGGACCGCCGCCCGGTCTGATGCGAAGCGGTTGCCGACCAGTCGCGGCCAGTGGCTCGACGCGTGACCGAAAGCACGCTCGAAGCCGGGGTTCGGCAACTGCCGGGATCGGCACGAGCAGGCGCGCAGGATGGCAGCGCGGTGTCGTGTACGCCGCACCGCGTCAGGGCCGGGGACGGCCGTAGCGCTCCCAGCCCACGATCTCGCGCGGCCCTTTCCGTCCCAGAGGCACCGCCGCGCGGACGTTGGACGGCGCGCTGCGCAGCCGCACGGCACCGGCATCCCGCGGGTAGCCCAGCGCGATGACGGTGTGGAGTTGCCGATCCGGCGGGACGCTGAGCAGCGCGGCGGCGCGGCGCTGGTTGTCGGCCGGGTACAGGGACGCGATGCAGGAGCCGACGCCGTGCGCCCAGGCTGCCAGCATGATCGTCTGTGCCAGCCGGCCGGCGTCGAACTCCACCGACGTGCTCGTGCCCGCCATCACCAGCGCGATGCCGCAGGCCGCACCCGCGAGGTGACCGGCGAAGGCTCCCAGCTGCGACAGCGCCTCGAGTGTGGTGCGATCGCGCACCACCACCAGTTCCCAGGGTTGCGTGTTCTTGCTGGAGCCGGTCCAGCGCGCCGCCTCGAGGACGTCGTCCAGCACGGTGTCGGGGATCGGCTCGTCGGCGTAGCTCCGCACGGCGCGCAGGGTGCGGAGCACCTCCGTCTCGTCCATCAAGCCCACTCCAGCTTGGCCTGGCGCTCCTCAGGCCGGTTGCCCGCGAGACGGCATCACTCGCCGGTAGCGCCGGCCACCTCACCGGTCGACGCCGCCAGCCCGAGCGCCGCCGCCGCCTCGCGCGCGAGGTCCTCGGCCACCCGTGCCGGGGCGCGCTGCGACAGCGGGTCGAGCCGCCGGGACACGATAATCGCCACCACCGAGAAGCAACTGGCGATCAGGAACGGGACCTGGAAGCCGACGTAGTTGAGGACGAAGCCGGCCGCGATCGGGACCACGATCGCCGAGGCGTGCTGCAGCGTCACCCCCATCGCCAGCGACGGCGCGATCTCGTTCGACTCCGCTACCTTGCGCAGGTAGGTCGCCGAGCCCATCGACGACATCCCCATGATCAGCGAGTAGAGGCCGTAGAAAAAGATCGCCGGGTAGATACTGCCGACCGTCGCGTAGCCGACCAGCGCCACGATGTAGGCCACGTTGATGGCGCCGAGCACGTTCTTCTCACCGCGGCGGTCGATCATTCGGCCTATCAACGGCCCCATCCAGACCGAGACGACGCTGACCGCGATCAGGATGGCGCTGATCTGCGGAACCGCGAGGCGATAGCGGTTCACCAGCACCCACAGCCCGAAGGCGAAGAAGATCTGCTGCCGGCCGCCGTCGAGCAGGCACAGGAAGTAGTAGTACCGGTACGGGCGCCGGATGACGAATCGCGAGCGCGCGACCTGGTGCTCGGTCTCGACCCCGTCGCGCAGGATCGGGAAGCGCAGGATCGCCACCGCACCCACGACCGCCAGCACCCCGGCCAACACGAAGGTCGAACGGTACGACAGCCAGTGCTGGTGGAACGCGACCAGGATGATGAACATCGCCGCGAGCGTGCCGCCGTTGTTGACGGCCGACATCTTGCCCAGAATCGAGCCGCTCTTGCCCTGCTCGGTGAGGCTCATCCCCAGCGCGTACTGCGTCTGCAGCACCGTGTGGTAGCCCAGTGACGAGGCGATCACCCAGGGCGCGACCGTCCAGAACGAACTGGAAAGGCCGAAGCAGGCGTAGCCGACCCCCTGGAGCACCAGCGCCATCGCCGTCAGGCGCGGTATCGACAGCCGGAAGAAGAGGGCGGTGAAGATGATCAGCAGGAAGCCGGGGACCTCACGGATGGCCGTGATGTAGCCGAACTGAGGCCCAGTGAAGTGCAGGACGTCCTCGTAGTAGTTGGTGACGACATTCTGCTGCATGGCCATGGCCATGCCGTAGGCCAGCGTCATGGCGCCGAGCAGCACGTATCCCCGCCGTGCCGCCGGTCCCATCCCCGCGCCAAGCCGCTGCGCGATCGCCAACCCCGCGCTCCGATCCCCGTACCCGGCCCACTCCCACCGAAGCGGTCCGGTAATTGTCCCACACGCCGTTCGGCGCGGGCCAGCGCGCGGCCGCGCCCTTTCCACCGAGCCGTCGAATTCCGTATAGTCGGTCGCGGCACGCCGCGACGGCGGCCAGGCGAGGAGTGGAGAGCGGGCATGACGGACGTCGCCCATGAGCAGGCGCAGGCGACCACGGCGTCGCGCGTCACGTGGCGAGACGCGCTGATCACGGCGGCGCTGCTCGCCGCCGGCATCCAGGTGATCCCGAGAGCCGTCCTGCCGTACGCCGTCGCCCATAACCTGGCGTGGCTCCCCGCCTACGCGGCGCACGCCTGGCTGCTCGTCGTCCCGATCTACTGGATGGCGGTGCTCGAGCGCGGCTTCCCGCTCGGCCGGATCGGCCGCGCGATGCTCCGCCCGTGGGCGATCGCCTGGGGCGTGCTGGGCGTGGTCGCGCTGGCCGTGGGCGTGGGGCTCGCGGTGACCGGCCAGCCCGTCGCGGTCGGCGACAACGTGACGCCGGACGTCATGACGATCGTCATGCTCCTCCTCTTCCAGGGCGTGCTGGTCGCCGTGTCGGAGGAGTTCGCCTTCCGGGGCCTGGTCCAGACCGGGCTCAACTCCGGCCTACGATTCGGCTTCGTCCTGGGCTCCTGGGAGTTCCGCCTGGGCACGATGGTGACCGCGATGCTGGTGGCGCTGCTGCGGTCGTTCCCGGTCACCACCCAGTCGAACGTCGTCACCGTCGTGGAGGTGGTGGTCGCCTTCGTCACGAGCTTCATCGCCGGGCAACTCTACGACCAGACGGACAACCTGTGGGGCGCCGTGATCCTCCACGGCATCTACGACCTGGCCTTCGTCGTGCCGCTGGTGGTGTCGCTGCACTGAGACGCGCCCGAGAGCCCCGGCCAGGGGGGCGTAACCTCAGCTCAGCACGCGGGGGAAGCGCTCGCGACGGGGCACCGGCCGCAGCCGCTCGATAGCGTCGTCCACCGTGACGACGCCCAGGAGCAGCCGGGTGTCGTCCAGCACGGGCAGGGCGAGCATGTTGTAGTCGGCGATGCGCTGGACGACCTCGGCGGCCGGGGTGTCGGGGTCGACGTGCTGGAAGTCGCGGTCCATCACGTCGGCGATTACCGCTGCCGGCAGCGCGAGCACCAGGTCTCGCAGTGTCACCGTGCCGAGCAGGTGCGGCTCTTCCGGGTCGTCGACCACGTACAGGTCGTAGAGCATCTCGGGCGGGTCGGGGATGGCGCGGAGCGCGTCGAGCGTCGGCCCGACCGTGAGGTCGGGGGCGATGGTCAGGAACTCGCTGGTCATCATGCCGCCCGCGGTGTCCTCGCCATAGACCATCAGCTCGCGCACGTCCTCGGACTCCTCCGGCTCCATCGCGGCCAGGATATCCTCGGCCTTGTCCTCCGGCAGGTCGGCGAGCAGGTCCGCCGCCTCGTCCGGCCCCATCTCCTCGAGGATGTCGGCGGCGCGCTCCTCGTCCATGCGCTGGATCAGGTCGGCCTGCCGCTCGGGCGCGACCTCCTCGAGGGTGTCGGCGGCGGTCTCCTCGTCGAGCGACTCCAGGATCTCCGCCCCCTGAGGGTACGCGAGCTGGTCCACCAGGCGGGCGATGTCGCGCGGATGCAGCTTCGCCAGCCGGCTGTGCGACACCTTCAACTGGACCACCGGGACGTGCGACGCGAAGTACTCCACGTCCGCCCAGTCGAGCAGCACCGGCAGCCCCTCCTCGCGCACCATGCCGCGCGGCAGCAGCCGGCGGAGGATGCCGCGCGCGCTGACGTCGACGCCGACGACCCGGAAGGTCGGACCGGCCTGCGCCAGCTGGATGTCGTTCACTCGCACCACCCGGCGCCCGTCGACGTCGACGAGCTGCTTGTCCATCACGTCGCGGGCCAGCAGGATCTCGCCGTCCAGCCGCTCGAAGGGCTTCACGTTCACGTCAAAGGTGCCGAGCTCCGCGCCCGAGTCGGACAGCGACCGGACCTGGCTGAACGGCACGAAGAAGGTTCGCCGGTTGATGCGCGCCACCAGCCCGGTCACCGGCGGGTAGGCACCGTTGCCGCCCAGCCGCACGATGACGTCCTGAATGGTCGCGATGCGGTCGCCGGTCTCGTCGCGCATCGGCTGGCCGACGATCTGCGAGACGAAGATGGTGTGCCTGGATGCCACCGCGCTCCCTCTCCGGCCGTCCGTCAACCGCGGCGCTCCGCCGCCGTCGCACGCTGTACGCCTCAATCGCTCGCGTAGCATAGCCCAGCCCGTGGCGGTCGCACAGGGCGCACCGCCGCCCATCCGAAAGGCCCGTGACGACTGGGGAAACCGGGCAGATTGAGGTACACTTGTGTGTCATGCCAGAGACACCCGGAGCCGCCGACAACCTCCCTGGAGACGACTCGTGGCGGCTGTTCGTCGCCGTCGACCTCCCGTCACACGTGCGCGACCGGCTGGCCGAGGCGATCGAGCGCCTGCGGGGCGCCGGCTGGCGGGCCCGCTGGGTCCGGCCGGAGGGCTCGCACCTGACGCTCAAGTTCTACGGCAGCGTGCTCACCGGTTCCGTGCCGTCGCTGGAGGACGCACTGCGACAGGCGGTCGTCGGCGTCCCACCATTTGACGTGGAAGCGGCCGGAGCGGGGGCCTTCCCGAACGCGCGACGCCCGCGCGTCCTCTGGATCGGCGTCGGCGGCAATCTGCCGGCGCTCGCGCGACTGCAGGATGCGGTCGAGCGCGCCAGCGCGGCGCTCGGGTTCCCGCCGGAAGAGCGCGCGTTCCAGCCGCACCTGACCATCGGACGCGTCTCGCCCGAGGACCTGCCGGCGATGACCAGGATTCCGGAGCGTCTGGCGCAGCTCGCCGAGCTACCGCCGGTACCGATCCCGGTCGACGGGGTAACGCTGTACCGGAGTCAGCTCAGCCGCGGCGGCGCCGTCTACACCGCGCTGCGCCGCTTCCCGCTCGACGGGGGAACCTCATGATCGCCGTCTGCGGACCGCACGACGCCAGCGCGGACGAACTCGCGCTGGCCGAGGCGTTGGGCCGGGCGATCGCGGGCGCCGGGCACGCGCTGATCTGCGGCGGGCGCGGCGGCGTGATGGAGGCGGCCTGCCGCGGCGCAAAGCACGCCGGCGGCACCACCATCGGCATCCTGCCGGGACGAGACCGCGCCGAGGCGAATCCGTGGGTGGACCACGCGATCTGCACCGGGCTCGGCGAGGCGCGCAACGCCGTGGTCGTGGCCTCCGGCGATGTGGTCATCGCGGTGGGCGGGGGCTTCGGCACGCTCTCGGAGATCGGCCTGGCTCTGAAGGTGGGCCGCACCGTGGTCTCGCTCGACAGCTGGCGGCTGGACGCGGCGCGGGTGGCGCGTTTCGGCGGCACCGACCGGCTGCTCGAGGCGGCGCACCCCGACGAGGCACTGGCACTGGCGCTTGCGGCGATCGCCACCGACACGAACCGGCTGGAGGCTCCTCCGTCGAGTCACGGCTAGCGTGCCACGACATTCGACCGGTAGCCGTTGACCCACATGGAGGATGACCGTGACCGCGACCCACGCATTCCAGCGACTTCGGGACATCGAGGAGCGCTACGAGGAGCTCGAGCGCCTGCTCGCGGACCCCGAGGTCGCCACCGATCCCGAAAAGTTGATCCAGTACGGGCGCGAGCGCGCCGACATCGAGGACGTCGTCGAGGTCTATCGCGAGCTCGTCCGCGTCGACGAGCAGATAGGCGAAGCCGAGGCGCTCGTGAGCGGCGACGACTCCGAGCTGGCGGCGCTGGCCGAGGAGGAGCTTGCCGATCTTCGACGGCGACGGCAAGACGTCGAGGAGCGACTTCGCCTCCTCCTGGTGCCGAAGGACCCGAATGACGAGAAGAATGTGATCGTCGAGGTGCGGGCCGGCACGGGCGGTGACGAGGCCGCGCTCTTCGCGGCCGACCTGTTTCGGATGTACACGCAGTACGCCGAGAAGCGCGGCTGGAAGATCGAGGTCCTCTCCAGCAGCGAGACCGGCATCGGCGGCTTCAAGGAGATCATCTTCGAGGTCCGCGGTCGCGGTGCCTACAGCGAGTTGAAGTTCGAGAGCGGCGTCCACCGGGTGCAGCGCATCCCGGTCACCGAGTCGGGCGGCCGTATTCACACCTCGACGGCGACCGTCGCGGTGCTGCCGGAGGCCGAGGACGTCGACGTGCAGATCAACGACGAGGACCTGCGCATCGACGTCTACCGCTCCACCGGCCACGGCGGTCAGAGCGTCAACACCACCGACTCGGCGGTGCGCATCACGCACCTGCCCACCGGGC
>DASSZN010000126.1:0-4741 GCA_035702805.1 Thermomicrobiaceae bacterium | reverse complement strand
CCATGTGCATGGGGCAGTCCCTGTGGGGCCGTTGGCCGGCTCCTGCGCGCCCGGCGGCGCGTCGTCCCGGATATGCCAAAAACCCCAGGCGGGCGGCGACGGACGACGGCGAACCGGATTCCGATGCCTCAATGCTACCATACGCCGCCGTTTCGTCGATGGACCACGCCGTTCCGCGCCGATCGCCGCCTGGGCGGACCACCCCGGTCGGCGAACACCTCCTTGCAAGACTAATGATGTTAGGATATGATGCATCTATCTTAGCCACGGCGCGGGGGCGCCGCGGCCCAGCCGCAAGGAGGGATGCCCCGTGAAGCTCAGCCGGCACGGCGACTATCTGGCCCAGCTGACGCGCTGGCCGCTCCTCTTCCCGGTCAACGTCTACCTCATGCGGGAGGCGGACGGTTTGACGCTGATCGACACCGGCGTGGGCGGCTGCGCCCCGGAGATCCTGCGGGCGGCCGATGCCCTGGGCGCGCCGATCGTGCGCATCGCGCTCACCCACGGCCACGGCGACCATGTCGGCTCGCTCGACGCGCTGGCGGCGGCCCTCCCCGGCGCCGAGGTGCTGATGAGCCCGCGCACGGCCCGCCTCCTCTCGGGCGATCGCACGCCCGACCCGGCGGACGGCGGCGGCGAGCTGCGCGGCTCCTGGCAGACCCTGGCCACGCGGCCGACCCGCCTGCTGGCGCCCGGCGATCTCGTCGGCTCGCTGGAGGTGCTGGCCGCGCCGGGGCACTCGCCGGACCACGTCGCCTTCCTCGACCGGCGCGACCGCGCCCTGATCGCGGGGGACGCCTTCCAGACGCGGGGCGGCATCGCGGTCTCGGGCACGCTGCGGCCGCTCTTCCCCTTCCCGGCCATGGCCACCTGGGACAAGGGGGCGGCGCTGGCCTCGGCCCGGGCACTGCGCGCCACCGAGCCGACGCACCTGGCGGTGGGCCACGGGCCCGTGCTCGACGACCCGGGCGCGGCGATGGACCAGGCCATCGCGGTCACCGCGCGCGGGCTGGAGGGCACGCTGCACCATGCCGGCTAGACGCAGCCTGACGCGCGACGCGGTGGTCCGGGCGGCGGCCGAGCTGCTCGACGCCGCGCCGGGGCGAGAGCCGACCCTCGGCCAGCTGGCCGCCCGGCTCGGCGTGCGGGCGCCCTCCCTCTACAACCACGTCGACGGGCAGGAGGGGCTGCGCCGCGAGCTGGCGCTGCTCGGCCTGCGCGAGTTGCGCGAGCGGCTGGCTCACGCCGCTATCGGCAAGGCGGGGGACGCGGCCCTGCTGGCGATCGGCGAGGCCTATCGCGCCTTCGCCCGGGAGCGGCCCGGGCTCTACCCGGCCACGCTGCGGGCGGCCGGGCCCGGCGAGACAGCGCAGGCGGAGGCCGGCGCGGAGATCATCGACGTGCTGCGGATCGTGCTGGAGCCGTACGGACTGACCGAGGAGGAGACGCTCCACGCCATCCGCGGGCTGCGCGGCGTGGCGCACGGGTTCGTCTCGCTGGAGCTGGCCGGCGGCTTCGGCATCCCGCTCGACCTCGACGAGAGCTTCGACCGCCTGCTGCGGACCTTCATCGCGGGGGTGCCGGGGTATGCGGCGGCGCGGCCTCCGGCCGCTCCCGCGGCGGCCCGCTGAGCGGCGTGTCGCGCGGCTCAGACGGTCGGCATCGCCAGCAGGCCCGACGACGCCCCGTGCTGCAGGATCTGACGGGCGATCTGCGCCAGGTGGATCGCGTCGTGGCGAGCCATGTGGGCGGTCAGCTGCGTGACGGTGATCTCGCCGGACTCCTCGTGCTCGCCGCACCGCTCCCAGTCTTCGGGCGCGAGCGCCTCCAGCAGGGCCACGTGCTCCGCCCGCAGCCGGGCAAAACGCTCGAGGGCGCGGATCACCGACTGGTCCCGGTAGTTGGACGTCCGGGCCAGCTCCGCCTGGTCGTAGCCCGGCAGGGCGGGCCGGTCCTCGTCCCGCATGCGGCGCACGCGCGCGAGGGAGCGCTCCTCGGCGTCGCGCAGGTGGCACACCACCTCCACGACCGACCACTCCTCCTCGCCCGCGCCCTGCCCTCGCGCCCGCAGCGCCTCGTCCGGTAGGCCGCGCAGCAGCGCCCGCAGGACGGAGGGGACGCCGCGGTAGACCTCGATCAGCTCGGCTCGCTCGTCGAACATGCCGAACTCCTCTCCTCCAGTTGCCCCGGTGGACACGCGATGGCGCGGTCCCGCTCAGCCGGCGTGCCGGAAGCCCGCCTCCGCCATCGTCAGCGGCGTGCCCTCGCGCTGGACGACCGCCTCGACGACACGGGCCACGATCACGACCGAGTCGCCAGCGACCACCTCGCCGGTGACCTCGGCCGTGAGGTAGCCCAGCGCCTCGTCGAGCACCGGCAGGCCGGAGGGCTCGACGTGGTGGGCGACCGTCGCCAGCTTATCGCCGACGTGGCGGGTCTTGCGGCCGAGCTGCCCGGCGAGCTCACGCTGGCCCGTGGCGAAGACGTTGACGGCGAAGCGGCCGGCGGCGCGGATCAGCGGGAGGGAGTGGGAGTCCGCCTCGACAGAGACCATCAGCATCGGGGGGTCGAAGGAGGCCTGGCCGAGCCAGTTCGCGGTGAAGGCCCCGGCGTCCCCCTCGTGGGCCACGGTCACGGCGTACAGGCCGTAGGTGAACCAGCGCAGCACCGTCCGTCTGGCCTGGACGTCCTCCTGCCCGGCGCGTTCCGCCACGTCCCGCTCCTCGTCGCGCGTGCCCCACGACCGTTGCCACCCGCACCCATCATACGCCCGCGGCCCCCGTCGCGCGCGGGGCGGCCCGGGCATTCCGTGCTGGCGACACGCCGGACGAGGGGGCTTGACCTTGACCCTGGGACAGGGCGCTAGCCTCGTCTCATGGGCGCAGCCGGGCACGATGGGCGGCGCGCGAACGGCGCGGAAAGGGGAACGATCATGCTACGGCAGACACGAGCCGACCTGGCGGGGCCGATCCTGGAGCAGGCCGCCGCCTTCTGTGAGGCGAGCCACGTGCCGGGCTACCTCGCCGGGGTCTCCCACGCCGGCGAGGAGACCGTGGTGGCGCACGGGCTCGCGAACGCGGCCACCGGCGCGCCAATGCGCGAGGACACCGGCTTCCTCTTCGGGTCCATCACCAAGGTCCTGACCACGACCCTGGTGCTCCAGCAGGTCGAGCGCGGCCTGGTGGACCTCGACGAGCGCGTCGTCGCCTACCTGCCCGAGTTCCGGCTGACGACGCCCGGCGCGGCCGAGCGGATCCGCGTCCGGCACCTCCTGAACCACACCAACGGGATCGACGCGGACCTGTTCCTGCCCGACGCCCAGGGTCCGGACGCGCTGCGGGTCTACGTCGAGGAGCTCGGCCGGTCGTGCGGGGCCCTCTTCGCGCCGGGTGAGTACCTGAGCTACTCGAACGGCGGGATGATCGTGGCGGGCCGCCTGCTCGAGGTCGTGACCGGCCGGCCCTACCACGACCTCCTCGCGCGCGAGCTCTACGCGCCGATCGGCATGGACGACTCCTGCGCCTCCGCCGAGGCGGCCATCCTGCGGAGCACCGCGGTCGGCCACTTCCCCAACCCGGCGACCGGCACGGTGCGGCGCACCGGCATGTTCAAGCTACCGGACTCCTGGGCCCCGGCCGGGAGCACGGCGATCGGGCCCATCCGCGACCTGTTGGCCTTCGGCCGCACGCACCTGGCCGACGGCGTCGCGCCCAGCGGCCGGCGGGTGCTCTCGGCCGAGTCTGCCGCGCGCATGCGGACCGTGTCCTACGACATGCGGACCCCGAACATCTCGCCGATCGCGCTCGGCTGGCTCCTGGTGCCGTTCGGTCGAACGACCGCGCTCTCGATGTCGGGCGCGTCCCCCGGCGGGGTGGCGGTGCTGGTCGTCGTGCCAGAGCACGACCTCGTCTTCGCGGCCTTCGGCAACGACTCGCGGGCGATCATGCTCCACGACCAGCTGCTGCTCTGGCTGCTGCGCGAGCGCCTCGGGGTCGCGGTGCCCGACCTGTTCGCGGACACGACACCGGTGCACGACCTCACACGCTACGCGGGCACCTACCGCTCCAACCAGCTGCGCGTCGACGTGCGGGTCGTGGACGGCGGGCTGGAGGAGCAGACGACCTACGAGCCGGCGGACGACGTGCAGGCGCGGATCTTCGGCGGGTTCTCCGGCGGCTCGTCCCCGTACCCGGCGCGGCGGCTGGCGCCCATCCGCGAGGGGCTCTTCGCGCCGGCCGGGCTGCCGCTCCAGGCCTTCAACGGCTACACGCGGCAGCTGCTCGTCTCCTACCACGGCATCGACGACGGCGGCGCGCGCTACCGCTGCGCCGGGGGCCGCATGACCCGGCGGGTGCCGGCGAGCTGAGGAGGAAGTCGGCGCCGGGCCGGGCCTATCGTCCGGCGCCGCGCCTCGCTCAGGTCGACGCCCGAGCACCCGGCGTACACTGCGGTGTGTCGATCATCGACAAGGAGGAACGTCGTGGGCAGCGAGGCGGCCCGGGGCCAGCCGACGCACCTGCTGACGATCGGCCAGCTGGCCGACTACGCGGGCGTGACGATCAAGGCCGTGCGCCACTACCACCGGCGCGGCCTGCTCGCCGAGCCGCCGCGCGACGCGTCGGGCTATCGCCGCTACGGCGCCGAGCACGCCGTCGCACTGGTCAGGATCCGGACGCTCGCCGAGGCCGGCGTGCCGCTCGCCCGCGTGAAGGAGCTGCTGGCCGCCGACCCCGACCGGTTC
>DASSZN010000108.1:0-9872 GCA_035702805.1 Thermomicrobiaceae bacterium | reverse complement strand
ATCTTCGCCGCCGACCCCATGAACGGCTTCCCGCCCGGCACTCCGGTGGGGCGGCCGGCGACGGTCAGCCTCGCCGGCACGCTCCACCTGGTGGCGGCCGGACTGGGCTTCCTTGGCCTGATCGCCGCGACCGCGGTGCTGGCGCGCCGGTTCGCCGATGAGGGCTCGCCGGGCTGGGCGGCTGGCTCCTACGCCACCGGATTGCTCTTCCTGGCCGGCTTCGCCGGGCTGGCCTCCGGCTCGTCGAGCGCCGGGGTCGTGCTCGGCTTCTGGGTCGCCCTTTTTGTCTCCTGGAGCTGGCTCGCCGCGGTCTCCGTCCGACTCTACCGACGGGTGGGCACCACGCGGCCCGGCCCGGTCGCCGCGGGACGGTAGGCAGGGCCCGGGCGCTCGTCGGGCGCCGCCCCGATTGGCGGCGCCGGCTTTCTCGAGCGGAGGAGGTTCCCCATGCGGTTTCGCGTCGTCGTCGCCGTGCACGGCAAGACGGCCACCGGCATCGAGGTGCCCGCCGAGGTCGTCGATGGCCTCGGTGGGGGTCGCCGGCCCGCGGTGCGGGTCACCCTGAACGGCTACGGCTACCGCAGCACCGTTGCCCCGATGGGCGGGGTCTACCTGGTGCCGGTCAGCGCCGCGGTGCGCGAAGCCGCTGGGGTCGCTGCGGGGGACGAGGTCGAGGTGGGGCTCGAGCTCGACACCGAGCCGCGCGCGGTGACGGTGCCGGAGGACCTGGCCGCGACCCTCGACGGCGACGCGGCGGCTCGGCGGGTGTTCGACGCCCTCTCCGTCAGCCAGCAGCGGCGCTACGTCCTGGCGATCGAGGGCGCGCGCAAGCCCGAGACACGCCGGCGCCGCCTCGAGAAAGCGCTCGCCGAGCTGCGCGGCGATCCGACCGGCTGACGACCGGTCCGGCCGCGCGCCAACGGATGTGCCGGCGAGTCAGGATCGCTGATTGTGGCCCCGGAGATGCCCGTGTACAATCGCTCTGTTGTGGGATCCGGCGGCGCGGGCCGGATGCGCCGTAGCGATGTGGGCAGGTCACGTGTATCTCATCGATCAGCAGGAAGAGGCGCTGGACTACCGTCGTCGGTACCGTGGACTGATCGGAGTTACCAGCAAGGTACCAATACGGGACCGCTCGATCCTGAGCCTCGTCTACACCCCCGGCGTCGCCGAGGCGTGCCTCGAGATCAACCGCAACCCCGCCAGTTCCTTCGACCTCACCTCCCGCGGCAACACCGTCGCCATCGTCACGGACGGCTCGGACCTCTTCGGCCTCGCCGTCGGCTCCTCGCCCGAGGCGGCCCTGCCGCTGCTGGAGTCCAAGAGCGTCCTGTTCAAGACCTTCGCCGGCATCGACGCCTTCCCGATCTGCCTGGACGAGCAGAACCCCTTCGACGTGGTCGACACCACCCTCGCCCTGACGCCGACCTTCGGCGCCATCTGCCTCGACCACATCGGCGCCCCCCATAGCTTCACCATCGCCGACCACCTCGAGAAGGGCGCCAACATCCCGGTCTTCAGCAACCAGCACCACGGCACCGCCATCCTGGTGCTCGGCGCCCTGATCAACGCGCTCAAGGTCGTCGGCAAGCAGATGGACCAGGTCCGGGTCGTCATCGCCGGGGCCGGCGTGGCCGGGGTCGGGGTGGCCCGGTTGCTCCACCGCGTGGGCGTGCGCGACCTCGTCGTCTGCGACCGGGCCGGCGCCATCTACCCCTACCGCCCCTACCGGATGAACTGGGCCAAGTCCTACATGGCCAAGGAGTCGAACCCGGAGAACCGCCACGGCAGCCTGGCCGAGACGCTGCGCGGCGCCGACGTCTTCATCGGCGTGGCCACCGGCGACATCGTCACGCCGGAGATGATCGCCACCATGGCGCCCAGCCCGATCGTCTTCGCGCTCGCCCTGCCGACGCCGGAGATCTCGCCGACCGACGCCAAGGCCGCCGGCGCGGCGGTCGTCGGGACCGGCCGCTCCGACTTCCCGAACCAGATGGACATCTCCCTCGTCTTCCCGGGCGTCTTCCGCGGCCTGCTCGACGCCGGGGCGCGCAACATTCGGCTGCGCACGCTGATCTACGCGGCCGAGGCCCTGGCGAGCCTGGTGCCGCCGGGCGAGCTGCACGCCGACAACATCGTGCCGCGCATCTTCGACTTCCAGGTCGCGCCGGCCATCGCCGCGGCCGTCGTCCGGGCCGCCAAGGCGACGGGCGAGGCCAGCCGCGAGGTCGACCCCGAGGTGGTGGCCGAGAACACCCGCCGCTACGTTTACGAGGGCGCGCTCCAGCCGCGTACGTCGCTGCCGAACCGTCGCCCGCATGGGCTGCGCGAGGAGGCGCTCGATCTGCGCCTGCGCCACAACGGCGTGCTCGAGATCCGCAACAAGATCCCGATCAAGGACCACCACATCCTGAACCTCCTCTACCTGCCGCCGGCCGCGCTGGCGCCGGTAGCCGAGATCCAGGAGAACCCGATGCGGGTCTACGACCTGACGGTCAAGGACAACCTGGTCGCCATCGTCACCGACGGCAGCGCCGTGCTCGGCCTGGGCGACATCGGCCCGCAGGCCGCCCTGCCGGTCATGGAAGGCAAGGCGGTCCTCTTCCAGTCCCTCGCCGGGGTCGAGGCCTTCCCGATCTGCCTGGCCGAGCGCGATCCCCAGCGCATCGTCGACTTCGTCCAGGGCATTGCCCCCTCCTTCGGCGGGATCAACCTGGAGGACATCGCGGCGCCGCGCTGCTTCGAGATCGAGGCGGCGCTCAAGGAGCGCCTGCAGTTGCCGGTCTTCCACGACGACCAGCACGGCACCGCGATCATCGTGCTGGCGGCCATGCTCAACGCGATGAAGCTGCGCGGCACGCCCCTCGCCGAGTCCCGCATCGTCATCAACGGGGCCGGCGCGGCGGGAGTCGCCGTGGCCCGGTTGCTCATGTCCGTCGGCGTGGCCGACATCATCCTCTGTGACACCAAGGGGACGATCTGCCGGGCGCGGACCGACCTGAACTGGGTCAAGGCGGAGCTGGCCGAGGTCACCAACGGCCAGCAGGTCTCCGGCTCGCTGGCCGACGCCGTGGCCGGCGCCGATGTCTTCATCGGCCTGTCGGTCGCCGGGGCGTTGACCCCCGACATGATCCGGACGATGGCCAGGGACCCGGTCATCTTCGCGCTGGCCAACCCGGTCCCGGAGATCCTGCCCGACGCGGCGCGCGAGGCGGGCGCCTTCGTGATCGCGACCGGCCGCTCGGACTACCCGAACCAGGTGAACAACTCGCTGGCCTTCCCCGGCGTCTTCCGCGGCGCGCTCGACGCCCGCGCGCGTGACGTCAACGACCCGATGAAGCTGGCCGCGGCGAAGGCCATCGCCGACCTCGTCGATCCCGCCGAGCTCAGCCGCGAGTTCGTCATCCCCGAGGCGCTCGACCTGCGCGTCCCGCCCGCCGTGGCGTCCGCGGTGGCCCGGGCCGCCGTGGAGACCGGCGTGGCGCGCGCGGCGGTCGACCCCGAGGAGGTGACGGCCCGCACCCGCCAGCTGATCTACGAGGGCGCGACGCACTGACGCCCTGCGCCGGGTGAGTGAGCGTGGCACGGGCGCCCCGACCGGGGCGCCCGTCGCGTCTCCGCCGGGACCGCCGCGCGGCCCAGCCCCGGTCAGGCGGACAGGACGGCGCCGCGACCGGCCATGGCATCCTTAGCTCGACATTCCGGACCGTCGCGCGGCGCGCCAGCGGCCGCGGCGATGACGACGCCCCCGTGCGTGAAGGAGCAGGCCGCTCATGGTTCAGGTAGTCCCCGCCCGTGGCACGTCGGCCGAGGCCGAGGTCGAGCGCGACGTCATCATCGAGGCTCGCGGCGTCCTGAAGACGTACGACACCGGTACGGTGCGGGTGGACGCCCTGCGTGGCGTCGACCTGCGGGTGCTGCGCGGCGAGATGGTCGCGATCATGGGCCCGTCGGGCTGCGGCAAGACGACCCTGCTCAACTGCCTCTCCAGCCTCGACACCATCGACGGCGGCACGATCCGCATCGCCGGCACCGACCTGTCGAGCCTGTCGGACAACGCCCGCACCGACTTCCGCGCCACCGACATGGGCTTCGTCTTCCAGTTCTACAACCTGCTGCCCGTCCTCTCCGCCGTCGAGAACGTCGAGCTGCCGCTGCTCGTCAGCGGCGTCAAGCCCAGGGCGGCTCGCGAGCGCGCCCTCCAGGTGCTGGAGCAGGTCGGCCTGCGCGACCAGGCGAACCAGCGGCCGGCCGAGCTCTCCGGTGGGCAGCGCCAGCGCGTGACGATCGCCCGTGCGCTCGCCAACGAGCCGGCCATCGTCTGGGCCGACGAGCCGACCGGGGACCTCGACAGCCAGACCGCCGACGATGTGATGCGCCTGATGCGCGAGCTCAACCGGACCAACCGGCAGACCTTCGTCGTCGTCACCCACGACCCGCGCATCGGCGCGAAGAGCGACCGCATCATCCGCATGCGCGACGGCGTGATCGTCAGCGACGACGACGCCGCGACCGCGTGACGCCGGCGCGACTGCACCCGCGAAGGGATCTCCCCGCGTGAACAGCATCTACGGCGTCTCGATGAACACGATCATGGTCGTGCTCCTGGTCCTCTTTGCCCTCAGCCTGAGCGTCAGCGGCTGGGTCTTCTGGCGCCAGCGGATCATCTTCCGCATGGGCCTGCGCAACGTGCCCCGTCGCCGTGCCCAGACGGTGCTCATCGTGATCGGGCTGATGCTCAGCACGCTGATCGTCTCGGCCGCGCTGACCACCGGCGACACCCTGTCCCACAGCATCACCGCCAGCGTGCTGAACCTGTCGCAGCACACCGACGAGCTGGTCGTGCTCAGCCGCAACGGCGCCAAGAACGCGACCCCGCAGCCCGGCGTCACCTTCCCGGCCCAGGTCGCGACCGACCTCAAGGCCAAACTGGCCGGGAACCCGGATATCGCCGGCATCGCCCCCGCGTACTTCGCCTCGGTGCCGGGGATGGATCCGCGCACCAAACTGAGCGAGCCGGCGCTGACCGTGATGGGCATCGACCCCGCCACGGTCGCGCCCTTCGGCCAGATCACGACCGTCGGCGGGCAGCCGGTCGACGTGGCGACGCTGCCGGGCAACGGCATCGCCCTCGGCCAGAAGGCCGCCAACGCCCTCGACGCCCGGGTCGGCGACACGCTCACCGTCTACGTCCACAACCAGCCGCACGACCTGACGGTCTCGGCTATCGTCACGGACTGGTACCTCACCGGCATGCTCGACCCCTCGACCGTCGGCGGCTTCGCCATGCCGCTCGACCGCGCCCAGGCGCTCTTCGGCCAGCCAGGGCAGATCAGCGTGATCGGCGTCGCCAACCGGGGCGGCGTGGGCGCCTCCGACACCGTCACCGCGGCCCTCTCCCAGGCGCTGGCCGGCACGCCCTACGTCCCGGTCGAGATCACCCAGAACGCGCTCAACCAGGCGGAGCTGGCCGGCAACGTCTTCACCAGCATCTTCGTCGGCCTCGGCCTCTTCTCGATCGCGGCCGGCGTGCTCCTCATCTTCCTCATCTTCGTCCTGCTCGCGGCGGAGCGGAAGCCGGAGATGGGCATGGCGCGCGCCGTCGGGCTGCGCCGCCGCCAGCTGACCCAGATGTTCCTGGCCGAGGGCACGGCCTACGACCTGCTGGCCGCCCTCGTCGGCGCCGCGCTTGGCATCGGTGTGGCCGTCGTCATCGCCGGGGTCATGGGGCGCCTGATCGGCGGCTTCTTCCCGATCACGCCGTCGGCCTCCTGGCGCAGCCTGATCGTGGCCTACACCCTCGGCGTGGTGGTGACGTTCGTGACGGTCGCGGTCTCGTCCTGGCGCGTCAGCCGGCTCAACATCGTGCGCGCCATCCGCGACATCCCGGAGCCGGCGCCGCGGCGCGCGGGCGGCCACTGGCTGGTGCTCGGCCTGGCGGCGATCGTGCTCGGCGCCGTCCTGATGGTCCTCGGCGACCACATCCACAAGGTCTTCCCCTTCTCGGTCGGCATCTCCCTGCTGCCGCTGGGGGTGGCCGTGATGCTGCGCCGGTTTGGCCTGCCGGGGCGCCTCCTCTACAGCCTGGCCGCCATCCTGGTGCTGGTCTACTGGCTGCTGCCGGACTCGGTCTCGAGCCGCATCTTCCCCAAGCTCAGCGGCGGCATCGAGATGTTCTTCGTCTCCGGCGTGATGATGGTCGCCGCCGCCACCGTGCTCATCGTCTGGAACGCGTCGCTGGCCACCAGCCTGGTCGGCCTGCTCGGCCGTGCCTTCAGCCGCTGGCTGCCCGCCGTCAAGACTGCGGTGGCCTACCCGCTGGCCAGCCGCGGGCGCACCGGCATGACGATCGCCATGTTCAGCCTGATCATCTTCTCGCTGGTGATGATGGCCACCATCGACGCCAACTTCACCCAGGTCTTCACCGGCAGCCAGGCCTCCGCCGGATGGTCGATCGAGGCGGCCCAGGCGCCAACCAACCCGATCCCCAACTTCACCCAGGCGCTGAAGGCACAGGGGGTCGATACGTCGAAGATCACCGCGCTCGGCAAGCTCGACAACGTCGACGCCGGCCAGGTGCAGGTGCGGGTGACCGGGACCAGCGCCTGGAAACAGTACGCCGTCAACGGCGCCGACGCGGCCTTCCTCGAGCAGAGCTCGCTGCCGCTGCAGACGCGCGCCACCGGCTACGCCAGCGACCAGGCGGCCTGGGCCGCGGTGCGCGACCATCCGGACCTGGCGATCGTCGATGCCGGGGCGCTGGCCGGCAGCGGCGGCTTCGGTCCGCCCAACACCTTCGTCCTGCCCGGCGTCAAGACCGGCGACAAGACGATGGCGCCGGTCACGGTCCAGCTGGGCAACCCGGCCAGCGGCACCAGCCGCACCGTCACCATCATCGGCGTGATCGACACGCGCGTCTCGCTCTTGACCGGGCTTTTTGTCTCGAATCAGACCTTCAGCCAGATCTTCCCGCAGCCGTCCCAGATCAGCTACTACGTGCGGACCGCAAGCGGCGTCGACGATACGACCTACGCCAAGCAGATCAAGGCGGCGCTGGTCAACTACGGCGTGCAGGCGCGCTCGTTCCAGGAGATCATCGATCAGGGCAACGCCATCTCCCAGGGCTTCCTCAAGCTGATCGAGGGCTTCATGGGGCTGGGGCTGGTCGTCGGGATCGCGGCGCTCGGGGTCGTCAGTTTCCGCTCGGTCGTCGAGCGGCGGCTGCAGATCGGCATGCTGCGGGCGATCGGCTACCGCGGCTCGATGGTCGCCGCCAGCTTCCTGATCGAGTCGACGATGATCACCGTGCTGGGCGTCCTCTCGGGCACGGCCATGGCGATCGTCCTGGCGCACAACCTGATGACCGGCTCACAGCTGAGCTCCCAGACGGGCAACGCCCCCTTCATCATCCCGTGGCTCTCGATCCTGGCGTTCGTGGCGATCGCGCTGGGGGCCGGGTTGCTGATGTCCTACATACCGGCGCGCCAGGCGTCGCGGGTACCGATCGCCGAGGCGCTGCGCTACGAGTAGCTGGCCACGCTACCGCGCGTGGCCCTATCGTCCCCGGGCCGACTCCTCCTGACGCCGGCGCGCTTCTGCTTTAGACTGCCCGCCAGGACGTGGCGTGGCGGTCGAGGTGGGAGGGGCAGGCGTCGGTGGGAGTCTTCGAGCGGCCCGAGTGGCTCGGGATCGGGCAGGTTACCCCGGACGGTCCGGTTGTCGCCGCGCGGTACGGGACCTGGCGCGTCGCGTACGTGGTCGGGGTCTCCGGCATCGATGACGGCGGTCACATCCGCCTCGCCTTCCGCAGCGTCACCGACTGGGCCGCGCCGCAATTCTCGACGCCCGCGGCCGAGAACTACGTCACGGTGTACACCCCGCGCCCGGTCACCTTGACGCCGACCTGGGGCGTACACGGCGTCCGACCCTGGACCCGGACGCTGACGGTCGATGTCTCCGGCGGCGCCCTGGCCAGGGGCGACCGTGTCGAAATCGTGCTCGGCGACACGCTCCACGGCGGGCCGGGCATGCGAGCGCAGACCTACCCTCAGCGGCGCTTCAGCTTCAAGCTGCAGGTCGACCCGTTCGGCACCGGCCTCTACGAGACCGTGACCGACCTCGGATTCCCGATCGTCGGCGGTAGCGCGACCCGGCTGGTCGTCGTGGGGCCGAGCGACGTGGTGGCCGGCGAGCCGGGCTGGCTGCAGGTACGCGCGCTCGACTCGTGGGGCAACCCCGATCCCGCCTACCGCGGCACGGTCACCGTCTCGGGAGATGTTCCCGCGGGCTGCCCGTCCACGTACACCTTCACCGCGGCCGACGCCGGGGTCCACCGCTTCGACGGCGTGCGCTATCGTGGCTCCGGCGTCCTCCGGCTGGCCGCGCGCGGCGACGGCGACGGCCTCGCGGCCACGACCAACCCGATCCGCTGCCACTCGGAGCCTCCAGCACACCGGCTCTACTGGGCCGACCTCCACGGGCAGACGGAGGAGACGGTCGGCACCGGCTCGATTCCCGAGTACTTCAGCTACGCCCGCGACGTCGCGGCGGTCGACGCGACCGCGCACTCCGGCAACGACTTCCAGATCACGCGCGAGGTCTACGCGGAGCTGCGCGAGCAGGCTGAACGCGCCTACGAGCCCGGGCGTTTCGTCACCTTTCACGGCTACGAGTGGTCGGGGAACACGCCGGCCGGCGGCGACCACAACGTCTACTACCGTGGCGACGGCCCCATCCGCCGCTCGAGCCACACCGAAGTCGACGATAGGTCGGACATCGACACCGACTGCTACCCCATCAGCGCGCTCCACGCCGCCAACGCCGGTCGAGACGACGTCCTGATCACCCCGCACATCGGCGGTCGACGGGCGAGCCTCGCCGACCACGATCCGTCCCTGGAGCCCGCGATCGAGATCGCCTCGCAGTGGGGGCGCTTCGAGTGGTTTGCCCGCGAGGCGCTCGAGCGCGGCATGCGCGTCGCGTTCATGGGTGGGTCGGACGATCACAGCGGCCGGCCCGGCTGGAGCGCGGCGACATTAGCGCACCACGGCGTGCGCGGCGGTCTCACCGCGTTCCTGGCGACCGGGCTCACCCGTGAGGCGATCTGGGAGGCGTGGCGCGCGCGCCGCTGCTACGGCACCAGCGGCCCGCGGATCGTCCTCGACGTCTCGGTCAACGGTCATCCGATCGGCTCCGAGCCGCGGCTCACGCGGACGCCGGAGGTGGCCGTTCGCGTCCTGGGCACCGCGCCTATCGACACCATCGAGGTGCGTCGCGGTCTCGCGACCGTCCAGACGTACTCGGCGTTGCCGGAGCCGGTGGCCGACGAGCCGTGGCGCGTGCGCATCGCCTGGCGCGGCGCGCGCAACCGCGATCGCACCCGTGCGCTGGACTGGAGCGGCGAGCTCGTCGTCCGGGACGGACGGATTACCGGGATCGAGAATTACGCCATCGACAGCCCGGTCGACGGTGTCCTGCGCTGGGACGACTCTCGCGTCACCTGGCGCAGCCACACCTGCGGCGACTGGGACGGCGTGATCGTGGAGCTCGACGGGGACGACACCACGCGGCTCGACGTCGTCACCCCGACGATGCGCCTCTCCTTCACCCTGGAGGACCTGGCCCGTGGCGTCGTCGAGCGGCACGGGCCGGGGCTCGAGCAGCGCGTCGTCGTGCGCCGCCTCTCGCATCGGGACGGCGCCATGGACGCGGCGTTCGCCTGGCGCGACGAGGCGCCGCTTGAAGGGGTGAACCCTTACTGGGTCTGGGTTACCCAGTCGGACGGTGAGCTGGCCTGGAGCACGCCAGTGTATGCGTGGTGGGGTCCCTGAGTATGTTGGCCCCGTGCCGCTCCTCGTGCTCGAGTGCAGTCT
>DASSZN010000098.1:0-6216 GCA_035702805.1 Thermomicrobiaceae bacterium | reverse complement strand
GGTCCACGTGGGAGTAGCTGTCGATGAAGCAGGAGCCGTCCGGGCTGAACGCGATCTGGTGGGTCGCGTCCTCGGGCGTCAGCAGTTGCGGCTCGCCGCCGTCGAGGGAGACCCGGTAGAGGGAGTTGTCGTAGAGGTCGCGGCCGGGCTCGCGGCCGACGGCAGTGAAGTAGGCGACGCGCTCGCGCTCATCGACGTGGATCACGTCGGTGACGGCCCAGGGGCCGCTCGTGATCTGGCGGATCAGCGCGCCGGTCTCGCCGTCGTAGAGGTAGAGGTGTCCCCAGCCGTCGCGCTGAGAGTACCAGAGGACGCGCCGGCCGTCGTCGAGCACGTGGATGATGGGCCGCCCGCCGTAGGCCGGGTGGGGGTCGATCCCGGTCTCGCTCTGCTCCTGGACCAGCGTGCGCGCCCGGCCGGTCTCGGCGTCCACGACCGAGAGCGCGTAGCTGCGGTAGCCGCGCCCGAGCGAGACGACGTAGACCCTCTGCCCGTCCTCGCTCCACCAGACGCGCTCGGGCCGCAGCGGCGAGCCGTAGTAGAGGAGGGGCGCGGGCACGTCGGGGACCGGGATGCGGCGGCCCGTCGCGGCCTCGAAGATGACGTACTCGGCGCGCGGCACGTCCTCGTCCCCCGGCAGCGGGTAGGCGTAGGAGTGGAGCACCGGGCGGAGGCTTCCGTTCAACGGGGTCGACTGGACGAGGTGGAACTGCCCGGCGCCGCGCCGGTCGATCCGGTAGCTGACGAAACGCCGGCCGTCGGGCGACCAGATCGCGCCCGGCGCGGGCGGTCCGCCGGCCGACGCGATGCCGGCCGCCTCCAGCGGGGACGGGATCGGCGTGGCGTAGGCGTTCTCGGGCTCGCCGTCATGGGTGAGGGCGCGCTCCGTGCCGCTCGCCGCCGCGCGCACGACGAGGTTGCCGTCGCGGGCGAGGGCGATCCAGCGGCCGTCCGGCGAGGGGACGCCCTGCACCGGCGCTGCCGGCTCCGGCTCGCAGGCGTAGCTCGCCAGGTCGCAGCGCCAGCGGGTCTCCGCCACCGTGAACCGGAGCGCCGGCGACGCCGCGGGCCCCGCGATCTCGACCTTCTCGAACGGGAGGCCCGTGCCGACGTAGGCCGTGCCGGAGGCGACCGAGAGCGCGGCGGCCAGGCGGTCGTGGTCGAAGAGTGGCTGGCTGCTATCGGCGGCCGGGTCGACCAGGACGAAGGCGTGCCCGTCGGCAGCCCGGCGCCGGTACCAGAAGCGCCCGTCGTCGAGCCAGTGCGGCTCGACGCTCAGGCCGAAGACGAGCCGCTCGGCGTTCCAGGGCAGGAACCGCTCCGCCCGGGCGTAGTCCTGCCGCGAGAGCTGCCGCACGGTGCCCCCTCCCGTCGTCCCACACCGTTCCGTGACCATGTCCGGCGGCCCGGCCGCGCGGAACGTCGCCGGGTAGTCCCCGGGCCGGGCGCTCGTCCGGGTCGCGGTCGACCGCGTGGGGCGACCCTAGCAATGCCGGTCGCCCGTGTCAACCCATCCGGGAGCCGAGATCGATGCCGTTGAGCGCCCAGGAGCGCCAGTACGAGATGTCAGCAACGCGGCTCTGGCACCCCAGCAGGGCGCGCGCGGCGACACCGGGCCGGGACGACGTGATACGGTTCCGGCGTGGAGCGGACTCCAGGGCGGGCCGGCGCGGCCGGGCAGGGGCGCGCCCGGACGCGAATTGGAGGGACGGAATGGCGGCAACGCGGCGGGCGCGTGGCGAGGGGGCGGCCACCGGGGGGCCGGTGCTGAGCGAGGCCGCCTACCACCAGATCAAGCGCGCCATCATCCGCTGCGAGCTGGAGCCGGGGCGACCGGTGACCGAGGAGCAGCTGGCGGCCCGCTACGGCGTGGGACGCGCCGCGGTGCGGGCGGCGCTCAAGCGCCTCTTCCAGGAGCAGCTGATCCAGAACCCGACGCGCAACCGCTACGTGATCGCCCCGATCACGCTGCGGCACATCACCGAGCTGTTCGACGTGCGCCTCCTGCTCGAGCCGGCCAGCGCGCGGCTCGCGGCGGGCCGGGTGGCGCCGGAGCTGCTGGCGCGGCTGCGCGAGCTGTCCGGATCGCGCTACGTCGTCGGCGACCACGACAGCGCGACGGCCTTCCTCTCGGTCAACACCGAGTTCCACGCGCTGGTCGCCGAGGCGTCGGGCAACCAGCTGCTGGCGGGGCTGGTGCGCGACCTGCTGGACAAGGTCGAGCGGGTGCAGCACCTGGGGCACCTGCTGCGCGACCGCAACGAGGCGGCGGTCCACGAGCACCACGAGCTGGTGGAGGCGCTGGCCGTCGGGGACGGGCCGCGCGCCGAGCGGGTGATGGCCGACCAGATCCGCGACGCGCGCGCCTTCGTGATCGAGGCGCTGATGCTGAGCCCCAACGTCCAGTCGGTGAACGTCCTCGGCCCGATCGTGGCCGGCGGGATCGAGTGGTAGGGCCGGATTGACGACAGGGGCGCGGGTCCACCGCGCCCCCGAGAGCCGTTGCGTGCGGATTCGCCCACGACCGCGGGCGTCGCGTGCGCGCCGGGCGAGGTCGACGCGGTCCTACACCGGGATCGTCAGGCTCGCCAGGTCGCGCGGGTAGTAGGTCAGCATCTCGTACCCGGTCGGGGTGACCGCCACCGTGTCGGAGTGGCGGAAGCCGCCCAGCCCCGGCACGTAGATCCCCGGCTCGACGGTGAAGACCATGCCGACCTCGATCGTGCGGTGGTCGCCGACGTCGAGGAAGGGCGCCTCGTGGACCAGGGTCGACTTGGCGTGGCCGGTGTGGTGGCGCCAGTTCTCCTCCAGCCCGTGCTCCGTGAAGAACCGCCGCGTCAGCTCGTCGATCGCCGAGCAGGGGATGCCCGGCTTGAGCGCCTCGATCGCCAGCGTCTGGACCTCGAGCATCAGGTTGAAGTAGCGCTCCTGCTCGGCGGTCGGCTCGCCCATGATCATGGTGCGCTCGAGCTCGCTGCCGTAGCCCCAGACCGAGGCGCCGGCGCCGGTCACCAGGACGTCGCCGGCCTGCAGGCGCGCGTTCGAGGTCATGGCGTGGGGCAGCGCCGAGTCCTTGCCGACTTGGCCGCGGAAGCCGGCGTGGGCGATCCCGCCGCCCCAGCTGAGCGGCCGGTACTCCTTGCCGAGCGTGCGGATCATCGCCTGGGCCGCCTCGAAGGAGGCGCGCATCGAGATCTCCGTCTCGCTGACGCCGACCTTGCAGTACTCCTGCAGGTAGGTGTGCGCCAGGTTGCCCCAGCGGGCGCTCTCCCGGATCAGGTCGAGCTCCTCCTCGGAGTTGAGCATCTGCATGTACTCGACGTCGTCGACGACGGTGACGACCTCGGCGTCGGGCAGCAGCTCGCTGACGCGCGGCCCGCGGTAGCCGTAGGTGCGGCCGTAGCCGTCCGCGTCGACGCCGATCTTCGCCCGCGTCAGCCCGAGGTCGACCAGCAGGTCCTTGAGGAACTCCAGCGGGTGCCGCTCGCCCGGGTACTCCGGGTAGAAGCGGACCTCGTCGACCAGCGCGAACTCCTCGGCGTGCTCCGCCTCCAGCCGCGGCACCAGCAGCGCCGAGCGCGCGTCGGTGAGCACGTAGGCGATCGGCCGCTCGGTGGCGATGAAGCCGAAGCGGCTGAAGTAGGACACGTTGTTCGGGCCGAAGAGCACCAGCGCGGTGATGCCCCGCTCGCCGAGGCGGCCGAGGATCGTCGCGCGGCGGCGCGCGTACTCGCCGTCGCTGAGGCGCAACTGTGGCATGGGTCGGGTCTCCCTTCCTGCGTGACCGCGTGGGCGCGCCGTCCGGCCGGCGTCGCCGGGCCGGTCTTGCGCCGGCCGGCACGCTAGCGCGCGGCCCCGACCGGTGTCAAGCGCGGCCCACCGGCGCCTCTCGACGGGTGGGCGCCGATGTGGTCCACTAGGCCCGTCGTCGCGAAAGGACGGGTGCACCCATGCCCATGCTCATGCAGATCGAGACCGGTATCCCGGACATCCCGTTCGACCGGATCCCGGCGCTGGCCGCCCGCGTCGAGGAGCTCGGCTTCGACGGCATCGCCAAGGCGGAGCTCCGCCACGACCCGTTCCTGTCCCTGGCGCTGGCGACCACCTCGACCCGGCGCGCCTGGCTGGCGACCTCGGTGGCGATCGCCTTCCCGCGCAGCCCGATGATCGTGGCCTACGAAGGGCGCGACCTGCAGGAGATGTCGGGCGGGCGCTTCGTGCTCGGGCTCGGCACCCAGGTCAAGGGGCACAACGAGCGGCGCTTCAGCACCCCCTGGGACTCGCCGGGGCCCCGCCTGAAGGAGTACGTGCGGGCGCTGCGCGCCATCTGGGATACCTGGCAGAACGGGACGCCGCTGAACTTCGAGGGGAAGTTCTACACCTTCACCCTGATGACGCCGGAGTTCAGCCCCGGGCCGATGCCCTACCCGCCGCCCCGGGTCGAGGTCGCCGCGGTCAACCCCTACAACGCGCGGCTGGCCGGCGAGCTGTGCGACGGCCTGAAGGTCCACGGCTTCGCCACGCCGGAGTACATCCGCGACGTCCTCTGGCCGGCGGTGCGGCAGGGCGCCGAGCGCTCGGGCCGGGACCTGTCCGGCTTCGAGATGGTCGGCGGCGGCTTCATCGCGACCGGCGCGACCGAGGAGGAGGTGCGCCGGGCGCGCGAGGAGGTGCGCTACCGCATCGCCTTCTACGCCTCCACCCGCACCTACCTGCCGGTGCTGGAGCACCACGGCTGGGAGGCGATCAACCCGGCCTTGCGCGACCTGATCGCCCAGAACGCCTGGGACCGGCTGGCGACGGTGGTGCCGGACGAGGTGGTCGACGGCTTCTGCGTGTCCGGGACCTACGACGCGATCGTGCCGGCGGTGCGGTCGCGCTACGAGGGGCTGGTCGACGTCCTTTCGATCGGGCTGCCGGAGGACCCCTGGGCGCCGCCGCCCGCCTACCTGACGATGCTCGAGGGGCTCAAGGCCATCCGGCCGGCGGCGGGGCAGCCGACCGCCTGAGCCGGCGCGCAGTGCTGGCCATCACCGTGGTCGAATCAGGAACATGCGGGCGCCCGCCTTCTGGCGGGCGCCGGTCGTTTGCTGGCTGCTGCTCGCGGCTGGGGATTCCGGCGCGGCCGCGGGAGCGCTCGGGCAAGCGCCCCCGGCGGACGGCGCGGCGGTCCCGCTACGGGTGGCAGAAGTTCGAGAACAGCGGGCTATGGAACTCCGGGTAGCCCAGGATGGGCAGTTCGTTGAAGCCGTACTGGGCGTCCTGCCCGAAGGTGAGCGTCGTCGGCGCCGCGACGTTGCCGAACTCGATCTGGCAGTGGCCCAAGACGTTGGCCAGCCCCCAGTAGGGGTAGAAGCGGCCGGGCGCGTTCGGCGGCGGCACCGAGCAGCCCAGCGTCGTGGTCCCGTTGCAGGTGCTCTCGCTGAGCGCGACGTCGGTCTGGAACGAGAACTGGGCGTACTGCTGGCCGTTCGACAGCGGCGGCGACTGGGCGAAGCTCGACGGGAAGCTGGGACTCGGGGCGGTGCCGGTCGGCCAGTCCGCCCAGTACGTCGACCCGTCGAAGTCCAGGTCGCCGTTCTGGAAGACGTTCTGCTCGCAGCCGGTCACCAGATCGGGGGTCGAGTTCAGCGCGCCGTGGGTGTCCCCGGCCGGGTAACAGAACGCGTCCCCGAGCTCCGGGTTGGTCACCGACCCGTCGGCCGATGAGGCGGACGCCTCGTAGGGGCCGTTGCACTGGTTGTAGGTCGTGTCGGGGGTCCCGAAGACGTTGTACGTGAACGGCTGGCCGAGGGAGGTGCAGGCCTCGAAGTGGCCGACCTCGTACTCGGTGCTGATGTTCGTCTGCAGGGCCGCCCACGGGATGTAGTTCCTCGGCGAGGCCGTCGAGTACTCGGGCTGGAAGTTGAACGGCGTGCCCGAGCAGTTGGCGATCGAGGTGTTCTGGAATCCGTTGGCGGCAGAGGCCTGCATCGAGCCGCTCTGCCCGGTCGTCAGGTCGTCGACGACGACCTCAAAGGCATTTGTCCCCGGACTCCCCGACACCGGCGCGTCGGCCATGTGGACCGAGAGCTTGTCCCCCGGGTTCATCAGCAACGTGTTCCCGTTGGGCGTGAAGGTAGCCAGGTTGGTAAGTTGCGGGCTCGGCGGGCCGGCCGGGACGCCGTTGGTCTGGATGAAGGCGAAGTTGACCGGCTCGATGCAGGAATTGTTGCA
>DASSZN010000060.1:0-12245 GCA_035702805.1 Thermomicrobiaceae bacterium | reverse complement strand
CTAGGGTCTGTCTGACGAATCGCCCGAGGCCCAGTGATGCCCGAGGCGCGTGGGCTTGGCTCTCTGAACGTCCGCTGGATCATCCGCTACCGAGCGTGCCGGGCAGTCCCGGATTTGGCTTCGTCAGGCACGCTCTCGCCCTGCGCCCAAACCGCGCGCTCGCCACCCGGTGGCTAGGTCGCGGGAGCTCGCGGTCCCTGATGCCGCCCGAGCTGGTTGCGGTCCAGCCATCGCCGAACCTCCCGCCCCAGCCACATCGTGACGATCATCGGTACGACGTTCACGAGCAGGGGTTGGACCATCGATATCGGGTCAGGCGCGTTCGGAGGTCGAGGGCCAGGAGGACCATTGACGACGATCCCGATGATCGGGGGAAGGATGAGCAGCACGACGACCCAGAGTGCCGGTACCACCCAGATGTGCGGCGGGCGGAAGAGCAAGCCGCACAGAAAGGCCAGCCCTGGCTGGACGACCAGCACGATGAGCAGGAGAAGGCCCAGGTCGTCTGCCAGTACACCGTGCGTCGCCAGCCATAGCAGGATCACATCGGCCCCGACAATGATCAGCAGCGGCAGCCCGTACTGCCAGAGCCAGGCCCGCCAGTCGATGTTCTTCATGGCTCCACCTCCCGGTATACGGAGGCACGCGGGACGGAGCCTCCGTCTCGTCAGCCTCAGACTACGCGGTTGGATGTGACATTGGCGGCATCAATGGGCGTGGAGTCGAACCGATTGCGTGGCAACGAGGGCGAGGAGGCGCGCAGTCAACGGGATCAGCCTCTTGCTCCGGGGCAGATGATCCGTCAGACAGGCTCTAGGTTCCCACGGACTCCACGCGATGGTCAGGCGCCCGGCACGGCGGTTGCCCGCCCGAGGCGTCAGCATTCCCGCGCCGGTGCGGCGCGTGGGTCCGTGGCCGGAGCGTGAGCCGTGATCAGTGACGACCCCATGGCGGATGTGGCCCAACAGGAGCCGCGGCGCGACGGCGAGACACCGGTCGAGTCGGACCCCCGTCGCGCGGAGGAGGAACACGACGAGCGGGAGCACGGCCAGCGTAGCGCCGAGCGGCGCCGCGTCGAGGACACCGCGCGGCGGCCGGTGGACCGCCGACGGCGACGATCCGGGCCAGGCGTCTCCTGAGACGAAGCTGCCACGACCGGTACCGCGTCGCCATCACCCCTGCAACGTCCCGCGCCGTAGGGTGAGCGGTGGAGTGGGGCGATGCTCGCTCCGGGCAGCGGGGAACGCCCCGTCTGCCCCGCCCGGCACGAGGAGGGGTCGATGGCCCGGTCAGGCCGGTGGTGGCTGATGCTGGCATTCCTCGCCGTGCTGCTGGCGTGCGGCGGGCCGGCGACTCCGACGGCGCCGGTCGGACAGATCGGGAGCCCGACACCGACCGTGACCCCGAGCCCGACGGTCGCGACAGCGCCGACGGCGTCAGCGACGGTAGCCGCGCCGACCACGCCGGTGCCGTCCCCCAGCGCCCCGGCCACCCCGGCCCCAACGTCCGCGATCGAGGTGCCGGCGGCCGGGGCGCGCGTCACGCTGCCGCTGCACGTGCTGGCCCACGTCGGACAGCCCGGCGAGCGGGTTACGGCCGTGCTGCGCTGGCAGGACGGATCCACGCGGAGCTACGTCATGACCGCGCTGCGCGAGCCCGACGGCCGCGGGCTGGTGATCGGCACGCCGCCGTGGTGGCCCGACCAGCCGCCGCAGCCCCGCACCCAGGGCGCGACCCTCGAGCTTCGCGACGCGACGGGTAGCGTCCTCGCCGCGCAGCCGGTCACGGTGCTGGACCCGAGCGACCCCGGCACGCGGCAGGTCCGGCTCTACTGGACCGCCTCGGGGACCGACACGCTGGCGTTCGAGACGCGCACGGTTGTCCGGACGGACCAGGTAGCGACGTCGGCGCTCCAGGAGCTCCTCTGGGGTCCGCCGCCGGCCAGCAATATCGGCTACGCCACGGCGCTGCCCACGCCCGCGCAGGTGCTGAGCTACCCTGGACGGCAGCCCGACTGGGGCCCGCGCGTCACGCTGCTCGGCCTGACCATCACCGATGGCGTGGCGACGGCCAACTTCTCGTCCGAGATGGCCGCCTACGGCGGCGGCTCGCTGCGCGTCAAGCTGATCCGCGACCAGGTGAGCGAGACGCTCGAGCAGTTCCCGACGGTCCACGAGGTGCGGATCGCGATCGACGGGCAGACCGAGGGGGTGCTCGAGCCGTAGGGCCGGCGCGCGCCCGGCGCCGTCGAATCGACCGCTCCGGGCGCGCGGTTGGCTCGGGCTACTTCGGCAGGTAGGACGTGTCCAGCGCCTTGGCCGCGTCGACCGGGCCGGACAGCTGGCCGATCGAGCCCATGAACGTCGCCATCGACCCCCAGGCATTGCCGTCGACCGCGCCCGGATGGGCGCCGGGCTGCCAGAGCGGCATGGTCGCCTGCAGGACGGCCTTCGCGGCGGCCGCGTTCTTCGGATCCGAGAGTCCGGGCACGTACTTCTCGCTGATGGTCAGCGCCTGGTTGGGATGGGCGTCGACGTAGGCCACGCCCTTGAGGGTCGCGGCGATGACGGCCTTGACGTCGGCCGGGTGGGCGGTGAGCTCGCTCTGCAGCGCGGCCAGGCCGTTCGAGATGAGGGGCTGCGTCGCGGTGACCGGCAGCGTGCGGACCGGAAAGTTCGACTGCTGGAACTGAATGGCCTCGTTGTTGAGGTAGCCCATCACGGCGTCGACCTTTTGGCCCATCAGCGCCGGCACCTGGGTGTAGCCGATGCTCTGGATCTTGACGTCCTGCTGGGTCAGCCCGGCGCTCTTGAGGAGCGCGAGCAGGCCGATGTAGGTCGCGCCGTAGGCGCCGGGGACGCCGATGGTGTGCCCCTTGAGGTCGGCGGCGGTCTTGATCGGCGAGCTTGCCGGCACGATCAGCGCGACCGGGTACCGGGTGAAGACCTCCGCCAGGTAGACGATGGGCAGGTTGTGGCTGCGGGCACCGAGCACCTCGTCGCCGCTGGCGAAGATCATGTTCTCCTGGCCTGCCTGGAGGGCGGCGAACTCGTCCTCGCCGACCGCGTGGTGGTGGAGGGTCACGCTGACGCCGGCCGCCTTGTAGTAGCCGAGCGAGTCGGCGACGTAGAAGGGCGCGAACTGGATGTTCGGCACGTAGGTCAGGCCGATGGTCACGTGGTCCAGGGTCGGCGCCGCGGCGCCGGGCGCGCCGCAGGCGGCGACGGTGAGGGCGACGATGCCGACCAGCGCGATGCGGATCGAGCGCTCCAGACGAGACCATGGGTGCCGACGAGTAGGCCCGTGCACGATTCCCCTCCTCCTCAACCCTCGAGGTACGACAGCCGGCGCTCAGCCAGCCGGGCAAGCCCGTAGAGTCCGGCCGCCAGCGCGACCAGGACGACCAGGGTGGCGAAGACCAGCGGCGTGTCGAAGTTGCCGCGCGCGATAGTAAGCAGGCCGCCGAGCCCGCGGTCGCCGAGCACGAACTCGCCGACGACGGCGCCGGTGACCGAGAGCGTGAGGCTGGTGCGCATGCCCGCGAGGATGCTGGGGAGCGCCAGCGGTAGTTCCATGTCCCGCAGCAGGCGCCAGCGGCCGGCACCGTCGACGCGTGCCGCGTCGAGCGGCTCGGGGTCGAGGGTGCGCAGGCCGAGGGCGGTATTGACGACAGTCGGGAAGAAGACGATCAGCGCGCAGAGGAGCGCCACCGGCGGCAGTCCGTAGCCGAGCCAGAGGACCAGCAGGGGCGCAAGCGCGACCGCCGGGACGGCCTGGCTGGCGGCGAGGTAGGGCTCGAGGGCGCGAGCGAGCAGGCGGCTGCGGGCGACGGCGTAGCCCATCGGCAGGGCGACGACCGTGCCCAGCGCGAAGCCGGTCAGGCTCTCGACGACGGTGGTCTGGGTGTAGTGGAGGAGCATGCCGTCGGCGAGGCCGCTCCAGAGCGACTGGACAACCGTGAGCGGTGCCGGCAGCAGGAAGGCGGGCACGAGGCCGGCGCGGGTGACGACCTCCCAGGCGACCAGGGCGAGCACGCCGAGCACGACCGACGGCAGCAGGCCCAGCCCGCGCCGGCCGGCCCGGCGGGCGGCCTTGATCGAGCCCCCGCCACGGCCGGCAGTGGCGCCGGCCGTGGGCATGGCCGATGCCGTCGCGCGGGCGCCGGTAGTCGCGAGCGCACCGGAGCCGGCCAACTCCTGGTTGTCGAGGTCGACGTAGGTCTTCATCGGCGCCACGCTCCGCGGGCGCGGGTCGGCTCGGTGCGGCAAAGCCGGCCGCGCGGTCGGGACGATTCACATGGCCCTCGGGGCGCCGGCGCGGGGGGGCACTGCCTCGCACTCAACCGAGCACAAAAAGCACCCGAGGCAGAGACCCCGGGCGCAAGCCGTGGCGAGACAGGCTGAAAACCTTCTCCCATCCGGACTATACCGTCGGCTCCGGAATCTCACCGGATCCTGCGGCCGAAGCCGCTCGCGGGCTATACCGCCGGTCGGGAATTGGCGCGCGATCCGCGCCGCACCCTGCCCCGAAGGTCCTATTGGCACCAGTATAGGGCGAGAGTCGTGGCACCGTCAATCACGGAGCGCGGGGCCGGCATACGAGCGCCTCCCGGGCCGGCCCGCGCGCTCATGTGCCGGCCGCGGATCAACCCTGCTCGGCGGCCTCTCGCATGATCTCCCAGAGGTTCTGGACGTGCCCCAGTTCGGTCGGCTCGGCGCCGATCGAGACGCGCACCATCCAGCGGCCGTCGAGGACGGCGGGCGTGAGGTAGGCGGCGCCGGACGCGTTGATCCGCGCGGCCCAGTCGAGCGTGTGCGCGTCGAGCGCCTCGCCGGCGAGGCCCGGGGGCGTGTGGCGCACGCAGACGGTCTGCAGCGGGACCGGCGCCAGCCGCTGCCAGTCGGGCGCGGCGTCGACCTGCGCGGCGAACCACTGGGCGCTGGCGAGGTCGCGGCGCAGCCGCGCCTGGAGCCCGGCGACCCCCTGCTCGCGGAGGAGGAACCAGAGCTTGAGGGCGCGGAAGCGGCGGCCCAGCGGGATGCCCCAGTCGCGCAGGTTCTTGACCCGGCCGTCGGCCGCCGACTGCAGGTAGCTGGGGTTGGTCGACATGACGCGGATCAGGTGCTGCGGGTCGCGCACGTAGTAGAGCGAGCAGTCGAAAACGGTGCCCAGCCACTTGTGGGGGTTGAGCACCAGCGAGTCGGCGCCCTCGATGCCCTCCCACATCCAGCGGCATTCGGGCAGGATCATGGCGGAGCCGGCCAGCGCCCCGTCGACGTGCAGCCACATGCCGTGCTCACGGGCGAGCTCGGCCAGCGGCACCAGCGGGTCGAGCGCGGTGGTGGCCGTGGTGCCGACCGTGGCGACGATCGCGCAGGGGCGCTTGCCGGCGGCGAGGTCCTGCCGGATCGACTCGGCGAGCGCCGCCGGATCAATGGCGAAGTCGCGGTCGGTCGCGATCGCGCGCACGTTGTCCCGGCCGAAGCCGGCCAGGAGCGCGTCCTTCTCGACCGAGCTGTGGCCCTGGGCGGAGGCGTAGACGGTGAGCGGGTGCGGCTCGGCCTGCAGGCCGCCGCGCGTCTGGCCGTGGTCGGTGGCGCGCTCGCGGGCGCAGAGGAGGGCGACCAGGGTGGAGGTGGAGGCCGAGTCCTGGATCACGCCGCTCCAGGCGTCGGAGAGGCCGACGAGCCGGCGCATCCAGTCGGTGACGGTCTCCTCGAGCTCGGTCAGCGCCGGGCTCGACTGCCAGCTCAGCCCGAGGACCCCGAGCCCGCTGCTGGCGAGGTCGCCCAGCACCGAGGCGAGGGTGGCGTTGGACGGGAAGTAGCCGAAGAAGCGCGGGTGCTGCCAGTGGCTGAGTCCCGGCACGATGACGTGCTCGAGGTCGGCCAGGATGGCGTCGAAGGGCTCGGGCTGCTCGGGCGGCGATGCCGGTAGCTGGGCGCGCACGTCGCCCGGCTCGACCCGCGACATGACCGGCAGGTCGGCGGCTCCCGCGCGGTAGTCCGCGATCCAGTCGATGAGCTGATGCCCCGCCCGCCGGAACTCCTCTGGGTTCACCGCGACCTCCACCGTCTCTGTGCGCGGTATCCACGCCGCGCCGCTGCTGCTCGCGGCGACTCTACACCGGCGGCTGCCGGTGGCGCCACCGGGCCGAGGTCGGGCCTCTAAGGGGCGCCGGGCGGCTGCGGCGCACCGGCGCTACGATCGCGCCGTGGCTGCTTCCGAGAGTTCACGGACTCAACGATGGCCGCTCGTGCGTCTCACCCGCGCCGGATTGACCGGCCGCCTCGTCGCGCTCGTGGCGGGTTGCGGCTCACTCGACGTCGTCCTCCAGGCCGCCGCCGCCGATCCAGGCGAAGGCGCCGATCAACACCGCGTAGTAGACCGCGGCGACGGCCGCGAAGAAGACCACCGTGGGGGTAGCGAGCGTCGCCAGCACGCCGTAGCGCGCGTGCGCGATCGGCAGCGGCAGGCCGACCAGGAGCAGGAAGACCAGGCTCAGCACCAGTGATTCACGGCCGCTGAGTCGCAGGATCCCGCCGGTCGTGTACCCGGCCGTGATCGGCGCGAGCAGCGCGGTCGGCAGATGGGTGATCATCGTCGGGACGCAGGCGAGCAGGCTGAGCCCGGTTGCGACCAGGAGGGCCTTGCCGAGACGGCGGAGCATGTGCAGCACAGCCAGCAGGTGCGGGGCGAGCCGGCTCGCGACGACTGCCGGGACGGCGACAGGGCCGTTGAGCGTCCCCTCGGCGACGGGCACGGGGCCGGGTGCCGCACGCGGCACGTTCGCGTCGTCGGGCGGCATGCTGATCCCTTCCTGGCGCCGTCTCGAGCCGGCCTCGCAGCCCATCGGACACAGAGATGCGGACATCAATGTCTGGTATCATACCACCGCGAGGCGGACATGATTGAGCAACATCCCCGAGAGGAGGTGGACGTGGAAGACGTGAGCGATCAGGGCGGGCGTCCCTGGTCCGTGTTTTCGAGCCACGGACTGGTGCTCCTCTACCTGGCGTCGCACCCCGACCACACGCTGCGCGCCATCTCCGACGCGCTCGGCTTCACCGAGCGGCAGATCGCCCGCCTCGTCAAGGACCTGGTGGCGAGCGGGATGGTGCAGGTGTCGCGGCGCGGTCGCCGCCACACCTACGCGATCCGGCCGGATACGGCGCTGCGGCACCCGACCGTGCGCCACGTGACGGTCGGACGCCTGCTGGCGGCGACGCGGGCGGACGGCGCTGGCGTCCGGTAGCCGGAACGGTGCGGCGGTTTCTCCCGGTCGCCGCCGGTCCCGCTGCCGGCGGCGGTGTGCCTCACTCACGAACCCGTCGTTCGGGAACCGCGTCGAGTTCGGACCCTTCTCTCGACCCATTTGCCGCTGCGTCACTCCACGCGTGGGTCCCACGCGGGAACAACGCGCCCACCGGACAGTGAGCGTGGCGGACCACGTATTCGACCGTGGCGCCGAAGGAGACCCCGCTCCCCAGGAACCGGCGCCGTGCGGCCAGCAGGATGAAATCGCCCGGGTCCAGGCCGCAGTGGGTGGTGATGAGGTGGCCCGCGTGGGGCCCGACGTAGACCTGCGTGCGGACCGGCACCCCGTGCAGCTCCCCGAGGTCGCGGATCCGCGAGGTGGCCAGTTCCCCATCCAGGTATGCGGACGGGTCGGCATCGCGCCCGATGAGCGCCGCCTGCAGCGGGCTCACCTCGATCACGTGCACGGCCAGGAGCTCCGCGCCGGTCCCGATGGCCAGCGCGACCGCGAACTCCGCCGCCTGCTCATCCCCTTCGGTGCCAATCGTCGGTACGATGATGCGCCGGATCGTGAGGTCGGAACTGCCCGGCGGGAGGTGCAGGGCAAATACCGGGCAGGGGGCAGCGGCGATCACCCGGTCGGCCGTGCGGCTGAAGACGTCATCGCTCGATGAGCGAGTGGCGGCGCCCAGCACCAGGAGATCGTAGCCGCGCTCGGCCTCGTCCAGGATGACCGGCACCACGTCTCCGGTCGCCTCCACCGCGCGGTAGCGCCAGTGATCGCCGGTGGCCTCCAGGGCATCGCGTGCCGACTCGCCATCCGGCGCCATGCCGGGGCGTGACCCCTCCGCGTCCGCGTCCGCACGCTGCACGTGGAGCGCCAGAGCGTCGACCTCGCGACTGCTCGCCAGCCGCGCCACGATCCGTGCGGCCGGCAGCGCCGCGCGTCCATCCCGCACCGGCACGAGGACGCGGCCAATGCCGCGCAGGAAACTCCGGTCCGCGAACGCCTCGCGCCGCAGCCGCTCGGCCTCGTGTGGCGGGATCGGTACTCGCCGAAGTGCCCAGCGGAGGGTGGGCGGCGCCAGGAGCGAGGTGGCGATCGCCATGACCACGACCATCGCATAGGTGGCCGGGGTCAGGATCCCCAGCTGGAGGCCCACGCTGGCCACGATGATCTCGACCGCGCCGCGCGCGTTGAGCCCGGCGCCGAGCGCGAGCGCGAGCCACGACCCGGCGCCGGAGAGACGGGCGCCGAGGTAGACCCCGGCGAGTTTCCCCAGGCTGGCGACGACGATCAGCGCCACGGTGATGACGAGCCGCTCCGGCGTCAGGATCGTGCGCAGGTCGACCTGGAGCCCGGCGGTAGCGAAGAAGAGGGGAGCAAAGATCCCCAGGGTGAGCGCCTGCAGCTGCGCGCGCGCCGCGCGGTGGACCCGGGGTATGCGCGCGAGCTGGACCCCCACCAGGAAGGCACCCAGGAACGCTTCCAGGTGCAGCGCCTGGGTGAGGGCCGCGCCTGCCAGGCCGACGATCAGGACCGCCGCGAGCAGGCTGTCGTCGTGGACGATGTGGTAGTCGACCCAGGCCAGGACGCGCCGCAGCAGCCGGGGGCCGACGGTGAAGCTGTAGACCACCAGCACCACGGTGCCGAGCAGGGCGACGGCGATCCCCGCGACCGGCGCGCCGGTGGCGCCGCTGACCCCCGCGACGAACGCCAGCAGGACCCACCCGACCGTGTCGGTGATGGTGCCGGCACCCAGGATGAGCTGACCGACGTCGCGCCGCAGCAGGTCCAGATCGATCAGGATCTTGACGATCACGGGAATCGCCGACATCGAGAGGGCAATCGCGAGGAACGCGGCGAAGAGCAGATGCTGGTCCGGGCGCGCGATCAGCGCGCGCGGCAGGGCCAGGGCCACGCCAAAGCCGACAACCAGCGGGACGAGGATGCCGAAACCCGCGATCAACGCCGCCGCGTGCAGCTGACGACGCATCACCGCGAGGTTCGTCTCCAGCCCGCTGAGCAGCAGCAAGAGGATCACGCCGAGCTGGCTGATCAGGGCGAGCGGCACGGCGCCGGATCCGGTCGCCGGGAACAGCCAGTGGGTCACCCCGGGAAGGACGGAGCCGAGCAGGGATGGCCCCAGCGCGATGCCGGCCAGCAGTTCTCCCAGCACCGCGGGCTGGCCGAGCCGGCGAGCGCCCTCGCCGAGCAGGCGGGCGACCGCGAGGAGCAGCCCGAAGGCCAGGAAGAAGGAGAGGAAATTGGGCGTACCCAGCGTCACCGGCACCCTCCACGCGCGTCGCGCGTCGCTCAGCCCGTCGAATGAGCGTTTGAACACGGCGTGCCCCCGCACGGCGGGGGCCGTTCCGCGCCGGCCCGTCTCGCTGACGGGGCCAGCGGTCCTCGGGTCAATGCCGCGACGGGGGCGTCCAGTCCGCCAGCGCCAACCAGGCCCAGCCGTAGCCGTCGGTGGCGAGGATGCCGACCGCAATCCCCACCTCCTGGTGGCCCCGGCTGAGCGGCAGCGCGAGCAGGAGCCACAGCAGGAGGCCGAAGGCGCCGACGATGAGCGCGACGCCGACCAGAGCGGATCTCCGCCCCTGCAGCCGCGGCCACCAGGGAAGCACCAGGAACAGCAGCGCGAGGAGGAGGAGCGGCCGCCGCGCCGGGATCGTCTGGACCAGCAGCAGGCATCCGACGCTCAGCAGCGCGAGGAAGCCGGCCAGTCCGACCACCCGCACCTCGCGCCGGCGATCCCGGGTCGCGCGCTCCACCAGCCCCAACAGCACACCCAGGGCCAGGACCGGCAGGGCACTGCCTTCCCGCAGCAGGACCGACATCACGCCTCCGACCTCGAGCGCGCACCACCCGAGGCGCCGAATTATGACGTATGGACGATACATTTGGCCACCGGCACCGATGGAGGGGCGGCTCTGGGATGGACTGCCGCGATGGCCCAGGAGCAGCCGGACGGCGGATACCCTCGCGCGGGAGACCCCAGCACCCAGGATCAGCGCAGCCGCGCGCCGACTTCCGCCCGCGCGACGGATAGTCGCCCTCCCACACGGGCGCCCAGCGCGCGGCGTCGCCGTTCATGTGCTATACTCTGCGAGATGGCAAGGCGTATGGCAGACATATCAGACAACCTGGAGCGCCTGCTGGCGGTCGTGCGGGATGAACTGCAGCCGGGGAGCCGCATGCCCCTCTACGAGCAGCTCGCCCACGCGCTCGCCGACGCGATCCGCGGCGGCGAGCTGGCGCCGGGCACGATGCTGCCGGCCGAGCCCGACCTGGCGGCGCAGCTCGGGCTGAGTCGCCAGACGGTCAATCAGGCGCTCGTCGGGCTGGCGCGGCGCGGGCTGGTCATCCGGCGGCGGCACGTCGGCACGATCGTGGCCGAGCCGTACGTCGAGCAGTCGCTGTCGGGCCTCTACAGCTTCCAGCGCACCCTGCTGGCTCAGGGGCGTGAGCCGAGCACGCGCCTGCTGGGCTACCGCGTGACGGTGGACGACGAGGCGTCGGCGCTGCTGACCGGCCGGCCCGACGGGCTGGTCTGGGAGCTGGGCCGGCTGCGGCTGGTCGACGGGGTCCCGTTCGTCGTCGAGACGGTCTACCTGCCGGAGGCGTGCGGCGAGCGGCTGCCAATCGACCGACTGGTGGATGAGGCGCTCTACAACCTCATCGGCGACGCCTGTGGCGAGGTGGTGACCCACGCGGAGGAGACGCTGCGGCCGGTGACGCTGGAGCGGCCGGAGTCGGCGCTGCTCGGCTTGCCGGTCGGCGAGCCGGCCTTTCTGGTCGAGCGGGTGGGCTACGCCGGGGCGCGGCCGCTGGAGCTGCGCCGGAGCGTGATCCGCGGTGACCGCTACCGGATGCGGGTGCGGCTCGCGGGACAGAACCTCTCCTGAAGCAGGTGAAGGGAGATCGGTCGTGCTGACCGAGCTTGGGTGGAATGGAGGGGACACGCAGCAGCTGTCGCGCGTCATTAGATGATCTATTGGTCGTTCAGCCTGACGGACTGCGCAGGCAAGTCACGGGGGAAGGTGTATGGGTCCCGAAACAGCAGCGTTTGTCTTTATTCTGAAGGTGGCAGTCGCCTCACTGGCCGGTGGCGTCATCGGATCGATCAGCGGCCTGGGCGGTGGGATCGTCATCGTTCCGGTGCTGACCGTCTTTCTCGGCATCCCCATTCAGGAGGCGATCGGCGCCAGCATCGTCTCGGTGATCGCGACCTCGAGCGGCGCCGGATCGGTCTACGTCAAGGACCGCATCACCAACATCCGCATCGCGATGTTCCTGGAAGTCTCGACGGCGATCGGCGCCATTGTCGGCGCGGCGATCCTGGCTCCGATCATGAACGCGCAGCAGCTGTCGATCATCTTCGGCGCCACATTGCTGCTCTCGTTGATTCCCATCTTTGCGAAGATCGGTGAAGAGCTGCCCGAGGGCGTCCACAACGACAAGCTCGCCAACGTCCTCCGCCTCAGCAGCTCGTACTACGACAAGCGGCTTGGGCGGGAGGTCACCTACGACGTCACCGGGATCCCCGCCTCGGTCGGCATCATGGCCGCGGCGGGCGTCATCTCCGGCCTGCTGGGCATCGGCGCGGGCGTGCTCAAGGTGCTCGCCCACGAGATCGCGATGAAAGTCCCGTCCAAGGTGTCCACCGCCACCAGCAACTTCATGATCGGTGTGACCGCGGCAACGGGCGCGTCCATCTACCTGCACCGCGGGTTGGTGCGGCCGTACATCGTTGTCCCGGTCGCGGCGGCCGTGCTCGTGGGTGCGCTCTTCGGCACCAAGCTGATGGAGCGGCTGTCGAACGCGCGCGTGCGGCAGATCTTCGCGTTTGCCCTGGGCGTGATCGGCTGCGAAATGGTCCTCCGTGGGCTGGGAATTCCGCTGTGAGCGGCAGGCAACGACGCCGATGGCTGGAGACATGGACAAGGGCGGGGGAAATCTCGTGAGCTCAAACCTGCAG
>DASSZN010000068.1:0-6935 GCA_035702805.1 Thermomicrobiaceae bacterium | reverse complement strand
ACACCTTCCACTTGCGCACGGGGCTCAAGTGGCACGACGGCACGCCGCTCACCGCCAAGGACGTCAAGTTCACCTTCGACGTGATGCAGGACTCCAAGGTCAACGCGGCCTTCCTCCAGAACCTGGGGCCGTTCAGCGGCGCCACGGTCGTGGACGACCAGACGGTCACGCTGAACCTCAAGGAGGCGTACGCCCCGTTCCTCGTCATGCTCGACTACAACATCATGATCATTCCCCAGCACCTGCTCCAGGGCAAGGACATGAACTCGCCGACCTCCTTCATCCAGAAGCCGGTGGGGAGCGGCCCCTACATGTGGAAGGACTTCGTCTCCGGCGACCACATCACCCTGGTCGCCAACCCCGACTACTGGGACGGGAAGCCGAAGATCGACACCGTCGTCTACAAGATCCTCCCGCAGATCGACACCCAGATCGCGCAGCTGCGATCCGGCGAGCTCGACTTCGTGATGTTCGAGCCCTCGCAGTCCGACGCCCTGCAGGGGCAGTCGAACGTGGTGATCAACACCGCCAACCAGACCGACTACTACTTCATCAACATGAACTGCAGCAGCCCGATCTTCAGCGACGTCCGGGTGCGCCAGGCGATGGCCTACGGCCTCGATCGCGAGACACTGCTGAAGACGGTGTACCGGAACCAGGGCTCTATCGCGAGCGGGCCGATCTCGCCGCCGATGGGCTGGGCCTACCCGACGAGCCAGAAGCCGTGGCCGTTCGACACCAGCAAGGCGGCCTCGCTGCTGGGCGAGGCCGGCTGGCAGATGCAGAACGGCAAGCTGATGAAGGACGGCAAGCCCTTCGCCTTCAAGATCCTGGTCGACGTGGGCAACCCGACCCGCCAGTCCTTCTCGCTGGCCGCCCAGCAGTACTACCAGAAGCTCGGCATGGAGCCGACGATCGACTCGGAAGAGTTCAACAAGTGGTACGACCTGATCACGAAGAGCCAGTACGACATGGCGATCGACTGGTGGATCACGCCGCCCGACCCCGACGCGCTCTACGGCGGCTACTCCGACGACAACACGGACAAGTTCAAGGACGCCCAGGTCGACCAGCTCTTCCAGCAGGGGCGGACGGCGTTGACCCAGGACGCGCGCAAGCCGATCTACGCCCAGCTGCAGCAGCGGATCTACGAGCAGCAGCCGGACGTGTTCATCCTCTACCCGAAGGAGTTCCGGGCCTTCAGCAGCCGCGTCAAGGGCTACACCTCGATCGGCATCCGCGACGCGCTGTACTACACGTATAAGTGGACCCTGGCCTAGCGGAAACGCGGCCTCCGGGGTGGCCGGCGGGCCACCCCGGGGCTGCCGTGGCGGGGTCGACCGGTGCATCGCCCGCCGGTCGTGAAGTTGCCGTCATCACGGCGGCGCCATCGTTCGCGAGTGACACGAGCGGATCGCCATGACCAGATACATCGTCAGCCGTCTGATTCAGTCCGTGGTACTGCTCTTCCTGGTGTCGATCATCACCTTCGTGCTGATCCACATCGCGCCGGGCGGCCCGACGGCCATGATGGTCGACACCAAACTCCCGCCGGCACGCATCGCGCAGATGCGCGCCAACCTCGGGCTCGACCAACCGCTGCCGGTCCAGTACGCCAAGTGGATCGGCGGGATGCTGCACGGGGACTTCGGCGTCTCGTACATCGACAGCCGGCCGGTGCTCGGCACGATCGCGCAGCGGCTGCCCAACACGCTCATCCTGGCCGGCACGGCGTTCCTGTTCTCCCTGATCGTGTCGATCCCCATCGGCATCTACGAGGCGCACCACGCTCACAGCCGGATGGACGACGTCATCAGCGGCGTCAACTTCATCGGCCTGGCGATCCCGGTCTTCTGGTTCGGCATCGTGCTGATCATCCTCTTCTCGGTCAAGCTGCACTGGCTGCCGTCGGCCGGGATGTACACCACGAACCAGCCGCCCAACGTGCTCGACCTGCTCAAGCACCTGGTGATGCCCGCGTTCGTGCTGGCGGTGCCGACCCTGGCGACCTTCACGCGCTTCGTGCGGGCGAGCGTGCTCGAGACGCTGCAGCAGGACTTCGTCCGGACGGCGCGCGCCAAGGGGCTCGGCGACCGGCAGGTGACCTACGGTCACGTGCTGCGCAACGCCCTGGTGCCGATCATCACGATCGTCGGGCTGTCGCTACCGGTGGTGGTGGGCGGCGCGGCGATCACCGAGAGCGTGTTTGGCTGGCCGGGGATGGGCAGCCTGGCCGTCAACGCGGCCTTCACGCGCGACTACCCGACGGTGATGGCGATCACGATCCTGGTCGCCGCCGCGGTCATCGTGATCAACCTGCTGACCGACCTGGCCTACATGGTCGTCGACCCGAGGGTAAGGCTGTAGTCATGGTGGAAAGCGCGCTCACCGCGCCGGCGCTGGCGAACCGCGAGCAGCGGAGTGCCTTTCGCGTCTTCATGCAGCGGATGGTCCGGTATCGCCCCGGGCTCCTCTCGCTGATCCTGCTGGTCGTGCTCTACCTGTTCGCCTTCATCGGGCCGTCCGTGTGGCGCGTGTCGCCGAACGCGCTCGACCTCACCGACATGCTCGCCGGGCCGTCCGCGCAGCACCTGCTGGGCACCGACGAGAACGGGCACGACATCCTGGCACGCCTGATGTACGGCGGGCAGGTGTCGCTGACCGTTGGGCTGGTCGCGATGGTGATCGCGAACACCGCGGGGATCGTCTTCGGCGCCGTCTCCGGCTACTTCGGCCGGTACACCGACGCGGTCCTGATGCGCTTCACCGACGCGATGCTGGCGATCCCGGCCTTCTTGCTGCTGCTGGTGGTGCTGTCCGAGTTCTCACCGAGCCTGGCGAAGATCGAGCTGGCGATCGGCCTCACGAGCTGGATGACGATCGCCCGGCTGGTGCGGGGGGAGTTCCTGCGCTACAAGGACGCGGACTTCGTGATGGCGGCCAAGGCGATCGGCGCGTCGGACCGCCGCGTCATCTTCCGCCACCTGCTGCCGCAGACGGCGTCGCCGGTGATCGTGGCCAGCAGCATCCTGGTCGGCACGGCGATCATCCTGGAGTCGGCCCTGAGCTACCTCGGGCTGGGCATCCAGCCGCCGCAGGCGAGCTGGGGCAACATGCTGACCGGGGCGCAGAACTACGTGTGGACGCAGCCGATGCTGGCGGTCTACCCCGGGCTGCTGATCCTGGTGACGGTAGCGGCCTTCAACTACTTCGGCGAGGGGCTGCGGAGCGCGCTGAACGTCACCGAGTGATCGGGGGGCGGCCGGTGTGGCTGGGGGCACGGGGCGGAGGAGCGCAGACGGCCGCCGGGCGCGCGGGTGAAGATCACGCTGGAGATCGAGGCCGACGTGCCCGGCGGCGTGCCCGATGACGTCATGCGCACGGTGACCGAGAACGCCCGCACCCTCAAGTTCACCGGCTACGGCTTCGAGGAGGAGTGAGCGGGCGGGCGAGACGTCAGGGGCGTTGGCCGCCAGGTTCGGCGGTTCCGACCACGGCTGCCGGCCCGGAGCCCCGGATCGGACGGGGCATCGACCGCCGATGGCGCGACCGGTCCGGAAGCACGGCGAGCAGCGGCGCGATCCGCGGCGCGCCGACCCGGACGACGATGCTGGGCACCCTGGAGATCACCGACGATGCCGGCGGGACCGGCACCGGTAGCGGGGCAGGGGCCGCGACGGACGGGACGACGGGCGGGATCGATCGCGCGACCTGGTCGGCGACAGCGGGACGCCCGTCCGCGGCCACGGCCCATGTCGCGCGCCGCGTGGCGCGAGGGCCGGAGAGCAGCGTCACTGCCCTCCAGACGTCGCCCGCGGTCACGTGCCGAACTCCTGCTCTGGCCGGCCGGCAGTCCTGACCGCCGGCCGCGGCGAAGGCACGTCGCCGGGCGCGACCGGGGCAATGGACTGCGCTTTCACCTGGACCGCGAGGACGGTGAAGTTCTCCCGCACCCAACTGGCGGACAGCCGATCGGCCATCTCGGCCTGTTCGCGTGCCAGCCAGGTGCTGGTCAGGGCCACCTGTTCCTCGGACTGCGTCAGGTCGCAGGCGATGAAGCCCGCCTGTCGCCGCAGGAGTGGGAACAGGTCCACGTCCGCACGCCGTTGCACCTCGTCGGTACCGCCGGTCACGTGGTAGACGCTGGTCTGAATGTGGTGCATGTCAACCTCCTGACAGCCAAAACGGCGCGATCACGCGTTGTCGACCGGGAGCGGGGTTCACCCGACGGGTCGGGCTCACCGCCACCTCGACCCCTGGACACGGACCGGGTCGGCTCGCGGGCCGGCAGCCGGAGCGGCCAGCGCGATCGGCTGGGGTGCCGGGGCGACGCGATCGGCATAGGTGACGACCGCGACGAAGGTCGCGGCGCTGCCCGGCGGCGCGGGCAGCACCTGGACGGTGACGTCGGCATCCGACACCCCGCCGTCCGACAGCCAGGCCAGGAAATCGTTCACCGGCTCCACGCGGCTGTCGGTGACGAGGAACGCCCGGAGGCGCTTGCTCATCGCGGCTCCCCGTCTCTCCGGCCTTGCGATCGGGCGAACGGTCGTGTCCGTGCTCGGACCGGTGTCAGACTGAACTCGTCCCACCGGTAGGCATCCCAGGCGCGCTGGAGGTGAAACTCCGCGGCTAGGATGTCCTCCTCGCCAGCCTCATCGGCGAGCAAACGATCAATCGCCGCGGCGGCTCGACCGAGTGGTGACTCCGGGAAGACCCAGCGGTGCCGGACGTCGGGAGGCGTCTGCATGTGGTACTCCTCTACGGTGCTACGCGACGGCTCGCCCCACCATCGGGGCGGCCGGTGTGTCGGAGGCAGCCTGGCGTTGCCCAACGCTCGGAGCAGCGCGGACAGTAGATTGCCTTGCCGTGCCGGGGCGCGAAGGAGATCCACGTCTCGCGGCCGCAGCCAGCACAGCGCGCCGGGCGAAGCGGGCGACCAGCATGCGACTCGCGGACGGTGCCGCTCGCGCGATGCAGCCGCAGACAGGCCGGACAGCGCTGGGGCTGGTCGGGGAAGTGACGCTCGGCATACTCCTGCTGGCGAACCGCGGTGAACGGGAAGGGCTGGCCGCACTCGCGGCAGGTGGCCGTGGTGTCGATGAACACGAGAGGCCTCCGAACGACGGGCGGCAAACGGGCCACGCGGCTCCACACCGGAGCCGCCAAGCCGCTGTCCAGGCGCTATGAAATCGGAGACCGAGGCGGTTTGTCACCGAGGTCACGACGCGGAAGAGCGAGTCGCTCAGGACAGAATGTACCATGGTGCAGGGCTAACGGCAAGGCATCTTTGTAACCCGGCAACCGCGTGGTATCCTTGAGCCGCTCCCCGGACGATGGACTGTCGCACCCAGCGCCGTCCGCTTCGGAAGGCCGACGCGGCGCGCGTCACGAGGTGGGCGACCCCGGGACAGCCGTCGCGCGGATCGGACCGGAGCAGTCGGGCGGCGTGCCACGACGAGGTTTCTTGAAGGCGAGGGTCCATGGCATCCGTCCGCGTCGCGGTCTACACGCTCCCGAGATCGGCGGCCGGGCTCACCTGCCAGGGGATCGCCGCCGAGCTGTTGCCGGTGCACCAGGGACAGCCGGGGTTCCTCGACCATGAGGTCCTGACGAATACCGACGAGGTCATCTCGATCAGTCGGTGGCAGTCGCGCGAGCACGCCACCGAGGGTGCGGTGCGGGTCGCTGCCTGGGTGCGAGGCCACCTCGAGGGGCAGGTGACGCTCGAGCAGCAGTACATCGGGGACACGGTCGGACCGCGCCGGTGACGCCGGCCGGGCCCGAGCGCGTCACGTCGCTCGCGCCGGTGCGCGTCCCCGGTCCGTTGCCACGAGAGGAGACCAGGGTGCAGCAGCACCGCCGCGCCATCAAGATCCTGCTCCCGGACGGGGAACTGTTGACGCTGCTGGGCTCCGAGGTCCGCTTCGAGCCCTTCTACCCGGAGAGCGCCCGCGCGCAGCTCCCGCCGAGCGAGGCCGAGACGATCGCGCTGGTCTGTCTCGACGTCGAGGGCCGGGAGGTCGGCCGGGTCAAGATGAGCGCGATCCTCGGCTACCTGACCGAGTAGCGCCGTCTCGATTACCCGGCGTGCGCGATCGGTCGCGCCACGCCATAACAGCCAGGGGAGACCGCCATGGGCTACCTGCCCTCCTTCACCCATCCCGACTTCGACGGCTCGCCAAGCGCCTCCCACTACCGGGACCTGCTCGCCCAGTCCGCCGCCGCCCGCGAGCGCGGCGACCACCCGCTGGCGCAGCGGATGGCCAGTGCGGCGCACAAGTGGGCCATGGACGAGATCGCGCGGCTGCAGCGGCTGCAACTCGCGCAGGCCGCGCTGGACCAGGCCCAGAAGCAGTTGAACGATGCCTGGGATCGCGACCGGGAATGCGCGACGGTGGTGGACCTGCGCGAGCGGCACCCCGAGTTCCGGGCGTTGATCACCAGGTGGGAGGCGGCGGAGGCGCAGGTGCGCGTGCTCGACGCGGTCGTCCCCGACGTTACCGTGGTGCAGAGCTCGCCGAGGGATAGGCGGCCGGCAGTCCCGCCGCGGCGCTTCGTACGCTGAACGGGCCAGGTCGCCCAGCCGGGTTGACGGACCGCGGGACCGTCCTGGAATGTCCACGCGAACGTCACGTTGCCCGAGCGAGCATCACGCGACGTGGCGTGGGGCAGCCGGGTCAGCCCGCGTCGGCGAGGGGCGGCTGATCGTCGTCGGGGACGGGGCCGAGCTCGCCGCGGCGCAGGCGCGCCAGCAGCTCGGCGAAGCGACGCTCGGCGGCCAGGATATCGGCGCGCCCGGCGCCGATCGTCTTGAGGTACTCGACGCCGGCCGCGGCCTGACGCACCTGCTCCTCCGGGCTGAGCCAGCGCGAGCCGGGACGCCCGACGACCGCGATCCAGTCGCCGTCGGCGTCGTCGCCGAGCCAGGCGCG
>DASSZN010000039.1:0-4011 GCA_035702805.1 Thermomicrobiaceae bacterium | reverse complement strand
ACGGCGGTCACCATCTTGGCGCCGTGCTTGGCGATGCCGCCGGCCTCGTAGTCGCGACCGACCATGAAGCCGGTGATGTTCTGCAGGAACACGAGCGGGATCCGGCGCTGGTCGCACAGCTCGATGAAGTGGGCGCCCTTGAGCGCCGACTCGGAGAAGAGGATTCCGTTGTTGGCCAGGATGCCGACGGGGTGGCCGTGGATGTGGGCGAAGCCGGTCACCAGCGTCGCGCCGTACAGCTCCTTGAACTCGTGAAAGCGTGAGCCGTCGACGATGCGGGCGATGACCTCGCGGGCGTCGTAGGGCCGGCGCAGGTCGGCGGAGACGACGCCGAGCAGCTGCTCCGGGTCGACCGCCGGCTCCTGCACCGGGGCACGTTCCCACGGGCACGGCGCGCGCCCCGCGAGGGTGGCGACGATCCCGCGCACAATGTCCAGGGCATGGGCGTCGTCCTCGGCGAGGTGATCGGTGACGCCGGAGCGGCGCGAGTGCAGGTCGCCACCGCCGAGCTCCTCGGCCGTGACCTCCTCGCCGGTGGCGGCTTTGACCAGCGGTGGGCCGCCGAGGAAGATCGTGCCCTGATTGCGCACGATGACGGTCTCGTCGCTCATCGCCGGCACGTAGGCGCCGCCCGCCGTGCACGAGCCCATGACCGCGGCGATCTGCGGGATCCCGGCCGCCGACATGTTCGCCTGGTTGAAGAAGATCCGGCCGAAGTGCTCGCGGTCCGGGAACACCTCGTCCTGGCGGGGCAGGAACGCGCCCCCGGAGTCGACGAGGTAGATGCACGGAAGGCGGTTCTGAAGGGCGATCTCCTGGGCGCGCAGATGTTTCTTGACGGTCATGGGGTAGTAGGTGCCGCCCTTGACGGTCGCGTCGTTGGCGACGATCACGCACTCGCGCCCGCTGACCCGGCCGATCCCGGTGATGATTCCCGCGCCCGGCGCCTCGTCGTCGTACAGGCCATGGGCGGCGAGGGGCGAGAGCTCCAGGAACGGCGTGCCCGGGTCAAGCAGCCGGTCGACGCGCTCGCGGGGCAGGAGCTTGCCGCGGCTGACGTGACGCTGGCGCGCGCGTTCGCCGCCTCCCTGCACGACCCGGGCGAGCTGCTGCTCCAGGTCCTCGACGAGCGCGCGGTTGGCGTCCAGGTTGGCGCGAAACTCGTCGGACCCGGGATTGATGTGGGAGCGCAGGACGGCCGTCACGACGCCTCCACGCGGGCCAGAGGCTGATCGACGGCGACCGTGTCGCCAACGGCGACGTGCAGCTCGGTCACGGCCCCGTCGGCGGGCGCGGTGAGCACCAGCTCCATCTTCATCGACTCAAGCACGATGACCGGGTCCCCGGCCGACACCCGCTGGCCCTGGGCGGCGTGGACGAGCAGGACCTGGCCGGGCATCGGCGCGCGCAGGTCGCCGTCGAGCTGGGCGTCCTGAGCACTCGTCGCGGCGGCCGTGCGGACCGGCCAGGCGTGGCCCTCGCAGCCCACCCAGGTGACGTCGCCATCGACGGCGCATGTCCACTCGCGCCGCTCGCCGTCGAGGTCGATCACCCAGGTCTGCGGTCCGGTGCGCTCCACGTCGAAGGTGGAGAGGGCATCGAGGCGCAGCTCCAGCGCGGCGGCGGAGCCGACCGACAGCCGCCACCACGAGCCGGCGCGACGACCGCTCAGCCGCCAGCCGTCGGAGCGGTCAAACGGATCGTCGGTCCGCCGTTCGTGGCGCTCGGCCAGTGTGATGAGCGCGGCCGCGCGCGCGACCTGTTCGTCGGTGAACGGGGCCTCAGGGGCGGGAAGGCGCTCGATCAGCCGCGTGTCCATCTGTCCGCTGCGGACGGCGTCGGAGACGGCCAGCGAGCGCAGATATCCGGTGGTTGTGGTCACGCCGAGGATGGCGGTGCGGGCGAGGGCGTGATCAAGGCGGGCGAGCGCCGTGCCGCGGTCCGGGGCGTGGACCACCACCTTGGCGAGCAGCGAGTCAAATCCCGTGTCGACCCGGCTGCCGGGTTCGATGGCGTCGTCGACCCGCACCGCGGTGCCGCGCGGCCGGCGGTAGGCGAGCACGCGGCCGGCGGCGGGCAGGAAATCACGGGCCGCGTCCTCGGCGTTGATCCGCGCCTCAATGGCGTGGCCGTTCATGCGGACGGCGTCCTGGGTGAGGGGGAGCGCCTGCCCGGCGGCGACGCGCAGCTGCAGCTCGACGAGGTCGAGCCCGGTGACCATCTCGGTCACCGGATGCTCGACCTGGAGCCGCGCGTTCATCTCCAGGAAGAAGTGCTCCGCCGGATCCTCGTAGTCGGCGATGAACTCCACCGTGCCCGCGTTGACGTACCCGGCGGCGCGAGCCAGCGCCACCGCCTCGGCGCCGAGCGCGGCCCGCAACTGGGGGGTGACGACCGGCGACGGCGTCTCCTCCATCACCTTCTGGTTGCGGCGCTGGAGCGAGCACTCGCGCTCACCGAGGTGCAGCACGGTCCCGTGCCCGTCGGCGATCACCTGGACCTCGAGGTGGCGCGCGCGGCCGAGGAATCGCTCAATGAAGACGCGGTCATCGCCGAAGCCCGCCCGGGCCTCCCGGCGCGCCGAGGCGATCGCCTCGTCGAGCTGGTCCGGGTGCTCCACCACCCGCATCCCGCGCCCGCCGCCTCCGGCGGCCGCCTTGACGAGCAGCGGATAGGGGGCGGCGTCGGCGCGAGCCTCGTCCTCGGTGAAGCTCGGCACCACGGGGACGCCGGCGGCGGCGGCGACCGTCTTGGCGCGCACCTTGTCGCCCATCAGCTCACTGGCCGGGGCGGGTGGACCGACGAAGGCGATGCCGGCGTCGGCACAGGCCCGGGCGAGCCCCGGATTCTCCGAGAGGAAGCCGTAGCCGGGATGGAGTGCGGCGGCACCGGTCCGCCGGCAGGCCTCGATGACCGCCTCGATGTCCAGGTAGGAGGCGACCGCGACCGCCTCGTCGGCCTCCCGGACATGGGGCGCTCCCCGGTCGGCGGCGGTGAAGACGGCCACCGAGCGGATGCCGAGGCGATCAAGCGTGCGGATCACCCGGCGCGCGATCTCGCCGCGGTTGGCGATCAGCACCGAGTCGAACATGGGTCAGGCGCGATGCCAGTCGACGGGGCCGGCGACGAGCGTGTGGCTGCCGAGCGGGCGTCCCAGATGCTCGGCGACCATGCGCGTGCACCGCAGCAGCGCGTCGAGGTCGACGCCGGTCTCGATGCCCATCTCGTGCAGCATCGACACAAGATCCTCGGTGGCGATATTGCCGGTCGCGCCGGCGGGGACCGGACAGCCGCCGAGTTCGCCGAAGCTCGACTCAAACGAGTCGACACCGGCCTCCAGCGCGGCGTAGACGTTGGCCAGGCCCTGTCCGCGGGTGTTATGGAAGTGCGCGGTGAGCTCGATGTCGTCCCGCCCACCCAGCCGCTCGCGCGCCGCGACAAAGAAGCCGCGCACCTGGGCGGGGTTGGCCATCCCCGTGGTGTCGCCGAAGCCGATCTCCTGCGCGCCCGCCGCGGCCAGCCGCGCGGCGATGTCAAACACGCGCTCCGGATCGACGCGGCCCTCATACGGGCAGCCGAAGGCGACGCTGATGACCGCCTCGCAACGCAGCCCCGCCTCGCGGCCGCGGGCGAGCACGCGCTCCAGCGCGTCCAGCGACTCGGCGACGCTGCGATTGACGTTGTGGCGGTTGTGGGACTCCGAGGCCGACATGAAGACGTTGATCTCGTCAAAGCGATCCCGCAGCTCAAGCGCGCGCTCCAGGCCTCGCTCGTTGGGGACCAGGACCGAGCGGCTGACCGACGGCGGGATGTCGACCGCCTGCAGCACGTCGGCGGCATCGGCCAGCTGGGGAATGACGTCGGCGCGGACCAAGCTCGTCAGCTCCAGGCGCTGCAGGCCCGTCCGGGCCAGGGCGTTGATGAGCGCCACCTTCGTGTCGGTGGGGATGACCTCCGGCTCGTTCTGAAACCCGTCGCGGGGGCCGACCTCCCGGACCCGCGCCCGTGTGA
>DASSZN010000380.1:0-7078 GCA_035702805.1 Thermomicrobiaceae bacterium | reverse complement strand
CGACCCGCGCCATCTCGGCCACCAGCCTCGACCGGCGCCTGGCGCTGGACGGGCCCGACGACGAGCTCAAGGAGCTCGGCGACACCATCGACGGGCTGCTCGGCCGGCTCGAGGCGGCCTTCGACGCCCAGCGGCGCTTCGTGGCCAACGCGTCCCACGAGCTGCGCACCCCGCTGACCATGCTCCGGACCTCGCTCGACGTGGCCCTCGGCAAGCCCAGCGTGGCGCCGGAGGTCGCCGTGCTGGCGGCCAAGCTGCGGGAGGGGCTCGATCAGGCCGACCGGCTGGTCGAGGAGCTGCTGGTGCTGGCGCGCGCGCAGCACCGCGGCCTGCCCAACCTCAGCGCGGTCTCGCTCGACGGCCTGGTGACTGCCGCGCTGGCGGCACGCCGCGCCGCGATCGACGGCCTGGCGCTGACGGTTGCGCCCGGGCTCGAGCCGGTCGCGGTGGTCGGCAGCCCGACGCTGCTGGCGCGCCTGGTGGCGAACCTGATCGACAACGCGGTGCGGCACAACGTCGCCGGGGGCTTCATCCGGGTGACGACCGGCGCGCGCGGCCCGCTGGCGACCCTCGTGGTGGAGAACGGCGGCCCGCTGCTCGACGCGAGCCGGGTGGCCCTGCTGGGCGAGCCCTTCCAGCGCCTGGGGGCCGACCGCACGGTCGCGGACGGCGGCGTGGGCCTGGGTCTCTCGATCGTGGCGGCCATCGTCGAGGCGCACCGCGGGTCGCTGTCCATCGACGCCAGAGCGGAGGGCGGCCTGCGGGTCGCGGTCGAGCTGCCGCTCGCGGGGGCGACACCGGAGGAGGAGGCGGTGCCATGAGGGTGCTCGTCGTCGAGGACGTGCGGCGCCTGGCCGACGACATCGCCGAGGGGCTGCGCGACCAGGGGATGGCCGCCGACGTCGCCTACGACGGGCTCGAGGCCGTCGCCAAGCTCGCGGTGACCGGCTACGACGTGGTGGTGCTCGACCGCGACCTGCCGGGGCTGCACGGCGACGTGGTCTGCCGCACGATCACGGAGGGGGACAACCCGGCCATGGTCCTGATGCTGACCGCCGCCGACACGGCCGGCGACCGGGTGGCCGGGCTGACGCTGGGCGCCGACGACTACCTGGCGAAGCCGTTCCACTTCCCGGAGCTGGTGCTGCGGGTGCGCGCGCTCGCCCGGCGTAAACCGACCGCGCACCCCCGCGTGCTGCGGGTCGGGGATGTGGAGCTGGACCCGCTGCGCCGTCGCGCCAGCCGCGACGGCCGGCCGCTCGACCTCTCGACCAAGGAGTTCAGCCTGCTGGAGGCGCTGCTGCGCGCCGCGCCGGGCGTGGTGAGCGCGGAGGACCTGCTGGAGGAGGTCTGGGACGAGTTCGCCGACCCCTTCACCAAGACGGTGCAGGTCACGATCAGCCGGCTGCGCCGCAAGCTCGGGGAGCCGGACGCGATCGAGACGCTGCACGGCGCGGGCTACCGGCTGCGCGATCCGGCGGCGGGGTCGACCGCGCCCTGAGCGCCGTCGCGCACGGCCGGCCTCACCCCGGCACGCTCGGCTTCTCGCGCCACGCCGCCGGGGTGGCGCTCCCGGCAGACCGGCCCCGCCACGGGCGGCTACCCCTCGATCTCCTGCCCGCGGAAGGCGAGCCAGGCGAGGGCGAGGGCGGCGGCGATCAGCCCCAGGTTGACCAGCAGCGGCCCGGCGAGGCTGCCCGTGGCCTGGCCGAGCGCCAGCGCGTGGGCCGGCGTCAGCAGCCCCTGCGGGGTGTAGCGGCCGAGCCGCGGCAGCGACGAGAGGATCGCGAGCAGGAGGAAGGCGCCCAGCCCCATCCCACCGGCCGGCAGCGACGAGCGCACCAGCGTGCTCGCCAGGAAGGTCAGGGCCGCGGTGACCATGAGCGCCAGGAGCGCGAGCCCGGCGGAGGCCGTGAAGCCCCCGAGCGGGAGCGTCTTGAAGAGCACCGCCGTGTAGAAGTAGGTCGCCGCCCCCGCCAGCAGCACGCTCACGCCCAGCGTCGCCAGGAGCGCCACGAACTTCGCGGCGAGGAATGCCGGCCGCGTCACCGGCTTGGTCAGGACGAAGGCGGCCGTGCCGCGCTCCCGCTCGCGCGCCACCTCGCCCATGGCCAGCAGGATGGCGACGAACGGCGCCAGCTGGCTCATGTTCTTGAGGAACTGGTCGACCGCGTCGCCCGCGGTCGGCGTCGGCAGCGTGATATTGAGGCCGCCGCCGGCCAGCTTGAGGATCTCGGGGGTGTAGTACGCCATCAGCGGCGAGAGGAGCCCGAGGGCGAGGAAGATGACCGCCACCACCGGCAGGCGCGACGACCGCCACTGCTCGCGCAGCTCCTTGCGCAGCAGGATCCCGAAGCCGGTCATCGGCGTCATCGGACGGCCTCCGTCGCGGCCGCCTCGCGCTCGCCGACCAGCCGCAGGAAGATGTCCTCCAGGCTGGGACGGCCGCGCTCGAAGCGGGCCAGGGTGACGCCGGTGGCCACGACCAGCGGCAGGATGCCGGCGGCCGCCTCGGCCGGACGGCTCGCCACCACCCGCAGCGTCTCCCCCTCGACGGTCAGGCTCGCCACCCAGGGCTGCGCCGCGAGGCGCGCCCGGAGCGCGGCGACCGGCGCCGCCTGGCCGGGCTCGGGCTCGAGCAGGAAGACCGGCTGGGCGTAGCGCTCCTGGAGGTCGGCCACGGTCGAGGCGACGACCAGGCGGCCGCGGTCGATGATCGCCACCCGGTCGCAGACGCGCTCGACGTCGGCCAGGATGTGGGTCGACATGAAGACGGTGGCGTGGTCGCGCAGCGCGGCGATGATGCCGAGGATCTCGTGGCGGCCGGCGGGGTCGAGCGAGCTGACCGGCTCGTCGAGGAAGAGGACCTCGGGCTGGTTGACCAGCGCCTGGGCCAGCCCGAGCCGCTGCCGCATGCCCCCCGAGTAGCCGCCGACGCGCCGGTTGGCCGCCTCGGTCAGCCCGGTCTGCTCCAGCACCTCGTCGACGCGCGCCCGCAGCGGGGCGCCGCGCAGGCCGAAGAGCTCGCCGACGAAGCCGAGCAGCTCGCGGCCGCGCATCCAGCCGTAGAGCTCCGGCTGCTGGGCCAGGTAGCTGATGCGGCGGCGCAGCGCGAGGCCGCTGGCCAGCACGTCCAGGCCGGCGACGCTGGCGCTGCCGGCGGTCGGCCGGGTGAGGCCGGTCAGGAGCCGCACCGTGGTGGTCTTGCCGGCGCCGTTGGGGCCGAGGAAGCCGAAGATCGCGCCCGCCGGCACCGTCAGGTCGAGCCCGTCGAGGGCGACGACGTCGCCGTAGCGCTTGACCAGCCCGCGGCAGACGACGGCGTCGGCCATCAGGCCTCCTCCCGCCCGGCCAGCAGGTAGACGAGGGGGCCGAGGGTGCTGACGAAGATGATGACCAGCGCCCAGACCAGCTTGCTGTTGCCCTTGACGCGCCGCTCGGGCCGCGCGAGGTCGACCAGGGCCCAGACCAGCAGCCCCAGGTCGATCAGCAGGAGCGGGACGAGCAGCAGCAGCGTGCTGCGGGTGATCGGCATCGCCTCCTCCTCGTCGGCGCGATCGCGCGGAGCGCCGCGCCGGCTACGGCGCGCCGAGGTCGACGTAGTCGCGTTGGCCGGTAGTCGGGTCGAAGCGGACCTCGATCAGGTGGCCGCTGGTCGGGTCGATGAAGCGCTCCCCGGTCGCCTGCCACGCGCCGCGGGCGCGGTCGACCCGCGGGTGGTAGCCCCGGCGCTCGAAGAGGAGCGCCACGACCAGCACGACGCCGCAGACGATCAGGTAGATCGCCAGCGGCACGACCCGGCCCAGCGCCAGCAGCACCGCCGCGCCGGCGACCAGGAGCACGCCGACGGCGATCAGCCAGCCGCGGAAGGTGGCGGTCACGGGGCCTGCTCCGGCGCGACGACCATGGCCGTGCCGTAGGCCACGATCTCGCTCATGTAGTTGCCGATCTCGGAGGAGTCGTAGCGCATCATGGCGATGGCGTTGGCGCCCATGGCGGTGGCGTTCTCGACCATGCGGTCCAGCGCGTGCCGGCGCGCCTCCTCCAACAGCTGGGTGTACTCGACGATCTCGCCCCCGGCGAGCGAGCGCAGCGAGGCCATCACGTTGCCGCCGAGGCCGCGGCTGCGCACGACCAGGCCGAAGACCTGGCCCCTGGTCTCGACCACGCGGTAGCCCGGGATGTGCTCGGTCGTGGTGACGATCATGGCCGCTCCTCATGTCCTCGCCCGGTCCGGCCGCCCCGGCGACGACCGGCATGGCGCTCGGCGGCGGGAGGGCGTACACCTTCTGGAGAGCGCCCCGGGGGATCCGCCGCCACGCCGCGTGGAGCACCGGATCCGCGCCGGGCGTGGCCGCGTTGCCCCCCCGGCCGCCACCGCTATCACTCTCAAGACTGATAGTACTCGCGGCTCCGGGAACGCGGCAACTGACCGGGCGGACAGGGACGCGGGTCGGGTGGACCGGCCGCGTCGACACAGGGAGCGGGCCCGCGGTGGGTGCAGCGTGAACGTCCTCCAACGGCGGCGCGAGCGCCGTCGCGACGAGGAGTGGACCGGCGTGCTGCGGAGGCGGTCGCGGCGACGCATCGCCCTGGCCGTCGTCGCCGCGCTGGCGGTGGTCGTGCTGCTGCTGGGGATCGCCGGCTCCGTGGTCCTGGCGCGCGCCGGCTCGGGCACGCTGCCGCTGCCGACCGGCCCCGACCGGATCGGACGCCTGCGCTACGACTGGGTCGAGCTGGGCCACACCGACCCGCTGGCGTCCACGCCGGGGCGGCTCCGCCGGCTGGCGGTCTGGATCTGGTACCCGGCGTCGGTGCCGGCCGGCAGCCAGCCGGCGCCCTACCTCCCGGCCGCCTGGCAGCGCGCCGGGAGCGGCGGCCACGGCCTGCAGCGCCTCTCCCTCAACACCCTGCTCGCCGGCGTCGTCCAGCACCCGATGCCGGCGTCGCAGGCGTACGCGGACGTGCCGGTGGCGCCGGGACAGCGGCGCTACCCGGTACTGGTGCTGATGCCGGGGCTGGGGCCGTCCATCCCCGACTACACCGTCTACGCCGAGAACCTGGCCAGCCACGGCTACGTCGTGGTCGGGGTCAACGAGACCGACTCCTCCAACCTGGTCGTGTTCGCCGACGGCACGGTGGCCCGCTCGACCCCGGCGGGCTCGATCCCCGACCCCGCGACCACGGCCACGGAGCGCGCCGACGCCAACGCGATCGGCCGGGTCTGGGTGGCCGACGCCGAGTTCGTGCTCGGCCAGTTGCGGCACATCGACGGCGAGCGGACGAGCCCGTTCTACGGGCGGCTCGACCTGGGCCGCGTGGGGCTGTTCGGGCACTCCTTCGGCGGGGCGACGGCGCTGGCCGTCTGCCAGACCGACCCGCGCTGCCGGGCGGGGGCGAACCTGGACGGCAACCCGATCCCCGACACGCAGGGCGCCTCCGTCCCGCGCCCGTTCCTCTTCATGACCGAGGGCTACCCCCAGGGGTGCGCCGGCGACGCGAACTGCCGGCTGCTCGAGCAGCAGTACCGGCAGGCGCGCGGGCCGGCCTACCTCGTCTCGATCGCCGGCACGAAGCACTTCAACTTCAGCGACCTGCCGCTGCAGTACAACGCGCTCGGCCGCGCCGTCCTCCAGCGGACGGGGGCGATCGGCGCGATCAACCCGGACCGGGCGCTGGCGATCACGAACGCGGAGCTGCTCGCGTTCTTCGACCGCTACGTGAAGGGAGCCGCGGGGACCGGCGCGTCCCTGCTGGGCAACCCCGCGGCGTTCCCCGAGGTGCGCGTCACGAGCAAGCCGTGAGTGGGCCGCGGCGCCGGCGGGCTTGACAGGCGCACCGCGGCATCGTAAATTAGCGATCAAGCCGCCGGGTGGGCGGCGACTCTTCGGCGCCGGCGTTCGTAAAAATACGATCTTGCCGCGCCCTCACGGGAGGGGCTCGATCCGATGGCGGATCAGACCGATATGACCCAGAACCTCGACGAGATTCGGAGCGCGGTGCGCGAGCACTACGCCACGGCGGCCCGCACGGTGGCGCTGCACGCCGCTCCGGCGGACTGCTGCGGCGGCGGGACCTGCTGCGGCGCGGAGCCGATCGACGCGGCGGCCGTCGCCGCCTACGACCCGGCGGCCCTGGCCGACCTGCCGCAGGACGCCGTGCTGGCCTCGCTCGGCTGCGGCAACCCGACGGCGCTGGCCGAGCTGCGGCCGGGCGAGGTAGTGCTCGACCTGGGCTCGGGCGGCGGGATCGACGTGCTGCTGTCGGCGCGGCGCGTGGGCGAGGCCGGGTTCGCCTACGGGCTCGACATGACCGACGAGATGCTCGACCTGGCCGAGCGCAACCGGGCCGAGGCCGGCGTCGCCAACGTCCAGTTCCTCAAGGGGCACATCGAGGAGATCCCGCTGCCGGCGGCCAGCGTCGACGTGGTCATCTCCAACTGCGTCATCAACCTCTCGGGCGACAAGGACCGGGTGCTGGCCGAGGCCTTCCGCGTGCTGCGGCCGGGCGGGCGCTTCGCCGTGTCGGACATCGTGCTGCGGGGCGGGCTGCCGCCGGCGGTGCTCGCCAGCCTGGAGGCCTGGTCGGCCTGCGTGGCCGGCGCGCTCACCGAGCAGGAGTACCGGACCAAGCTGACGGGGGCCGGCTTCGCCGAGGTCGAGGTGGAGCCGACCCACGTCTACGCGCTGGGCGAGCTGATCGGCGACAGCTGCTGCGGGGTGGACGGCTCCGCGCTCGCGGCGCTCGAGTCGCGGCCGGGCTCGGTCGTGTCGGCCTTCGTCCGGGCGCGCAAGCCAGGCGCGGCGTAGGGGATCGACGCGCGGGGCGGAGAAGCCCTCACCCCCATCCCCGACACGACTCCTGGTGGAGGGGATGAGGGTGAGGTCCCGCCTCGACGTCCGGCCCGCGCTACCCCTGCGGGTTCAGTCCCAGCCTCGTGGCCAGCTTCATCTCGTCCGCCGCGGCGGCCTGGACGTCGGCCGGGAAGTCCTCTATCTCGAAGACCTGGCGGACCTCGATGAAGACGTCGGGGTCGTGCACCGGGCAGCGGGCCGCCCAGGCGACCGCCTCCTCCTTC
>DASSZN010000167.1:0-13381 GCA_035702805.1 Thermomicrobiaceae bacterium | reverse complement strand
CAATCAGCGACGGCCGCAGGACCGTGACCCGCGCCTGCCGGACCACCTGCCAGCTCAGGGCGTCCCACGACTCGCCCAGCCCGACGCCGCGCACCTGCCCGCGGGCGGCCGCCACGCGCAGGTTGTCCACGGCGAGGCTCTGGCGCACGAGCCGCGGGTAGGTAGTGGTCCAGTAGCCGGGCCCGGCGGCCACGGCCTCAGCCGCCAGCGTGGGATCCTTGCCCTGAGCGGCGTGCGCCCGAGCGGCGGCGACGCCGAGGGCAACCTGTCGGTCGGTGGGCAGGAAGCCGCCGGCGACGGCGTACTGGAAGAGGGCCGCCTGCCAGATCAGGCCCCCCAGCGCGACGTTCGCGACGCCGGACCGGTCGATCAAGCCGGTGAACGATCGGAGGAACGCGGCGGCCGGTGAGTTGGCGTCGATCTGGCCCTGCATGTAGGCGAGGTCGTCTCGCACGGCGGCCTCGCGCTGGAGCAGGTCGGCCTCGGTGACCGCCCGGCTCCCGACCAGCGCGACGACGGTGTCGTCGCCTGTCGGCCCCGGCGTGACCGTCTGGGCACCGGTCAGCCCCTGTCGTCCGGGAGCCGTCGCGGCGGTGGCCCGGCCGAAGAGCGCGGTCAGGCCGAGCGCCAGCGCGATCGCCAGCGCCGGCCCGGCGAGCCGGCGACGCGAGCGGGCCGTCACGCCGTTACCTCGCCGTCACCGGCCGGGTGCACGGCGACCTCCTTCCCGAGTCGCGCTGATGAGCTCACCGGCAATCCCACACCTTCCACGCTTCGATCTCATCCCAGGAGAATCGCGCATGGACGCCGCGAACCGCACGCTGATTATCGGCCCGCGATGCGCGGGCGGTCCAGCGGCTGCCCGGCGCGGTGCCGGCCGGCGTTTGACGCGACGTGCTGCCGATGCAACCATTACGTCATCTGCGTTGTCCGCCTGCCCAGCGGGCCCGACCGGCACGCCACGAGCGTTCCCGAGCGGGCGGCGCCGGGTGTCGTGTTCCTGGGAGAAGGGGTTTCCGTGGATATCGTGAGCGAGGACGTGAGCGACGACCAGTCCCGCAGCCATCGCGGCTGGGTGCTGGCCCTGCTGGCGATCGCGCTGACCCTCTCGCTGGTCTTCATGTTCACCGACAGCAACAACGTCGGGCCGGACGGCCAGTCGCAGTTCGGCGTGCTCGGCAACATCGGCCTGGTGATGTACCTCGTGCTCTACGTCGGGCTCATCATCCTCGACGGGCGGGCCTTCGTGCGCGCGGTGGCGGCGCACCGCTGGGTGCGCTCGGTCCAGGGAGCGGGCGCGGTGGTGCTGTCGGCCCTGCTCTACCTGATGATCGTCCCCTACGTCATCGCCTTCTACCCGTTCGTCGGGCTGGTGCAGTACGCGCGCGGCTTCCAGGACGACCGCAAGCGCCTGCCGCTCGAGCGGCAGCGGCACATCGCCGAGCTCGAGGCCAACCTGGGCATGGTGCCGGCGACCGAGGGACAGTGCCCGAAGTGCGGCAAGCCGCTGCAGGCCGACGCCGAGTTCTGCGCCTTCTGCGGCACGCGGGTCCGGCCGCAGGTGCCAATCTGCCCGCGCTGCGCGACGGTGGCGCTGCCGGGGGCGAAGTGGTGCCCCAAGTGCGGTGCGCCGCTCGACGGCGCGACCACGCCGGTCTGGTCACCCCGGCAGCCGTAGCGCCGAACCGCGTGATCCGCACGTGACCGTCACGACCGCGGCCTGAGGCCCGGAACCGCCTGGATCCGCCGTCGTTTCTCACGCACCCGGCGATGGTCCGGGCGGGGCCCGCCGCGCGACGGAGGATGCGACGCCGATGGCGAGCCGGAGGCCAGCTCGACGGCACCTGCCCCTGGCCGCGGTGATCGGCGCCGACAGCCTGTCCCGGCTCGGCTCCAGCCTCACCTTCACCGCGATCCCCTGGTTCGTGCTCGTGACCAGCGGCAGCGTGGCCCGCACCGGTGTCGTCGTCTTCGTCCAGGCCCTTGGGGTCGTGCTGGCCCTCCTCTTTGGTGGGACCGTCGTCGACCGCCTCTCCTACCGGCACGCCAGCATAGCCGCCGACCTCTCCGCCGGGGCCGCGGTCGCCCTGATCCCGCTGCTCGCCCGGAGCGTTGGGCTCGCGTTCTGGCAACTGCTCGGCCTGGTCTTCGTCGCGGCGCTGCTCGACACCCCGGCCCAGGTCGCCCGCTACAGCGCGCTGCCGGACGTCGCCCGGGCGGCCGGCGTCCGCTTCGAGCGGGCGAACGCCGTGTTCGACGCCTGCCTGACGCTGGCGTCCCTGCTCGGGCCGGCCCTGGCGGGCGTGCTCATCGTCGTGGTCGGAGCGAGCAACGTCCTCTGGCTGGACGCCGCCTCGTTCGGGCTCTCGGCCGGGCTCGTCGCCGCCGTCCCGGCGGGGCTGCTGCCGGCACTCGCGGTCGATCGGGCCGAGCCGTACGTCGCGCGCCTGCGCGCGGCGCTGCGCTTCGTCCGGAGCGACCCGGTCCTCTTCCCGCTCGTCATCTTCTTCGCGGCGATGAACCTGGCGATCGGGCCGATCGAGGCACCGATCATCCCGGTCTACGCCCACGCGGTGTTCGGCAGCGCGATCGCGCTCGGGCTGATGTCCGCGGTGGGCGCGGTCGGCGCGCTGGCCGGCAACGCGGTCTTCGGCTGGCTGGGGCACCGGCTGTCGCGGCGGGCGGTCTTCGCGGCGGGGTTCCTGACCGTGCCGCTCGCGCTCGGCATGCTGGCCGTCCGTCCGCCGCTCTGGGGAGCCCTGGCGGTGCTGGGGGCGATGGGGCTGGGCCTGAGCCTGGCGAACCTGCTCGAGTACACGATCTACTTTGAGCGCATCCCCGAGGGCATGCGGGGGCGCGTCCTGGGGGTCACCGGCGCGATCGCCTGGGGGACGACGCCGCTGGGACGGCTCCTCGTCGGCCTGACCCTCGCGGCGGCCGGGCTGCGCCCGACCCTGGCGGGGCTGGCGCTCGTCTTCCTGCCGGTGCCGCTCGTCCTGCTCGTCCTGCCGGCCTTCCGAGCGCTGGCGCCGCCATCCGCCGCGGCCGAGATCGAGCCGACCTGAGGCCCCGGGGCGGCGCGCCGCGGGCGAGCGCACGTCAATCCGCAACGAAACGCCAGACGTGCGTGTAACCATTTCCTGGGTTCATGCGTTGACTACGCATAGCCTCGAGACGCCGGGCGCCCGCGCGCCGGGCGGGTCGGGGCCGATGGAGGGAAGCGACCGCGCCGTGAGAGCGCGGCCTCGCCGCCGCTCCGTCTCCAGCCTACCACGGGCACGGGGACGCCCAGGGCTGGGACGAGCGGGGGACATCGTCCCCGGACACCGACTTCATGGTGTCCGGCGGGAGGCTGCTCGGCCGGTCAGGTGAAGGGAGCACCCTGTATTGCGAGCGCTTACACGACGCAGCTGGATTCCGGGAAAGCTTCGACGACGACTCGTCCTGGCTCTCCTCGCGAGCGTGATGGCACTGCCGATCTCCGGCGCGACCACGCTCTACGCGGTCCACACCGCCGCCGCCGCACCGCGGTACAGCCAATCTCGGGATTACGACCACGACAGCACGGTGCTCGCGCCCAGCGCGCGGGCCGTCACCGCCACCACCTCGTCCGCGAGCACGACCGCCGACCTCAACCTGCGTGCCGGACCCAGCCTGCAGAACCAGATCCTGACGACGATGCCGTTCGGCAGCGGGACCGCGATCGCGGGCACGCCCCAGAACGGCTTCTACCCGGTCGTCTACCGGGGACTGCGGGGCTGGGCATACGGCGCCTACCTGTCCACCGGCGGCGGCACGCCGCTGGTTGCCGGCGGACCGGTGGTGACGACATCCACCGTTGCCCCCGTGATCACCCCGGCGCCCAGCGCGGCCGGGGGCTCGATCGTCGCCATCATCACAGCGGCGGCCACGCGCTACGGGCAGTCCTCCACGGACATGCTCCGGGTGGCCACCTGTGAGTCGAGCCTGAACCCGGCCGCAGTGAACCCCACGTCGGGCACCATGGGGCTGTTCCAGTTCCTGCCGAGCACCTGGGCCAGCACGCCCTACGCCGGCGACAGCCCGACGAACGCCTGGGCGAGCGCGAACGCGGCCGCCTGGATGTGGTCGGTCGGCCGGCGCGGCGCCTGGGCCTGCCAGTAGCGCGGCACGCCACCCCCGCCGCGCTGATGAAGTCCGGAGGGGAGCGCGGGCTCCCCTCCGTCATCGCGCTCCCGGGTGAGGCGCGCCGTCACCCGGCGCGTCCCATGCGTGGCAGCCACAGCGCGACCAGCCCGAGCACGACCGTGGCGGCCCCGCAGGCGACGTAGAGCGCGCCCCAGCCGGCCCGCTCGGCGTAGAGCCCGGCCAGCGGGAAGGCCACGATCATCGTCAGCGAGAAAAGCCACGACTCGACCGAGAGCAGCGTGGCCCGCTGGGCGGCCGGCATGCCGCGGCTCAGCCACGCGCCCAGCAGCGGCTCGATCAGCCCGTACGACACCTGCGCTCCCAGGTAGGCCGCGAGCGCCAGGGCCAGCCCCGGGAGAGCCATCGCCGCCACGCCCGCCCCGGCGATCGCCGCCAGAATGGCGAACCAGAGCCGGTAGCGTCCGAGCACGGCGATGCGGCCGGCCAGTCCCGCGCCGCCCGCGCTCACCAGCAGCGTCGCCGCCGCGACCAGACCGACGCCGCCGTTCGGCACGCCGCGCGCGGAGAGCGCGGCCTGGATGTAGAGGTGGGCCACGGTGCAGGCGGTCCAGAAGAGGCCCGACAGCACCAGCATGGCCGCCAGCGCCCGCCGCTGGGAGAGCGCCCGCCAGGCCTCGCCGACGTGGCGCCGCACCTCGCCGGTGGCCGTGGTCGCGGTCCGCTCGCGCCGCCCCTCGGCCAGCCCGGCGGCGAGCCAGACGCCGCCGAGCCCGACCCCGATGCCCAGGCCGAAGGGGAAGCCGTAGCTCACCTGGGAGAGGGCGGCGCCGAGCCAGGTCACCGCCGCGCCGACCAGGTAGGCCGCGCCGAGCACCTTGCCCAGCACGCCGGCGAAGCGGGCGTGGCCGCCCTCGCCGTCCGCGTCGGCACCGACCGCCTCATAGAGCCAGGCGCGGTCGGCGCCCGAGCGAAAGCTGGCGGCGGCGCCGGAGAGGAAGAGGGACAGGACGACGAGCGGCAGGGAGGGCGCGGCCCAGAGGAGGGCGGAGGCGACCGACACCAGCGCCGCGCCGGCCGCGAGCGACCAGCGCCGGCCGACCAGGTCGGCGAAGGAGCCGGAGGGGAGCTCGAGCAGCACGTGGGCGAGGTGGTAGGCGGACTCGGCCAGGCCGATCTCGGCCAGGCTGTAGCCGCGGGACTGCAGGTAGATGATCCAGATGGCGCTGTCGAAGCGCGCCTCGGCGGTCAGCTGGAAGGCGTAGAAGCGCCAGACGTTGCCGGTCCCGGGGACCGGAGGCGCGGCCGGTTCCGCGTCGAGCATGAGCCAGCATCCCCTGTCGATGGCGGGAAGGGATCGCGTCGACGACGCCCGCTCCCACTGTCCACACGCGCCGGTGTCTTCAGGACAGTGGGGCGATGCCCGTCTTGTTGCTCTGCTCGATGCGCCAGGCGGCCCGGCGGTCGCCCGGCAGGTGAACCGGTCTCACCGATGGTACCTCTCACGAGGAGGTCGATCCGCCGGGAGATGATAGCACGCTGGAGGCGCTATCAAGCGGGCTCGGAGGTCCCGGGCGGGGGCAGACACGAAGTGACGCTGGTTTAGCAGCCCCTCGTCAACCACCAGGCGCCATTGCTGAATCTGGTACTATTGGGGGAGTGCACGTTCACGCTGTTCGTGCAGCAACACGTCGGGCGGCTCGCCCGCAGGTTCCTCAGTGAGCGTTACGTCTAGGGTTCAGACTGGGAGAATCGCCTCATGCTCTCGGGTGACGGATCCCTCCGCGAGTGGTCCCGGATGAAACTCGACGTGCTCGGGAAGGACCTGCCGGTCTACACCACCATCCTGCATCGCCAGCGGTCCAATCACGATGGCTGGCCATCGCACCTCCACTACGTGGACGCCTTTGCCGGCCTTGGGAGATATCCGTCGGATGCTGATGTGCGGGCCTACGTCGAAGGGTCACCGCTCCGGGCGCTCGCCTGCGATCCGCCATTCGAGACGTTCTGGTTCATCGAACGGAACACCGGGCGGCTCCAGAAGCTAGAAGACCTCGTCCGAAGGGAGTATCCCGACCGCGACGTTCGCTTCCTCCGGGGTGATGCGAACGAGATGATTCAGAGCCGTGTCATCCCCGGCATCGGCGTGCGCGAGCACGCTTTCTTCTTTCTCGATCCTTATGGCCTGCACATCGATTTCGAAACCATCGACCGACTCGCCGATGTTCCCTGCGACGTGCTGATCAACCTGTCCACCATGGGCATCACGCGTCTTATGGACCGTCGGTCGGCTCCGACGGGATGGCGACGCGATACGCTCCAGCGCGTGCTGGGGAGTGAGGCGCTAACGGCCTTAGAGTCTCGGTACACTCGTCGTCCCACCATCTTCGGTGAGGTGGACGAGGTGCGCGGCCCGATCACGGCCAACGAGGTTGCCCAGGCTTACGTGGACGCCGTGAGCAGACGCTTTGCCCATGCCAGTGACTCGCTCATCATGCGCAACCCGAGGGGCGTCCCGATCTACGGCTTGATTCTCGTCAGCCAGAACCGGACGGCCGTACGGGTGGGCAACGACATTATCAAGAGGTTTCGCGAGCAGCAGCGGTCGCGCCCGCAGGCATCTCATGCCAGGTCCGACCATCCAGGAGCGCCCGGTCATGGCCGCGCTTATCAACAACGCCGCCTAATTGCTTGAAAAAGAACGGCACGCTGGCACGCTGACAGCCGTCGCGGATGCTCCGCGCCCAGTCGAGGTCCATGGGCCGAGCCTTCGGGCCGCTCTCACCGCCGACGATGACCCAGTCGATGCCCGTGAGGTCGAGTGCAAGCGGGCCGAGCAGCGGCTCGCAAGAGAGGAAGCGGACAGCCGCCGGGACCTCTCGGAGGTAGTCCACGCGCTTGACGACGTCCTGGCGCTCGACGGACACGCCCATCCAGACGTTACCGGGCCAGGGTAGTTCGGGTGCGACCGCAGCCAACCGCTCAGAGCGCTTCGTCAGGACCTGGAAGACATGCCAGTCGGCCTGCTCCATAGTGGCGTACACACGTTGGATGAAGTCAAGCGGCACCCGCTCGTGGAACAGGTCGGACATGCTGTTGACGAAGATCAGCTTCGGCTTGCGCCAATGGATTGGCGCGTCCAGCAGGTCGGGGTGCTGAGTGACCCGGAACCCGCGCCGGTACCGGGCACTGCCCATCGCCTGCAAACGCTTCGCCATCCGCTCGGCGTAGCAGTGCTTGCAGCCCTGCGACACCTTCGTGCAGCCGGTCACCGGATTCCAAGTCGCCTGCGTCCACTCGATCTGCGATGGTCCCGCCATGCACCCCTCGTTCCGAACGCTTGTTCTGCCATGTTCAGTTGATCGTAACATGGCCAGACCGGTGACGGAAACGGTTGACCATTGCGCCGCTTTCGGCAACCAGAGAGCGACTAAGCTGCGACTTACCGCAGATAATGACGACTGGAAGTCTCGTCCAACCCGGCATGTGCATTCGGGGCCAAGCAAAGCGCAGAACCTGATGGTGCCGATTACTGCCCAGGCCAACCCCTACGGCGCGGGATGGAGAACTCGGACGCGAACCGGCCGGGCTCGCCCGGCTCCAGCGGCGCCCGCACGCCCTGCCCGCCGCACCAGGCCGGGTCCACGACGCGCCGGACATGCCGCGGCACGGCCGGAGAGCCGACCGCGCCGCCTGCTCGCTCCGCCGCCGGTCGCTCAGGCACAGCCCAGGCGCTGCACCAGCAGCCTGCGCAGCCGGTCGACGTACTGGCTGTCCTGCTGCTCCAGCTGGTCGAGCAGCGCGCTGAACTCCTGGTCGCCCGCGTCGTCGGCGTCCAGCTTGTACTCCTCGATCGCGGCCACGGCCTCGAGCTTATTGTAGAGGAGGGCCATCACGTCGTAGGCCACGTTGGAGACGCCGCTGACGTGCTCGGTCTGCTGCTCGGTCTGAGATTTCGACACGGACGGGTTCCTTTCCCTCCAGGACGCGAATTGGACGCCACCTCGGCAGGTCGCACCACGCGTGCCACTTTGGCCGTGCCGCCGCGCGCGTCTGCTACCATAGGCGGGTGCATTCGCGGCCGCACGCACGGCCGATCCGGGGACCGCGCCCGTCGCGGCACCCGGGCATCGACGTCGCTCGCCAGCAAGCCCGAGGAGGGAAGGATGAAGATCGCGCGCTTCCTCGAGAACGGCCGGCCCCAGCTCGGCATCGTCGAGGACGGCACCGTGTGCCGCGCCGAGGGGGACCTGTTCGGCAGCCTGCGCAAGGGCGCCGCGGTCGGCCCGCTCGACACGCTCGACCTGCTCACCCCGGTGGATCCCGGCAAGATCGTGGCGATCGGGCTGAACTACGCCCTGCACGTCGCCGAGGGCGGCGCCGACCGAGCGCTGCCGACCGAGCCGATCATCTTCATGAAGCCGACCAGCGCGCTCCTGCCGCCCGGGGGCGTGATCGAGATGCCCCCGGCCAACCGCATCGACCACGAGGCCGAGCTGTGCATCGTGATGGGCAAGCGGGCCTACCGCGTGTCCGAGGCGGAGGCGCTCGACTACGTGCTCGGCTACACCTGCGGCAACGACGTCAGCCACCGGGACCAGCAGCGCAAGGACGGCCAGTGGGTGCGCGCCAAGGGCTACAACACCTTCGCGCCGCTCGGCCCGGTCATCGAGACGGACCTGGACCCCAACAACCTGACGATCGAGGCGCGCCTCAACGGCGAGGTCAAGCAGCACAGCCACACCAGCAACCTGATCTTCAACCCCGCCTTCCTGGTCAGCTTCATCTCCAACGTGATGACCCTGGAGCCGGGCGACGTGATCATGACCGGAACGCCCGAGGGCGTCAGCCCGATGCAGCCCGGCGACACGATCGAGGTCGAGGTCGAGGGGATCGGCGTGCTGCGCAACACGACGCGGGCCCGCGACTGAGCGCGCCTGACACGGCGTCGGGGCGCGGGCCGACCCCGGAAACCCCGCGACGCCGGCACACCGGATCGGGCGCGGGACGGCGGGGGTGAGCATGGGAGTGGACGAGGACGCCGACGACCGCCGGCAGGGGCTCCTCGACGTCCTGGGCTACGCCGAGGAGCTCAAGCGGCTGCGCCGCCAGGGCTGGGTCGACCGCGGCGTGGCCGCGCCGGAGTCGGTGGCGGACCACAGCTACCGGTTGGCCCTGCTCGTCCTGCTGCTGGCCGGCGAGGCCGGCGTGGACCCTGCCCGCGCCCTGACGCTGGCCCTGGTCCACGACCTCCCCGAGGCGATCGCGGGGGACGCCACGCCCTTCGACCGGGCGCTGGCCGCCCCCGACGTGGACCGCGCCGCGCTCTTCCGCAGCCGTCCCGACTACTCGGCGGAGGCCGACCGGGTCAAGCACGACGCCGAGGCGGATGCCATCCGCCGGATCGCGGCGCGCCTGCCGGAACCGCTCCGCGCGCTGGTCGTCGATGCCTGGGAGGAGTACGAGGCGGACGCGACCGCGGCGGCGCGGCTCGTCCACCAGGCCGACAAGCTGGAGACCTGGCTGCAGGCGCTCGAGTACCGCGCACGCCAGCCGGAGCTGGTGATCGAGTCGTTCGCGCTCGGCACCCACGAGGCCGTCACCGACCCGGCGCCGCACGACCTGCTGGCCGCCATCGACCGACGGTACGGCAGAGCCGGGACCTGACGGGGCGCCGGCCGGCGCCGGGACCGCCTCCCCGACCGGGCGGGACGCGCGCTCGCGTCGCCGCGTCAGGCGGTCGCGCGGCAGCGGACTCAGGGAGCCAGCGAGCCGGGGGGAAGAGGTCTATTGTCCATCGAGACCGGAGAACGTGACGACGTCGGCGCGGAGGAACCACGTGCGTCGCGGCTGGGTCGCGCGCGCCGCTGGAGGTGGCTGAACCAGCTGGCGGCGCGGCTGGCCTTCGGCCGTACGCTGCCGGACCGGCTGGGGGGCGGCGCGCTGGCCGTGCCGGAGTTCCGCAACTTCTGGATCGGCAGCATCGTCTCCAACGTCGGCAGCTGGATGCAGTTCGTCGCCCTGAGCTGGCTGATCCTGCAGCTGACCAACTCGGCATTCTACCTCGGCCTGATCGGGCTGGTCCAGGCGGTGCCCGGCATCTCGATCACCCTGGTCGGCGGGGTGCTGGCCGACCGGCTCGACCGGCGCAAGGTCCTCCTCTTCACCCAGACCACCTTCGGCCTGCTGGCCCTGGTCCTGACCGCGCTCGACGTGCTCCACATCGTCACCATCTGGGAGATCCTGCTGATCGCCTTCTGCAGCTCGGCGGTGGGGGCGATCGACAACCCGACGCGCCAGGCGCTGATCCCGGACCTGGTCGGCGAGGACAACATCGCCAGCGCGGTGGGCCTCAACTCGGCCGCCTGGAACGGCGCCGCGGTGGTCGGCCCGGCCATCGCCGGCGTGCTGGTCGCCCTGATCTCCACCTCGGGCGCCTTCTTCCTCAACGGGTTGAGCTACTTCGCCGTCGTCTGGGCCGTCTGGATCATGCGGCCGCGACCCCGGCGCGCCGGGCCCAGCCGCTCGATCCTGGAGAACCTGACCCAGGGGCTGACCTTCATGCGGCGCGACCGGCGCATCTGGGGGCTGATGCTGGTGATGGCGATCGCCACCCTGCTCGGCCGCCCCTACACCCAGCTGATGCCGATCTTCGCCCAGAACGTGCTCCACAGCGGCGCCTCCGGCTACGGCGTGCTGATGGGGGCGAGCGGCGTCGGGGCGCTGGTCGGCGCCATCCTGGTGGCGCCGCTCGGCGGCTCGTCGCGCAAGGGCTTCCTCATGCTGGCGTCGACCGGCCTGTTCGGGGTGAGCCTGCTCGCCTTCGCCGGGTCGCGCTGGTTCGTGGTCTCGCTGGCGATCCTGCTGGTCGTCGGCCTGTCGCAGACGCTCCTGATGGGCATGACCAACACGCTGCTGCAGCTCAACGTGCCGGCCGAGATGCGGGGACGGGTGATGAGCGCCTACACCCTCATCCCCTCGGGGGTGATGCCGCTCGGGGCGATGGTGCTGGGCGGCATCGGCTCGGTGGTGGGCGTGCCGCCGACGGTCGCGGCCGGCGCGGCGCTCGTCCTGGTCACCTCGGGGGCCGCCTACCTCACCCTGGGCGACGTCCGCACCATGCCGTAGCGGCCGGCCCGCGGCGGCCCGCCGCGCTCGCGGGCGCCCATGCCTTGCCCATTAGTGCTATAATCAAATGGATTGATACGGTTGGGCACGGAGAGCAGGGCACCGGGCATGGCGAGTCGCGGCGGAATGGGCGGCGGGTTTGGCGGGGGCGGCTTCGGCGGCATGGGCGGCGTCATGCAGCAGCAGCGCGCCCTGCGCTACCTGCGCGCGGGTGGGCCGCGCGACCTGCGCAAGACCTTCGCCCGTGTGCGCACCTACCTGGGACGCTACAAGCTGCACCTGATCGTCGGCACGGCCCTGCTGCTGTCGGGCGTCGCGCTCGGGCTGATCCCGCCGCTCCTGATCCGCGCCCTGATCGACACCGCCATCCCCGACCGGGACATGCACCTGGCGATCCTGCTGGGCCTCGGGCTCTTCCTGGCCCCGCTGGGGGCGGCCGTGCTCAACCTCGGGCAGAGCTACCTGGCGACGCGGGTGGCCCAGGGGATGATCGCCGACCTGCGCGAGCACCTCTACCGCCACGTCCAGGCGCTCGGGCTCGACTTCTTCACCTGGACGCGGGCCGGCGAGATCCACACCCGCTTCCTCAACGACGCCGGCAACCTGCAGAGCGTCCTGACCCAGTCCTTCCTCGGCACGATCGCCAACCTGGTCACGGTGGTGGCCACCCTGACGGTGATGGCGGTCATCGACTGGCGGCTGGCGCTGATCGCGGCGCTGGCGCTGCCGGCCTTCGCCCTGCCGGTGCTGCACTTCGGCAAGCGCCGCTACCTGGCCGTCGAGCGGGCGCAGGCGGCGCTGGGGGAGCTGTCGATCGTGCTGGAGGAGACCCTCAGCCTCTCCGGTGCGATCGTGGTCAAGACCTTCGGCACCGAGGATCGCGAGAAGGCGCGCTTCGACGAGGTCAACGACGACGTCCGCCGCGAGCAGATCACGCAGATCCTCGAGGGGCAGTGGCTCAGCCTGGTCGTGCAGGGGCTGGCGACGCTCGGCCCGGCCGTCCTCTACGGCTACGGCGCCTGGCTGGTGATCACCGGGCAGGTGCAGCTCGGCACGCTGGTGGCCTTCGCCACCTACCTGGCCCAGCTCTACTCGCCCGCCTCGTCGCTGGCCGGGGCTAACGCCACGCTGCTCGGGGGCCTGGCCCTCTTCGACCGGGTCTTCGAGGTGCTCGACGTGCCGGTCCGGGTCAAGGAGCCGACCGCGCCGACGCCGCTGCCGGCCGTCCCGACCGAGGGGCTGGTCTTCGACGAGGTGGACTTCGCCTACCCGGTCTCCGACGGCGAGGCGGGCGGCATCGAGGTGCTCCACGGCATCTCGTTCGCGGCGCGGCCCGGCCAGCTGGTGGCGCTGGTCGGCCCGAGCGGCGCCGGCAAGTCGACCATCCTGAGCCTGGCGGCCCGCCTCTACGACCCCGACGACGGCGTCATCCGGCTCGACGGCGTGCCGCTGCCCGAGATCGGGCGCAAGGACCTGCGCGAGCACGTCGCGGTCGTTACCCAGGAGGTCTTCCTCTTCCACGCGACGCTGCGCGAGAACATCTGCTACGGCGTGCCGGATGCCGGCGCCGAGGCGGTGGCGCGGGCGGTGGCGGCGGCGCAGCTGGGCGACCTGGTGGCGCGGCTGCCGGAGGGGATCGACACGGTCGTCGGCGAGCGCGGCTACCGGCTGTCGGGCGGCGAGAAGCAGCGGGTCGCGATCGCGCGGGCGCTGCTGCGCCAGGCGCCCTACCTGCTGCTCGACGAGGCGACGAGTTCCCTCGACTCGGAGGTCGAGCGGCGCATCCAGCGGGCGCTGGAGCGGCTGATCCAGGGCCGCACCACGATCGCGATCGCCCACCGGCTCTCGACGATCCAGCGGGCGGACCAGATCCTGGTAGTCGACGACGGCCGAATCGTCGAGCGCGGCACGCACGAGGAGCTGCTGGAGCGCTCGGGCCGCTACCGCCAGCTCTACCTGGCCCAGTTCGCGAGCGAGGCAGAGGCGCCGGCCGGCGCGGCCGAGGGCGTCCCGGCGCGCGAGATGGAGCCGGTCGCGCGGGGCTGAGACCCGCCGGGCGTCCCGGCCGCTCGCGGCGCCGGACTCAGAGGTGGACGAACAGCGCGGCGACGCGGGCGATGGCGTAGGC
>DASSZN010000103.1:0-2373 GCA_035702805.1 Thermomicrobiaceae bacterium | reverse complement strand
GTCTTCGGCTCGAGCGGCTGGGTCAGGTCGACCACGCTGAGCCGGCCGGCGAGCAGCTCCGCGACGAACTGGCCGAGGACGGCGGACGCGGGTGTGGACACGGGTGACTCCTTCTTCCTGTACCTATCGGCTCACGAGTCGGCGGCGACCTGCTCGCGCAGCGCGCGGAGGTGCCGCTGGAACTGGAAGCGGTTCTCCAGCATCGGCAGGTCGGTCAGGTAGAGCGGCGGGCCCTTGGCCTCGACCTTGGCCACGATCGTCGTCAGCTCGCCCGAGGCGCGTGCCGCGCGGAAGGCGTCGCGGAACGCGTCCAGGGTGCGGGCGGTCGTCGTGCGCGGGATCCCGGCCGCGGCGGCCATGGCGGCGACGTCGCTGCCGGTGGCGGTGGCGGTCGGGAAGCCGCCGACCGAGAGGAGGCTCTCGTTGTCGAACACGACGTGGACGAGGTTGCCCGGCCGGTAGCGGGCCATGGTGGTCAGGCTGCCCAGGTTCATCAGGATCGAGCCGTCGCCGTCGAGGACGACGACCGGCAGCTCGGGCCGGCTGAGGGCGATGCCGAGCCCCATCGACGAGGCCAGCCCCATGGCGTGCAGCAGGTAGAAGAAGCCCGGCCGGTGCCCGAGCGACTGCAGCTCGGCGGAGACGGCGCCCATGATCGTGACGACGACGCACTCCTCGAGCTCGGGGTAGATCGCCTCCAGCGCCTCGATGCGCAGCATCGCGCTCACTCCTCCCACATCAGGTCGCGGCAGAGCAGCAGCGCCACCGGCGACAGCGAGGACTCGGCCAGCGTCTGCGCCTTGCGCACCTTCGCCGCGACGTGGTCCGGGTGGTCGAGGCGGTCGTAGGGGATGCGCAACGCCCGCAGCAGCGGCTCGGTGGCGTTGCCGCCCTGGGTCTGCCAGGGGTCGCGCTCGCCGAACTCGCCGCGGTAGCTGACGAGCATGAGGAGGGGGATGCGGTAGAGGTGCGCCAGCGAGACGATGCCGTTGACGCTGGCGAGGAAGCCGTGGTTCTGCATCAGCATGGCGGACTTGACGCCGGCCAGGTGCGCGCCGGCCGAGATGCCGACCCCCTCCTCCTCCTTGGCCAGGCGCACCAGGGTGACCGCGGGGTCCTCCTCGGCCATGCGGATCAGGTGCACCAGCCAGGTCTCGGGCAGCGCCGACATCAGCCGGACGTCGCAGGCCCTGAGCGCGTCGAAGATGAGCTGCGAGTGCGTGACGGAGACCGGCATCGCGGGAGTCCCACCCTCCATCAAGGTAAGCCGGGTAACGCGCGGCACGAGTCGCGGCGCGCGGCGAGGCCGCGTGCCGACCGGGTCCCGGGAGCACCAGCGCGTGCGTCGACGACCGTCCGGGGTTCGCGGACAGAGGGTACGGAGCCCGCGGCGTTTCGTCAAGGGGAACCGCGGCATCGCATGGCCGTGCCACGGTGCAGCACGGATGCCGAGTCGACGCGTGTTGGGGAACCCGTGGAGAACTCGCGCGTTCTGCAATCAGGTCGTCGTCGCACGAACAGCGCGTCAGGCTCGACGAAACGGTTGGCAGCCCTCTCCGGCCGTGCCGGGCCGGATCGGCAGCCGGGCGATCTCGCCGTGGAGGGGCCGGTGCCTCGAGCGACCGCTCACGGGGCACCGGGGCAAGGAGGGACCAAGCGATGCGGCCCGTGAGCCGCGGGCGTGAGCGGGGCCATGCGATCGGTGCCCGGAGGAGGTTTCACTGGTGGCTGAGCGGCATCGGCGCGGCCATCCTCGTCCTCAGCCTCGGCCTGAATGCCGCCATGCCGGCCAGGGCCGCGGCGAGCGAGTTCGTCCAGCCCGGCTCGGTTCCGGCCACCGACGGCGCCACCGTGGTCTGGGTCGACCACGGCGTCTACGCCGCCCGGTTCCCGAATCCGCAGCCGACCCTCGTGGCCAGCGCGCCAAACATGACGTATCTCTTCCCGGACGTCTCCGGCGACATCGTGGTCTGGGAGCAGGACTGCACGATCCCGAACTGCCCGGCCGCGGGGGCGAACATCAAGGCCAGGAACCTGATCACGGGCCAGCAGTACGACGTCGCCAGCGGCTATGCGCCGCGCATCTCCGGAACGCGCGTCCTGTACGAAAGCGGCGCCACCCTGATGCTGCGCGACCTGACGACGATGGCGCCGCCGGTCGTGGTGGCCAACGTCTCGAGCGGATGGTCGATTCAGGACCCGCGGATCGACGGAGATCGGATTGCCTGGGCCGAGACGCAGGGGACCACCACCTGGCGGATCATGACGACGCGCGTCGGGCAGGCACCCACGCAGGTCGGCGAGGGTACGACGATGGGCTTCGGTGGGATTGGACTGGCCGGCGACGAGCTCGTCTACGTCCAGGGGCCGACG
>DASSZN010000095.1:0-42147 GCA_035702805.1 Thermomicrobiaceae bacterium | reverse complement strand
GCGGAAGGCGCGGATGAAGACGTCCTGGGTGAGGTCGTTGGCGTCGTCGGGGTTGCCCATCATGCGGTAGATGAAGCCGTAGATCTGGCGCTCGTAGTGCTGGAAGAGCGCCTCGAAGGCGGCCGCGTCCCCCGCCTTGGCCCGCTCGACGGTGGAGTCGAGCGTCTCGGTGACCTCGTGACCGTTGACCCTCGGCGGAACGACGTGGCGAAGCATCGCGGGTCCCATCGGTATCACGATATACGAGCCGCGACGGTTCGCGGCCTATCGAGCGTCTTGGCGCGCGTTTCGCCTGTGTCGGCGCTGACGTGCACACACGTGATCGCGATCCCACCCGGCTCGCCGTTCGGTGCGGGACGCGCGCGTCAACGGCTAGGTCCAGCCTAATTTCTTGCCCGTGACGGATGTGCGACAACCTCGCGCGGGACTGTGTCAACTCCGTGACAGCACGATGACCAAACGATGTGGACGGCACCGTGGGCGGCCAGTCGTCCGACTCGTGATCTGAAAGCGACGCGCGTGAGGGAGTTCCAGGAGCGTCGGGTCCGGCAATCGGCAGTTGGCGCGCGGACGCCAACGACAGGCGACTGTGTTCGGGATATCCTGGTGCCGACAGTGGGGCGGATGGAACTCAGGTCGTGCGGGGAGTGTCGTTGCGACGGAACCGCCGTCTGAGCGCCCGGAGCGCGCGCGGGGTGCCGGACCAGGTCGTGAACCCGGGTCCGGTGGAGGCCACGAAGAAGGCGGTGAGCAACCAGTACACGGCGACGACAGGGTTCCACGGGAGGGCCGCCGCGGCAAACACCATCGCGGCGAGGGTCAACGTATTGCGCGTCCGCTGGCTCATCGTCGTCGTCCCTTCTGCCCTCTCCCGTCGGCTCTGGCCCTCGAGCCCGGCCCGGCGGGAGCGCCCGCCGCTCTCCACCTCCATCAAAACACGGCAGGCGTTGCAGGCGTGCGCCAGACGGTGAACTGGCGTTACAAATCCCTAACAATGCGAAACTCGTTGCCGGGTATGCCACGAGGCGGATCTGGCGGGTGGACGCGCTTGGCTTGCGGACGGGTGGATTACGGCCGCGACTGAGCCGGGACCGCAGCGGGTCTACACGGTTTAGCCGTTCGGCCAGCCGGGGGTTGGCATCGCCGGGCGCGCGGTCCCGCCGCGCCGCGGCAATCCACACGGTAATGGCACGGTCGTGACTCTGGATCGGCACCGCCGGCTGGGGCGGTGCGACCGCCCGCCTCGCGATCACGGCTCCGGTACGGCGACCGGGCAGCTCGCGTGATCTGACGGGCCGGCCGGATGCGCGATCCGTCGCCGTGGGAGGCACTGAGGTTGAACTGGGCTGGGTGCGGAAAGCGGGACTCGAACCCGCACGGGGTCACCCCCAGCGGTTTTTAAGACCGCAGCGTCTGCCATTCCGCCATTTCCGCGAGGGATAACGAAAACGGGCCTCCAAAGAGGCCCGAACGTTCGCGCTGGAGCGGAAGACGGGACTCGAACCCGCGACCTTCTCCTTGGCAAGGAGATGCTCTACCAACTGAGCCACTTCCGCACGGAGGACTCCGTCCATCCGACAGACGGTATTCTACTCGTGTGCCCGCCGTCGCGTCAAGTTCGGCCGGCCGCTTGGTCCGCTGGTATCCTCCGCGCGCGCTCGTTGACGCCCTCCGTCAGACTCGACTATAATGCGCACCGGCGTGTTCGTTCGGCCACGCTCCTGGTTGCGCTGTTGGCCATTCACGCCAGGAGTGCCCGAACGGGACCCCCTGCCGAGATATCGTCGTGACACACGGTGACAACAAACGCATGACCGAACTCGCCGGCCGACTGCTCGAGGACCTCAAGGTCGCGATGCGTCGTGGGGATGTGACGCGGCGCGACGTGTTGCGGTACCTTCGGGCCGAGGTCCACAACGTCGAGATCGAACGCGGGCATCCACTCTCCGACGCTGAGGTGCTCGCCGTGGTTCAGCGTCAGATCAAACAGCGCCGCGACTCGATCGAGCAGTTTGCCCGCGGCGGCCGACAGGATCTCGTCGACGCCGAGGAGAGCCAGATCGCCGTGTTGCAGGAGTACCTGCCGGCCGCGATGACCCGCGAGGAGCTCGTCGACGTGGCGCGCGCCGTTGCCGCCGAGGTTGGTGCAACCGGTCCCGGCGACATGGGTCGACTCGTCCCGGCGCTGCGGGCCCGTGTCGGCGCCCGGGCGGAAGGTCGCCTGGTGGCCGAGGTCGCGCGCGACGTGCTCGCGTCGAGCCACGCGCCCGGAGCATCCTGAGATCGCGCGGCCCTTCAACCTTCGCCAGTTGTCACACGACCAGCCGTTTTGTGTGCCTGCACGAGCACGCGTCAGTCAGGCGGAACCATGACCTCCGTTCCCTCGTCTCGCGCTGAGCGACGCATCGACCGCGCGAACTGGCTGGTCCGGCGCATCACGCCATCAAGCGTGGTCCTGCGGCAGCTTCTCGGGCTGGCGCTGTTTGCCCTCGCAACTGTCGGCATCCTGACCGCGGTTCTCTACCTGACGTGGTCCACCGACTCCACCGTGCTGCAGGTTGGCGAGATCGCCAACCGCACGATCAAGGCGCCGCGCACCGCGACGTTCGTCAGCACGACGTTGACCCAGCAGCAACGCCAGGAGGCGTACGACGACTCACGCAACGTCGTCCTCACGCCCGACCCCTCGGTAGCTCCTACCCAGATGAGCGCGCTCCAGCAAGCCCTTCTGACGATCGACGAGGCCAAGTCCGTCGGGACGCCCGGCACGTCCAATGTCATCGACCAGATCCGCGGGGCGGTCCCGGGACTGAGCGCCGGCGATGCCGGCAGCATCGCGGCCCTGGGGCCCAATGCCTGGAAGCAAGTCGAGACCGAGGCACAGCGGTTACTCGACACGACCCTGTCCGCCCAGATCCGGTCGGAGGACGTCGCGTCGGTGCGACAGCAACTGAGTCAGCATGCCAGCATGCTGCTGACTCCGAGCGAGCAACAACTGGCCGTCGCTCTCGCCTCGCCGTTTGTCCGCTCCAACGTCACGGTCAATGCCGCCAAGACGCTGGCCGCGCGGGAGGCCGCGTCCGCGGCGGTGCCGCCAGTGACGGTGACCGTCCAGCGGGGACAGGTGATCATCCGCGACGGCGACCCGGTGACCAAGAGCGTGCTGGAGACGCTCAACTACTTCCAGTTGCTCCAGCCGTCCCAGAACTGGGAGCAGTTCATCGGCACGGTCGGGCTCCTGGTCTTCGTGACGCTCGCCCTGGTCGCTTACCTCTACAAGAGCCCCCACGGGCTGTGGCAGGGCCGCCACCTGTTGCTCGTCGGTGTGGTCGTGCTGGTCCCGGTGATTGCGGGACGCTTTCTCCTGCCCAACAGCGAGTTGCGTTACATCTTCCCAACGGCCGCCGCCGCGATGCTCCTTGCCATCTTGCTCGATTTTCAGGTCGCGGCGGTGGTCGGAGGCATCATCGCGCTCTATCTCGGGGTGATCGCCGGGACGTCGTTCGACGTCACGTTTGTCGCCTTCGTGAGTTCGCTCGCCGGCGCCGCGATCATCTGGCGCGCCGAGCGGGTCATGACCTTCGTCTGGGCGGCGCTCGCCGTCGCGGTGACGACCACCGTCGGCGCGATCCTCTTCACGATGCTCGCCGGCAGCATCGACCTGGCGACCGCCGGCAGCCTGCTGGCGGCAGGAGCGCTCAACGGTGTCCTCTCTGCCAGCCTGACCTTCCTGTCCTTCAGCCTGTTCGGTCGCCTGTTCGGCATTACCACGCACCTGCAACTGCTCGAGCTCGCCCACCCGAACCAGCCGCTCCTCTACCGGCTGGCCCGTGAGGCCCCCGGCACTTACCATCACAGCATCGTCGTGAGCAACCTCGCCGAGAGCGCCGTCGAGGTCGTGGGCGGCGATCCCCTCTTCGCGCGCGTCGCAGTGCTCTACCATGATGTCGGCAAGGTGCTGCGTCCGAGCTTCTTCGTTGAGAATCAGGCCAACCGAGCCAACGTCCACGACGCGCTCGACCCGCGCACCAGCGCCCGTATCATCGTCGAGCATGTGCTCGATGGGGTGCGTCTGGCGCGCAAGGCGCGTCTACCGCGCTCGATCATCGATGTGATCGAGCAGCACCATGGCACGACCCTGATCCGCTACTTCTACAACCAGGCGGTCAACAGCGGCGAGGAGGTCGACGAGGCCGAGTTCCGCTACCCCGGACCCAAGCCTAAGACCAAGGAGGCCGGGGTGATCATGCTCGCGGACAGCGTCGAGGCGGCCGTGCGCGCCTCCGCGCAGTCGGGCAAGTTGTTCGAGGAAGCGAAAGGCGCCGACCCGCACGGACGCTCCGGCAAGCTCGCCGATATCGTGGACGGAGTGATCCGCGACCGGCTCGCCGAGGGACAGCTCGACCAGTGTGACCTCACCCTCAAGCAGATCGAGCAGGTGCGGCAGACGTTCATCTCCATCCTCGAAGGTATCTACCACCCGCGGATCGAGTACCCCGAGCTGAACCGGAACGGCGCGCGACAGCCGGCCCCCAATCCGCAGGCGACCGCCGTCGAGGTCTCATCCTGAGCGATGTCCAGGAACACCCCGCTCCGCGTCGAGGTTGACGCCAGCCCGGGGGCACCTCCCGTCAACCTCGCGCGCCTCGAGGAGTTGCTTCGGTTTGCCGCGCGCCTCGAGCGCGGTGGCGGCGAGGTCGCGATCTGGCTCTGCACCGACGCCGAGATCGCCGACCTGCACCTGCGGTTCATGGGTATCCCCGGCGCGACCGACGTGATGAGTTTCCCCGGCGACGCGGCGGTCGCGTCCGTCGGCCACCTGGGCGACATCGCGATCTCCTTCGAGACGGCGGCGCGCCAGGGGAAAGAGGCCGGCAACACCGTCGCGCGGGAGGTCGCCTACCTTGCGCTCCACGGGGTGCTACACCTGCTGGGCTACGATGATCTCGATGCGCCGGATCGCTCGCGAATGATCGCGCGTCAGGATGAGCTACTCGCCGCATTCGAGGAGAGTGACCCCGGTGACTGGGGTTGAGCCCTGCGTCGATCTCGTCATCACCGTGCTGAACGAGGCCGATGCGATCGACCAACTGCTCGAGTCGATCGCGGTCCAGACCCTCCGGCCGCGGCGTGTCGTCGTGGTAGACGGCGGGTCCAGCGACGGTACGCGAGAGCGCATGGCCCGCTGGGCGGGGCGGCTGCCCCTGACCATCCTGCCGGCGCCTGGCGCGAGCATTGCCGCCGGACGTAACCTGGCGCTCGCCGCGGTTGACGCGCCGGTTGTCGCGGTAACCGACGCGGGCGTCCGGCTCGAGCCCAACTGGCTGGCCGAGCTCGTGGCGCCGTTCGACCGGAGCGCGAACCCGCCGGACGTCGTGTCGGGGTTCTTCGTCGCCGACCCTCGATCCGTGTTCGAGCTGGCCCTGGCGGCGACGACGCTGCCGGACGAGGCCGACGTGGCGCCGGACCGCTTCCTGCCGTCAAGCCGCTCCGTCGCGTTCCGCCGCACCCTCGTCGACGGCGGTATCGCCTATCCCGACTGGCTCGACTACTGCGAGGACCTGATCTTCGACCTGCGGCTGCGACGGGCCGGTGCCCGATTTGAGTTCCGTCCCTCAGCCCGGGTGTGGTTCCGGCCCCGCTCGACGCCCAGGGACTATTGGTCCCAGTACTTCCGGTACGCGCGGGGCGACGGCAAGGCAGGCCTGTTTCCCCGGCGCCACGCCCTCCGCTACCTCACCTATCTGGGGCTGCTGCCAGCGTTGGTGCTGGTGCGCGACTGGCGGCTCAGGGCCGTGGCGGGAGTGGCGGCCCTGGCGTATGTCCGGCGTCCCTGGATGCGGCTGTGGCGCCGCCGTGGGCCCGTTGAAACGAGCGACCTCGCGGCGGCGGCCGCGCTGGTTCCCGCGCTCCGCCTCATCGGTGACCTGGCCAAGATGGCGGGGTATCCGGCAGGGCTCGCCTGGCGAGCGCGTCGCTACGGGATCCAGCGCGACTGGCGTTCAATTCCGGACGGCAGGCTCGTCCGGGGGGACGAGGTCGGTCCCGAGGCGTGACCAGGCGAACTCCGCCGCCGACATCGCCGCGCGCCGGCGAATCTCGGAGGGTGTGGTCGTGACCTGCTGCTGCCGCTCGGAACGCCGGACACCGTTGTCGATACAAAGGGCAACGTCGCCCCGCGTCTGGTCCAGGGTGGCCCCAGGCGTGAGCCGAACGACGACCGCCAGCCCGTAGTCGGCGTGGAGTTGCTCGCGCACCGCGGCGGCCTCGGTCGCGGCGACGATGACGTGGGCATCTGGCGCCGACGAGTCGACCCCGCGCTCGGCGGCGACATGCTCGAACGCGCGCACCAGTCCGCCGTGGTAGTGCACCACGGCCGCCGGCTGCTCCGCCAGCAGCCCCGCGGTTCTGCCTCCGGAGCCAGCCTCGCTCACGGCGATGGTCCGACCGCTGCCGACGAGTGGCGCGAAGATCGCCGCGCCCAGGCTGACGTTCTCGTCGCCGTAGATGAACCGTCCCAGGATCTCGCGCACCTCCCGCTCGCCATCGCGGACCGCCCCGACAGCTTCGGCACGGTCGTCGGACGCGGCCATGACCCGCACGTGGACACCGTCGTCCTTGGCGTAGGTGGCCACGATCGGGTAACCGCGCGCGATGACATCGGCAATCTGTCGCTCCGCGGCGGACTCGCCAATGCCGATGGTCTTGAGGGTGCGTGACACGACGACCCGGCTGCCGATGAAGGGCTGAAGCCGCGGCACCGCCTGCTCGCGCCACATACGCATCATCTCGCGCGGGACGCCGGGCATGGCCACGACGAAGTGGTCGCCTCGGTGGACGAACCAGCCGGGCGCGGTGCCCATGGGATTGAGCAGCGCGCTGGCCGACGGGATCAGCCAGGCCTGCTTGGCATTCTGCTCCGGCATGATCACCCCACGTGTGGCGAAGAACCGCTCCACGGTCTCGAGCAGGTCCGGGTCGACGGCGACCGACTCCGACACGAGTTCGGCGATCCCCTCGCGCGTGAGATCGTCCTCGGTTGGTCCGATGCCGCCGGTGGTGACGATGAGGTCGGCGTCGTCCCAGGCGCGGCGCATGACCTTGACGATGCGGGAGAGATCGTCACCGACCTGCGTGACACCCAGCAGTTCGATGCCGAGGGCGGCCATCTCCTGCGCGAGGAAGGTCGCGTTCGTGTCCGTGACGAAGCCCTCGATCAGCTCCGAGCCGATCGACAGGATCACCGCCCGCATCGGCGCTCACTCCTCACCGTCCGCACGAGTTGACGACGGGGCGGATCATAGCATGGGCGGGGCGGTTGCCGGTGGGATGAACAGACGACGACGGGCGCGTTCGCGCCCGTCGTGACGATACCCTCGGAGGGATTCGAACCCCCAACCCCCTGGTCCGAAGCCAGGTGCTCTGTCCGTTGAGCTACGAGGGCGGGGAAGGTCGCGCGCGGTGCGACCTGTGGAAATTCTGGGCGGCAGTATACCATAGCCTGCGGGCAGGTCGGCCGGATCTGCGTTGCCGACCCGGCGATGGCGAGATGAGGAGCGGATGGGCGCGGACATGAATCGCGGGCGGATCCAGTCCATTGGCGAGGCGGCGATCGTCCGGCTCGAGAACCTCAACACGGCGCGAGAGACGGCCCTCGCCGAGGCGCGGCAGATCGTCCGCCTGAGCGCCAATGCCACGCGCGCCGTCCACCGGGGTGAGTTCGACGGCGCACGCGACCTGCTCGACCAGGCCCGGGAGCGCCACGACGCGGTCGTCCAGGACCTGGCCGGCTTCCCGAACCTCTACTGGTCCGGGTACGTCCAGGACGCCCAGAAGGAATACGCCGAGGCGCGTCTGACGCTCGCGGTGATCTCCGGTGGTGAGGTGCCCGATCCCGCCGAGCTCAACGTCGGCGACGCCGTCTACCTCAACGGTCTGGGTGAGGCGGCCGGAGAGTTGCGTCGGCACGTGCTGGACGCGATTCGGCGCGAGCATCTCGACCATGCCGAAGACATCCTGGACGTGATGGACGAGATCTACGGAGTCCTCGTCTCGGTCGACTACCCGGACGCCGTGACCGGAGGGCTACGACGCACCACGGATATGGTCCGCGGCGTGCTGGAGCGAACGCGCGGCGACCTCACGCTAGCGCTTCAGCAGCACGAGCTGACGCGGGCACTGTCGCGCGCCGAGTCGTTGCACCGGGCGGAGACGCCCGGAGCCTGAGCTCCTGCCGGCAAGGACATCGCCGCCGACGCCCCGGCGCTCGTTGGACGTCGCGGGCCGGGCCACGACCGTTCGCCCGTTCTCGTAGTGCTCGGAGGATCGGGTGGATCCCCTCGACGAGCTGTTTGCCCTCCACGACTGGGCGACCAGACGGCTGTTGGAGCACTGCGCGTCGCTTCCGGCGTCCGCGCTGTCGGCCTCCGCGCCCGGGACGTACGGGTCGCTGCTGGCCACGCTCGTGCACCTGGTCTCGGCCGACCAGCGCTACCTCGAGCTCCTGACGGGTGAGGTCGTCGAGCCGCGCCTGCGCGAGGGTATGGAGCCCGCCATTCCGGTGCTGGAGGACCACTTTGTCCGACAGGCCGAGCGCTGGCGGCGAGTGCTGGAGAAGGTCGATCTGGTCGACGTCACGCTCCCGTCACGCGGCTCCTGGCCGGAGATGCCGCATGCCCGCAACCTCCTCATCGTTCAGGCCCTGACCCACGGAGGCGACCACCGGACGCACGCCTGTACGATCCTCGGCGCCCTCGGTCTCCCGGTTCCGGACCTCGACGGCTGGGCGTTCTGGCGAGCGAATCACCTGTGACTCCCGGCCTTTGCGCAACGTGCCGGCACGCGCAGCCGGTCCACGGCCCGCGCTCGACGTTCTGGCTGTGCGCCCTCTCGCGTGAAGACGCCCGATTCCCGCGCTACCCACGCCTGCCCGTTCAGAGCTGTACGGGGTACCGGCCGGTGATACACGCCGGATCGGGCGAACGGAAGGATGCGAACCCGCGCCGAGCGCCCGACCGAGAAGCCGGCTGACCGGGGATGGCCGGCGCGGCTCGCCTTGCCGCCGACAGACAGCGTTTGCTAGCGTTGAGGACCAGGAGGCGGCCGGGAGGCGGTCGCGCGTTGCCAGGAAACCGGGATGTCGAGACCGCTGTTCCGCCTCATCTCCGCTGCCGCGCTGCTCTTGACCGTCGCGGCCGTCCTGCTGTCACGCCGAGCGTTGGGCGGAAGCCGCCCACCGGTGGCCGTGCAGCCGATGGCCGTCCCCACCACGCCCGTCAAGCTCGCCAGCCCGATCGCTACCAGTCCGACTTCGGCGGTCACGCTGGGCGAGCAGTTCGAAAGGGATGGCGACTACACCGACGCGCTGTCGCAACTCGAGCCGTACGTGGGGCACGGTTCGCCCTCCAGCGACGCACAGGTCCGGTTCGTCCTGGCGCGCGTCCTCCTCGAGTCCGGCCGAATGTCGAACGCCGTCAGTGTCGTCGACGCGCTGCGCGCGACGTACCCGCAGAGCCCCGAAGCCGACCTCGCCCAGTTCATCCTGGCCGAGTCACAACAGCAACTCGGCAACTACAACGCGGCCATCTTGGCGTACCGGGCGTTCGGGACCCGGCATCCAGAACTCGCCTCCTACGTGCAGCTCCAGATTGTTTCCGTCCTCCAGGCCGAGGGCCAGCTCGACCAGGCGCAGAGCCTCGCGAACAGCCAGGTGACGTCCGCCCCCATCCCGGCCGTCAGGCTGGACGCCCTCGGCGCCGTCCGGGCGATCCAGACCCTCAAGGGGGACTTCCACGGGTACCTCGCCACGACCAATCGCCTGCTTGGCGTCGCGACCGACCCGGCGCTCCGCGCGCAGCTGACCTACGAGCGCGGCTGGGCGGAGCAGGCGATACAGGACCCCAAGGACGCCATCAACGACTACCGCACCGTGGTGGTGACCGCGCCGACCAGCTCGTTTGCCAGGCAGGCGCTGACCGGACTGAGCCAGCTGAACGCCAGTCACGCGGTGACGTTGGAGCAGCAGGGGATTGTCCTCTACGACAACGGTCAGTACCAGGCCGCCATCGCCGAGTTCACCAGCGCGATTCAGGCGAACCCGCGCAGCGATGTCGCCTGGTACTACCGCGCGCTGTCCCGCCTCAAGAACGGCGACGACACCGGGGCGGAGGCCGATTTCCAGGGGATCTCCCAGGGATTCCCGAACAGCCAGTACGCGCCGGATGCCCTCTACCGCGCGGGTCGTCTGCAGGAGGACGCGGGGCAGCCGAACGCCGCGCAGGCGACCTACCAGTCCCTGGTCGACCACTATCCGACGGCCGCGGACGCGCCCGACGCGCGCTTCCGGCTGGGCTTTCTGCAGTATCTCAAGCGGGACTACGCCGCAGCGGAGAAGGCCTGGTCTCCGAACGGTTTGGCCGGGTCGAACGCGTCCCGGGCCGACTTCTGGCTCGGGAAGGCGCGCAACGCCACTGGCGACACGGCCGGCGCCCGCTCGGCGTTCATGGCGGCCGCGGCGACCGATCCGGGCGGGTACTACGGCTTGCGAGCCGGCGATCTCCTGGCAGGCGACGCGACGGCATCGATCTCCGATCCGGCGACCCCGGTGCCGGGGCCCACGTCGTCCGTGCTGCCGGCGACGCCACTGGCGTCGCCGGTGCCCGACGCGTCCCTTGCCACCTGGTTTCGGGCCCAGGGCACTGACCAGGCGTCCGCGCTGGCCGCGATGCAACGCGATCCCGGCTACCGCCGCGCGTCGTTGCTGCTGGACCTCGGGCTTCGCTCCCAGGCTACCGACGAGCTCAGCGCGCTAACGACACGCGACGCGAACCGACCGGCCGCGCTGGCGTCGCTGGCTTCGCTGCTGACGACGCGAGGCAACCTGCGCCTGGCGTATCCCATCGGGGAGAAGGCAATCACCGCCTCCGTGGCTCAGTCGCTCGGGATACCACCGCAGATCGAGGCGCTCGCCTATCCGACGCCCTACGCGACGGAGATCGCGACGTCGTCGACCGCTCGCGGTGTCGACCCACTGCTGCTGCTGGCGCTCATGCGTCAGGAGAGCAGCTACGTGCCCGGCGCCCAGTCTCCGGCCGGCGCGCTGGGGCTGACGCAGGTCATGCCGGATACCGGCAGGAGCATCGCCGCGGCGATCGGCGATCCCAGCTTTCAGCCCGGGGACCTGCTGAAACCCGCCGTCAGCATCGACTTCGGCGCCTACTACCTGGCCCAGCAGCTCGCGTACTACCACGGCGCGCTGTTCCCGGCGATTGCCGCCTACAACGCGGGCACGGGCGCGGTCGACGGCTGGCTGAAGACCCCGGCTGCTAAAGACCCAGACGTCTTCGCCGAGTTGATCCCCTATCCGGAGACGCACGACTACCTTCAGATCGTCTATGCCAACTACCTGAGCTACGAGCACGCCTACCGCGCCGGCAAGCCATAGACTCAACTGACCCGCTGAAGGCATGGTACCCGCTGTTCGGCGCGTCTCGGGCGCCGGATGCTCTCGCCGGTGTATGATCACAGACCCGCGCTGCGACGGCAGTCGGTTGATCGGCCTGAACGTGGAGGCGGCCGCATGGCGCCCGAGACGGTCATCGGCTTCGACTTCGGCACCTCGAACTCCGCCATCGCCGTGGCGGCGCCCGGCGCACTGCCCCGGCTCCTGTCGCTCGACCGTGCGCGGCCGGGCTCCACCCTCGTGCCGTCCACGCTCTACTTCCGTCCGGACGGCACGCTCCACATTGGTCAGGACGCGATCGAGACGTTCGCGCGACTCGAGGCCGGCCGGACGATCCGCCGTCAGCAGCAGGCAACCGGCGAGGAGATCGAGACGGCCTTCGGCCGCGAGCGCGTGCTGACCCAGGTCGACGTCAACCAGCCCGGGCGCCTGTTCCAGTCGATCAAGCGGTCGCTCGCCGACGCGACGTTTCGCGGCACGGACGTGTTCGGGCGGTTCTCCACCATGGAGGATCTCGTGGCGGCTTTCGCATCTGAGATGCGACGCCGCGCCGAGGAGCAGCTTGGACGGCCCGTGCGCGTCGCCATGGTTGGCCGCCCGGTGCACTGGTCGACGACGCCGGCGGGCGACGCGCTGGCACTCGCGCGGATGGAGCGCGCGCTCCGTCAGGCCGGGTTCGACGCCTTCGCCTTCACCGAGGAGCCGATCGCGGCCGGGCTTCGCTGGGCCGCCGGCCTCACGGTCCCGCGAACCGTCCTGGTGTTTGACTTCGGCGGCGGAACGCTCGACGTGACGGTCATGCGGGTTGGCGGCGCGGAGCGGACGGTCCTGTCCACCGCCGGCATCCCTATCGGCGGCGACGTCTTGGACGAGGACGTCATGGACCAGCGGCTGCTCTCATACTTCGGCGAGCACGTGCGCTGGAGCGGCCAGCGACTGCCGATGCCGCAGCACATCCTGGATACGGTCCGACGCTGGCACACCATCCCCGAGCTCAACGAGCCGGGCACCCTCCGCTTCCTCCATCAGCTCGAGCGGGAGCCGGACGAGAGCGTCCGCCGGCAAGCTCGTGCCCTCCTCTCGCTGGCCCGCGGCAACCACGGTTGGCCGATCTACCGCGAGATCGAGCGCGCGAAGATCTCGCTGTCCGATCGAGAGCGGGAGCGCATTCGCTACCACGCCGACGCGATCGCGGTAGACGAGCCCCTGGCCCGGACGGAGTTCGAGGGGGTCATCGCCGCGCGGGTTCGGCAGGCAAGCGCCTGCGTCGACGACGCGCTTGCCGCGTCGGGGCTGCGAGCGGAGCAGGTCGACGCGGTCATGCAGACCGGCGGCTCGTCGCTGATCCCACGGTTTCGGCGGCTCCTGGCGGACCGGTTCGGCGAGGAGCGGCTGCGGAGCGAGGACGCGTTCACGTCGGTTGCCTCCGGGCTGGCGCTCGCGGCGGCCGACCTCGAAGGCGGTCGCGTGGACTGATACACCACGCTCGACGCCGAGATGTGGCGTGTGAGTCGTCCCCCGTGCCAACCGAGCGTCGATAAGAGAGACCCCGGCGCGGCCGCGCCGGGGTCTGGCGAATCACGGTGAGCGATCGGGTCAGTCAGCTGCGGGCTGCAGCGACGGCTGGGCCGGCACCCAGCGCAGGTTGAGCTGACGGTTGGCGCGGACCTCGTCGAGCCGCTTGAAGAAGGTGTCGTGCGGCGCCGACTGCACGTAGCCCGGGTCGCTGTCGGTCTCGTCCGCGATCTGCCGCATGGTCTCGATGAAGTAGTCGAGCGTCTCCAGGCTCTCGGTCTCGGTCGGCTCGATCATCAACGCCTCGCTGACGATGAGCGGGAAGTAGACCGTGGGCGGGTGCACGCCGAAGTCGAGCAGCCGCTTGGCGACGTCGAGCGCGCGCACGCCGCTGGCCTTCTGCCGGTCGGCGGAGAGCACGAATTCGTGCATGCAGGTTCGATCGTACGGTAGCTCGTAACGGTCCTTGAGGCTGGCCATCAGGTAGTTGGCGTTGAGCACGGCGGCCTCGCTGACCTCACGCAGCCCGGCGGCTCCGTTCATCCGGATGTAGGTGTAGGCGCGCACGTGCATGCCGAAGTTGCCGTGGAACGAGTGGATCTTGCCGATCGACGACTCTGGCCAGCGCCACTGGTACTCGGGGTCGCCGTCCGGGATGTGCTCAACCACGGGTCCGGGCAGGAACTTCGCCAGCTTCTCCTTGACGCCGACGGGGCCCGAGCCGGGACCACCGCCGCCGTGCGGCGTGGAGAACGTCTTGTGCAGGTTGAAGTGCATGATGTCGACCCCGAGATCGCCCGGGCGCAGGATCCCGAGCAGCGCGTTCAGGTTGGCGCCGTCGTTGTAGACGAGCCCACCCGCCCCGTGGACGATCTCGACGACCTCCTCGAGGTGCTCGTCCCACAGGCCCAGGGTATTGGGGTTGGTGATCATCAGCGCCGCCGTGTCCGGGCCGACGCGCTCCCGCAGCGCCGCGACGTCGACATTGCCGCGCGCGTCCGACGGCACCGTGACGACTTTGTAGCCGGCCATGGCCGCGGTCGCCGGGTTGGTCCCGTGCGCCGAGTCGGGCACGATCACGGTCGTTCGGCCGGTGTCGCCGATGCTCTCGAAGTAGGCGCGGGCGATCAGGATACCGGTCAGTTCGCCGTGAGCGCCGGCCGCTGGCTGCAGCGTGACCGCGTCCATACCGCTAATCTCGGCGAGAAAGCTGCGCAGCGAGTACATCAGCTCGAGCGCGCCCTGGACCGTGCGAGGGTCCTGAAGCGGATGGATCTGGGCGAACCCGGGCAGCCGCGCCACGAGCTCGTTGATCTTGGGGTTGTACTTCATGGTGCAGGAACCGAGCGGGTAGAAGCCGATGTCAACCGCATGGTTCAACTGGGAAAGCCGGGTGTAGTGGCGGATGACGTCCACCTCGCTGACCTCCGGCCATGCCAGCTCATCGCGGCATAGCTCGGCCGGCAGCTCGCTGAGAGGGACGTCGGGGCCAGGCATGGAGACGCCGCGCCGGCCGGGTCGTCCGAGGTCGAAAATCAGTGGCTCGGTTCGCATCTGATCCTCCCACAATCCGGCTCCGGCTCGCGCGGCCAGACCTGCCAACCGGGGAGGATAGCACTGCCCCGGAAGACGGGCAAGGTGCCATGACGGCCGGCCGTCGGCAAGGAGCCGTCTGATAGAATGGGCGAGTCTTACGACGGTAGCACAATGAGAAATTCCGAGGTTGTCATGGCGGAACAGTCTTACTACGGCGGGCAGGCGGTCATGGAAGGGGTCATGATGCGCGGCCGCCAGGACATGGCCGTGGCCGTGCGCACCCCGGACGGCGAGATCGCCGTCTACCACGAGCGGCTCGAGCCGAGCGGGTTGGTTCGACGCCTGCGGCCGATGCCGCTGCTGCGCGGCGTCTTCCTGCTCTGGGACACGATGCTGCTCGGCATGCGCGCCCTCATCTTCTCCGCCAACGTCAGTCTTGCCGACGACACCGAGGTGGACGATGGCGAGTCCCCGGCGGGACCGCTCACCGGCGTCGCGCTCTGGGGCACCGTCGCGATCTCGATCGCGCTCTCGATCGCCCTCTTCTTCGTCGCGCCGCTCGCGGTGGTGCACTGGCTCGATCGCTACATTCAGAGCTCGATCGTCAGCAACCTGGTCGAGGGCGGCATTCGCCTGGCAGTCCTCCTTGGTTACCTGGGGATTCTCGGCCAACTGCCCGACATCCGGCGCCTGTTCGGCTACCATGGCGCCGAGCACAAGACCATCAATGCCTGGGAGGCCGGCGACGAGCTCGACGTCGCGCACGTGCGTGCGCACAGCATCAGTCATCCTCGCTGCGGCACCGGCTTCCTGCTGGTGGTGGTGCTGCTGTCGGTGATCGTCTTCGCCTTCCTCGGCCGGCCGCCGTTCGCGCTCCGCGTGGTGTCGCGCATCGTGCTGGTGCCGGTGATCGCCGCGCTGGCCTACGAGTTCATCAAGTGGACTGCCGGCCACCTGGGAAATCCCGTGGTGCGGGTGGCGATCGCGCCGAGTCTCGCGCTCCAGCGGCTGACGACGCGCGAGCCTGACGACCAGATGCTGGAAGCGGCCATCGCCTCTTTCAAGCGTGTCCTCGTGGCCGAGGGGACGCTTGAGCCGGGGCAGTTCTTCTGTCCGGGAGTAGTTGCCGTCGACGAGGCGGGCCGGCAGCTCCAGCCGTCGGTCACGCCGGTGCAGGTGTGAGCCCAGCCGGTCACGGTCTGCGGGCGCACGTGGGTGAGGGAACGGGTAGGTGGAGAGCGGTACGGCGGGCTCGACGGGCAAGCTCTGGGGTGGGCGCTTCAGCCGCCCGACCGACGCCCTCGTCGATGAGCTGAACGCCTCGATCGGGTTCGACCAGCGGCTCGCCCGGCAGGACATCCTGGGCTCGATCGCCCACGCGCGCATGCTGTCGCGGCAGGGGATCGTCGGCGCCGAGGACGTCGTCGCCATCGAGGCGGGACTGCGGCGGATTCTGGCGGAGATCGCGCGGGGCGAGTACGAGTTCCGGGTCGCCGACGAGGACATCCACCTCAGCGTGGAGCGGCGGCTGCGCGAGCTGATCGGCCCGGCGGCTGGCCGACTGCACACCGGGCGCAGCCGCAACGACCAGGTCGCGACGGACTTCCGGCTGTGGATGCGCGAGGCAATCGTGCAGGTCGCCGGAGGTCTCGTTGACGCGGCCCGGTCACTCGTCGACCTCGCGGACCGCTATCCGGACACGATCATGCCGGGCTACACCCACGTGCAGCGCGCCCAGCCCGTGCTCCTGGCTCACCACGCGCTGGCATACGTGGCGATGCTCCAGCGGGACCTCGACCGCCTGCGCGATGACTTCCGCCGGACGAACGTGTCGCCACTCGGCGCCGGTGCGCTTGCCGGCGTCACCTACCCAATCGATCCGCGCTACTCCGCGGAGCTACTGGGGTTCGACGCCGTCGCCGTCAACAGCATGGACGCCGTGTCCGACCGCGATTTCGCGGTCGATTTCCTGGCGACGTGCAGCCAGGTGATGCTGCACCTCTCGCGCCTGGCGGAGGAGTTGGTCTACTGGTCGAGCAGCGAGTTCGCCTTCGTCGAGCTCGACGACGCGTTCGCGACCGGCAGCAGCATCATGCCGCAGAAGAAGAACCCCGATGTCGCCGAGCTGATCCGTGGCAAGACCGGGCGCGTCTATGGGCACCTGATGGCGATGCTGACCGTCGGCAAAGGTCTGCCGCTCGCCTACAACAAGGACTTGCAGGAGGACAAAGAGGGTGTTTTCGACACCTTCGACACCGTCGACCTGATCCTGCGGGTGCTGCCGCCGATGCTCGCGACCACGCGCTTTCGCACCGAGCGGCTGGCTATGGCGGCCGGTGCCGGCTTCACGCTGGCGACCGACGTCGCTGACCACCTCGTGCGGGGCGGACTGCCGTTCCGGGAGGCTCATGAGATCGTCGGCCGAGTCGTTGCGTACTGTGTGGCGGAGGGCCGTGACCTGCCGGACCTGACGCCGGACGAATGGCGGCAGTTCTCGCCCTTCCTGGCGGAGTCACCGCCGCCGCTCACGCCTCGGGATGCCATCGCCGCGCGCGAGACGGCAGGCGGAACCGGCTTCAACCAGGTGGCCGTGGCGCGCCGCGAGGCGGGGCAGGCGCTCGAGGAGTGGGCGAGCTGGATCAGTGGCAGGAGCGTCGCCATCGCGCGGGCATATGAGCGACTAGGACTGGACGTGCCCCAATGACAGCCCTTCGCGGCGACCCGGTCGACCGGACCCGCTCGCGTGACGTGCGCACCTGGCTCGTGCAGACGCTCGACGACATGCCGCACGTGTATGACGTCCGCTACGACGTGTTCGTGCGGGAGCAGGGGATCGCCTCCAACGTCCACGACGACCCCGACGATCGCTACAGCCTGCACGTGCTGGCGTCGGTTCGAGACGAGATCGTCGGCACCGGGCGCATCACGTTCTTTGGCGACGAGGCGCAGGTGGTGTGGGTCGCCGTCCTCAAGCCCTACCGAGGATTTGGCGTCGGGCGCGCGGTGATGGAGCATCTGCTCGACCTTGCGCGGGAGCACGGCAGCCGCGTCGTGACACTGAACGCGCAGACGCATGCCCTCAGCTTCTACAACGCCCTTGGCTTCCGGGCGATCGGCCGCCGGTTCTTCATGTCCAACATCGAGCACCAGTACATGGCGCTGGACCTGCGCGAGACATAAACGACATCGCTGAGACTGCCGTTTCATCTGGCCGGCGCGGAACCCGGCGCTCGACCCGGGTCCGGCCGACGGAGACCGCATACCGGCACTGATACCGATCGAGCCGAAGACATATCGAGAGGCAGAGCAAATGCCGACGCTGCGACCGGTTCCCGAGGATGGCGCGTCCCAGCCGGTGCGCGACCTGTACGCCGAGATCAAAGCCGGGTTCGGCGCCGGTTCCGTTCCCGCGGTCTACCAGGTGCTGGCGAATAACCCGGCGCTGCTCGAGGCCGCGGTCGACAACCGGCGGCGGATCATGAACGCCGGCGAGCTCGATCCGACCCTCAAGGAATGGCTCGCCTGGGCTACCGTGACGCTCGCCAATAACCAGTTCGGCATCAAGGTCCACACCGCGCGCCTGAAGCGCATGGGCATCACCAGCGCGCAGATCATCGAGGGCCTGTCGGTGCTGCAGTACTTCAGCGGCATCAGTGCGGTGATCAATGGGCTGGCGATGGACGACGACGTCGATCCCGCGGTCGTGGACTTCCTCGCCGGGTCGGAATAGCGCCGTCGTCAGGCCCCGGGCTCGACGATCGTCTCCTCGGCGGCGATGTCGTCGTCCACCGACCCGGCGAACGGCGCCAGCGGCATGAACCCGAGGGCGAGCGACTGCTCGACGATGTCGCGCTTTACCAGCGCCTCGGCACGCGCCAGCGTGTCGCGCAGCGGGTGGTCCGCCATCGCCTGGCCGAGCATCTCGTAGACCTGGCGCATCAGGTCGAGCGTCTTGTTGAACGTGAGGACGAGATCGCCCTCACTGAGCTCGATTTGCTCGAGGATGCGGGACATCGTGGCGCCGTGGCACCAGGCGCGCATGGCGCCGTAGAACCCGTCGTTGTGGCCGGTCGAGATGAAGAGCCCGTTGCCGCGCTCCGCCGCCAGGACCTCCTGCTCGAGGTCGTCCAGCCGACGCCGTAGCAGCACGAGCTCCTTCGGCAACGTGAACCGGTTCCCCAGGCGAAAGTCCCGGTCGTAGGCGAACCAGGAGAAGGCTTCGGCCACGTCCGACGGCGACAGACGGTCGAGGAAGCCGCGATCGATCATCTCGCAGATAATCAGCCCGTCCGTGTCGAAGACGTTGGCCAGCGTGTCCGCCTTGGCCGTGGGGTACCCGCGGTAGAGGTAGTTGAAGCGGTGCAGCACGTCGCGGATGCCCCGGATGATGCGGCGGACCCGCTCCTCCTCATTGGTGAGTTCCTTGCCCAGATCGGTCTCGACCCCGGCCCGGTCACGCTCGAGCGACGCCGCAAGCTTCAGGTTCGCCTGGTGCTCCTTGCGCCGCAGGCACGCGTGGCACGGGTGGACAGCCCGGGCACGGCTGAGCGCGCTCGCTTGCTCCCGCACGTCGTGCAACTCGATCTCGATCCGTTCGCGCTCGCGGCCCAGCCGCTCGTCGAGCGCGCGGATGTGCTCAGCGGCAGCCTCGTCGAGGTCGGGAAGGTCGAGCGCGGCCACCTGGCGCCACACTCGTTCAACTACCGCCTCACCCACCAGCGCCGCCGCGTCTTCCACCTCGGCGTCGAGAGTCGCCAGTTCCACGGGCACCTCGACCACGTCGGTCGGCGGGACCAGGTAGTCGATCTGGCGGTACTCGGTCAGCAGTCGAACCGCGTTACCGATCAGGAACAGTCCCACGCCACCGCGGTTGCCGCGCCCCAGTAAGACCGCCCAGCCGCCGCTCCGGAGGTGGGCGATGGCGCCGGGCGGGATCTCGCGAAACGCGCGGCGCAGCGCCTGACGCGTCGGCTCCGGCCACGGTCGGGATTCATAGTTGACGCGCAGGTCCTCGATATCGCGGTGGAGCCGCCGCTCGCGACCGTGCAGCGCGGTGATCGACGAGTTCAGCCCCCGGTAGTCGTCGAGCAGCTCGTCGCCGGCGTCGAGCCCGATCAGGCAGCCGAGCGGCACCTCATCGACGCGCCGTCCGGCATCGAGGATTGCCGTCTCCAGGTCGCGCACGCGTCGCGCGCTCTGAAACTGCGACAGGCTCTGCTGGAGCATGTGGCGCACGCGGTTGCCGTGTGGCGGGTCCCAGAGGTTGAGCACGGTGTTGTAGCGCACGGCGAAGGAGCTGCGCACCGGCTCCAACTCGCCGGTGGCGATGCCGAGCACCTCGTGAAAGGTCATCCAGGGGCTGTACGGCACCACGACGCTGCCGCGGGCGTCCATCCCGCGTCGCCCGGCACGGCCGGCCATCTGCTGGAACTCATTGGGGATGAGTGGGCGGCGCCGGCGCCCATCCCACTTCGTCATCCGCCCGATGACGACGGTGCGCGCCGGCATGTTCACGCCCAGGGCCAGGGTGTCGGTCGCGAAGACGACCTGCATCAGCCCCTGGCTGAAGAGGACCTCGACGAGCTGCTTGAGGATCGGCAGCAGTCCTGCGTGGTGGTAGCCGATCCCCTGCGCCGCGAGCGATGAAATCTGTTGGACCTGCTGCAGTTCTCGGTCCTCGAGCCGCATCCCGTTCAGGTAGGCCTGAACCACGCGATCGATGCGGGCGGTCGTCTCCGGGTCCCGCACGAGGTTCGGCCGCATCACGCTGAAGCGCTGGGCGTACTCCTCGCAGTCGCGCCGGCTGAAGAGGAAGTAGATCGCCGGCAGCATCTCATCGGCGGCGAGCGTCTGGATGACCTCCCAGGGCTGCGGCTCGGCCTGCTCGGCCTGGCGGCGCTGCTCGTTGGTCAACCCGCCCCGGGACATCTGCCGCCGGACCTCGCCGCCGGTATGCGGGAAGTCGGCGACCTGCCGCCCTTCGTCGTCGATCACGAGATGGAGCTTTTTGTCGAGGAAGTAGAACAGCGACAACGGCACGGCGCGCTCGTAGTAGGTGATGAGTCGGATCGGTCGGTGGGTCCGCGTGATCCAGTCGGCGATCTCCTGGGCGTTGGATACCGTCGCGGACAGGCAGACCAACTGGATGTGCTGGGGACAGAGGATGATCGCCTCTTCCCAGGTCGTGCCGCGCTCCGGGTCGGCGATGTAGTGGACCTCGTCGAAGATGATGCAGTCGACCGCGTCGAGGTCCCAGGGGGTCTGCAACAGCATGTTGCGCAGGACCTCAGTGGTCATGACGACGATCGGCGCGTCGTTGTTCTCGGAGATGTCGCCGGTCAACAGGCCGACGTTGTCGCCGTAGATGGCGCGCAGATCGCGGAACTTCTGGTTGCTGAGGGCCTTGATCGGGGTCGTGTAGATAACGCGGCCACCGCGGCGGAACGACTCGTAGACGCCGAACTCCGCGACCACGGTCTTGCCGGTTCCCGTCGGAGCCGCGACCATAACCGAATCGCCGGCGAGGAAGATCTCGATTGCGTCGCGCTGGAACGGGTCGAGCCGGAACGGGTAGAAGACGGCAAACTGTTCGATCGCCTCGTCGACCCCGATGGCGTCCTGCATGCAGCCCCATTCTCTCGGTCGTGGGGTCGGCGGCCTCCCCGTTGACCACGTGACCACGCCCGTGAGTTTTCAGCCGCCATTATAGCACCGGTGGAATTCGGTCCTCGCCGCACGCGCGTTTCCCCGGCGTGGCACCGACGTCCCGTGCTAGGATAGGCGGGCCCCAGACCCGGCTGGGCGCGGAGGAGGCTGCGTGCGGGTCGCGATCCTCGGCCACCTGCTGTCGTTCGCCAGTGGTTACCGTCAGGCTGGTGTCAGCCGCTACATCGAGTTCCTCGTTCGCCACCTGCCGGAGGCAGGACGGGGCGACGAGTTCGTTCTGTTCACGGGCGGAGCCAACGCCCAGGGCAGGAACGGAATGTCTGGCGCCGTGCGCTGGCGAACCAGCAGGCTGCCGACCGGCCGACCGGAGGTGCGCATTCTCTGGGAGCAGGTGCTCGCACCGGCGGCCCTCGCGGTCGGGGGATTCGACGTGATCCACGCTCCGGTCAACGTGGCACCCGTGCTGTCGCCCGCGCCCACCGTCGTCACCGTGCACGACCTCGCCTTCGTGCGCTACCCAGAGCAGTACCCGGGACGGAAGCAGCGCTACCTGAACCTGCTGACGCGCCTCTCGGTGGAGCGGGCGGCTCGGGTGATCACCGTGTCCGAGAGCACCCGCGCTGACGTGCTACGCGAGTACCACGTGCACCCCGAGCGCGTGGTCACGGTGCCGAACGGGGTCGACCCATCGCTGGTGCCAGTGTCCGATCTGGCTCGGCTTGCGGCGTTCCGGCGTGATCACGGCCTTCCGGAGCGGTTTCTCCTGTTCGTCGGGACGCTCCAGCCGCGCAAGAACCTGGTCGGTCTCCTTCGCGCCTACGCGCGAGTAGGCGATCGCCTCGACCTGCCGCTCGTCGTCGTCGGCGCCGCCGGCTGGCAGTACTCGCCGATCTTCGACGAGGTGCGGGCTCTGGGGCTCGGGGACCGGGTCTCGTTTGCCGGATATGCGGACGGCGATACGCTCGCGCTCTGGTACGGCGCGGCGACGGCCCTCGTCTTCCCGTCGCTGTACGAGGGGTTCGGACTCCCGGTGCTCGAGGCGATGGCCTGCGGCACCCCGGTCGTCACGTCGTCGACGTCGTCGCTGCCGGAGGTGGCCGGCGACGCGGCGCTGCTGGTGGATCCCGAGGACGTGGCGGCCCTGGGCGAGGCGCTCGTGCGCGTCGCCGGAGACGAGGGGCTGCACGCCGATCTGGCACGGCGGGGGATCGAGCGCGCGAAACGGTTCACCTGGGAGCGGACTGCTCGAGAGACGGTCGCGGTCTATCGTGACGCGGTGACGGCGTCGCCGCGGGCTCACCGGGCCAGCATGGCCGGCGAGAGGGGCTAGGGGCGGCGATGGCGATGCCGTCGAGCGGCACGGCGGTTCGGGAGGTCGGCGAGTTCCCGCTGATCGAGATCCTTGGTCGACTCGCCCGCAATCGCGCGGGCGGGCGCGTTCCACTGGGGATCGGCGACGACGCGGCGGTGTGGCGGCCCCGCCCGGGGCGCCAGGTCGTGGTGACCAATGACCTCCTTGTCGAGCATGTCCACTTCCGACTCGACTGGGTGGACTGGGAGACGCTCGGCCACAAGGCGCTGGCGGTCAACCTGAGCGACATCGCGGCGATGGGGGCAAGCCCCGCGGTCGCGGTCGTCGGGCTCGGTCTGCACGGCTACGAGAAGGATCGCGAGATCGCGGACCTGTACCGCGGGATGGATCGGCTGGGCGCTCGGTTCGGCGTGACGATCATCGGCGGTGACGTGAGTTCCTCGCCGGCCGCAATCGTGATCTCGGTGACCGTGCTCGGTGAGACACCGCGGAGCGGCACGCTGATGACGCGTGCCGGGGCGCGGCCAGGTGACGTCATCGGCGTGACCGGACCGCTGGGGCTCGCGGCGGCTGGCCTGCGCGTGCTGGAGCGCCAGTTGCTGACGATCGACGGCGAGCCGATCATGCGGGAGGCCTTCAATCAGCCGGAACCGAGGGTCCGTGAGGGACGGCTGCTCCGGCGGCTCGGGGTGCGTGCCGCCATGGACCTCAGCGACGGCCTGCTTGGCGACCTGCCGAAGGTCTGCCAGGCGAGCGGCGTCTCGGCCGTGATCGACATGCTCAAGCTACCGGTCCCGCACGCCATCCGCTGGAACTTCGACGACTGGTTTGACATGTCCCTGCGCGGTGGCGAGGACTACGAACTCCTCTTCACGGCGCCGCCCGACATCTTCGCCCGGGTGACACGCGCGTTCGGGCGAGCCGGTCTGCGCCCACCGATCGAGATCGGCGAGATCGTCGAGGCGAGACCGGAGGGACCGAGCCTGCAGATCCGTGGAGCGAGCGGCCGGTTGCGCGACCTCACGCCGGGAGCGTTCAGCCATTTCGGATCTCGCTGACGCGAACGGGAAAGGCGGTTGAGATGGGCGACGTGGAGGACATCTGCTACCTTCCGGCGACGGAACTGGCGAGGCTGTACCGGCGCCGCGCGCTCTCTCCCGTCGAGGCGGCACGGGCGACGCTGGCCCGCATTGAGCGGCTGAACCCGTCCATCAACGCCTATATCACGGTGACGTCCGACCGCGCGCTCGCGCAGGCGCACGCCGCGGAGCGGGCCTTCGCATCGGGCGCGGATGCCCCGCCGCTGACCGGCATTCCGCTCTCTCTGAAGGACCTGACCGTCACGCGAGGCATCCGGACCACGCGCGGCTCGCTCCTCTGGCAGGACTGGGTGCCGGACGAGGACGCGCCGATCGTGGAGCGGCTCTACGCGGCGGGCGGCGTGCTGCTGGGCAAGACGAACACGCCGGAGATGGGCTGGAAAGGGGACTCCGGGAACCTGGTCGTCGGGCCCACGCACAACCCGTGGCGAGCCGGCCGTACGTCCGGCGGCTCGAGCGGCGGGGCGGCCGCGGCGGTGGCAGCCGGCATGGGACCGCTCGCCCAGGGCACCGACGGCGCCGGTTCGGTGCGGATCCCCGCGTCGTTTTGCGGCGTGTTCGGGTTGAAGCCGTCGTTCGGCCTCGTCCCGTACTACCCGCCAAGCAGCGTCGAGTCGCTCGCCCACGTCGGGCCGATCACGCGTACCGTGGAAGATGCGGCCCTGTTTCTCAACGTGATGGCGGGCTTCGATCGCCGCGATCGCCTCTCGCTCAACGACACCGGCTCGGACTTCACCTACGACCTCCATGCCGGCATCTCCGGGTTGCGCGTCGCCTGGAGCCCGGACCTCGGCTACGCCCCGCTCGATCCGGAGGTGCGCGACATTACCGCCCGTGCGGCGCGCGTGTTCACGGACCTTGGCTGCGACGTCGATGAGGTCACGCCGGGCTGGTCGGACCCGTACCCGGCGCTCGATCTCATCTGGGCGACCTCACAGGCTGCCGCGCACGCGCAGGACTTCGAACAGGTGCGCGATCGGCTCGATCCGGGGCGGGCCGCGGTGATCGAGGCGGGGCGCACGGTGAGCGGGCTGGACCTCGCGGTTGCCAGTCAGGAGCGGATCGCGTTCGCGGATCGGGTGCGCGGCTTCATGGACGGCTACGACCTCCTGCTCACGCCGACGCTGCCGGTGACGGCGTTCGCCGCCGGGGACGACCATCCCGGCGACATCGGCGGGAGCCCGACGAGCTACCTTGGCTGGACGAAGTTCACGTATCCCTTCAACCTGTCCGGCCAGCCGGCAGCGACCGTCCCGTGCGGCTTCGCGAGCGACGGACTTCCCGTCGGGCTGCAGATCGTTGGCAGGCTGCGGGATGACGCCCTGGTGCTGCGTGCCGCCGCGTCGTTCGAGCGCGCGCGCCCATGGGCAGAGCGCCGGCCGGACCTCGCCTGAGCCGGCACGACGTTCTGGCAACGAATGACGGGGACGCGGGCTTGTGAGCGGCCGCCACTGCTGCATATCATGAGCCTGGCTGTCTCCGGAGGCTCGACGGATCGCGATGGCGCGACTCCAGGCGCGGCAGGAGTGAGCGGATCTTGACGTCCCGGCGACCAGCACTCGACCTGATAAGCCACAGTCCCGAGCAGACCCGAGCGGTTGGCGCGCGACTTGGCCGGCTGGCGCGGCCTGGCGACGTCTACCTGCTGCGGGGAACGCTCGGTGCCGGCAAGACGGTGCTCGCGCAGGGCGTCGCCCGCGGCCTTGGGGTAGAAGGGTACGTTCAGAGCCCGACGTTCACCCTGGCCACCGAACACCGCGGCGTAACCGCCGATGGCCACGCGGTGATCCTCTACCACCTGGACCTGTACCGAATTGAGGCTCCCGCCGAGGTCATGACGTTCGGCTTCGAGGAGTACCTCGACGACCCGGACGGGATCGTCGTGATCGAGTGGCCCGAGCGCGCCCAGGCGGACCTCCCGGAGACGTACCTGCTGGTCGAACTCGAGCATCTGGCCGACGAGAAGCGTCGTCTGGTACTCCGGCCGCGCGGTGAACGCTACGTCACGCTGGTCGAGGAACTCCGAGCGGAGGTGGCCGGTGCCCGCCGTGGACCCGCTCCTGCTCGCGATTGACACCTCAACCGAGGTTGCCGGTCTGGCGCTGTACGACGGCGACCGGATCAGCGAGATGACGTGGGCGGCGGGACGGAACCAGACCGCCACCGTCCTCGGGGAGATCCAGCGGTTGCTCGCCATGAACGGCCGGCAGGCTCGCGATGTCGCGGCCGTCGGAGTCGCGACCGGCCCGGGTTCGTTCAACGGACTGCGCGTTGGCATGAGCGTCGCTAAGGGCCTGGCGCTCGGGTTCGGCCTGCCGCTGGTCGGGGTGGTCACGCTCGACGCGGTGGCGTACCCTCACGCTCGGGCGCGCATGCCGATCCGGGCGTTCGTCGCCGCTGGGCGCGGCCGAGTAGTCTACGCCGACTACCGGCATCGGAACGGCCGCTGGGTGCGGCAGAGCGAGATGCGAAACGCCGTGCTGGATCAGCTCGCCGAGGGGCTCACCGAGCGCACGATCCTGGTCGGCGAGGTTCCGGTGGACTCGGCAGAGCGGCTCGAGGAGCACGCGCTCGTGACCCTGCCCTCACCGGCACTGCGCTTGCGTCGACCGTCCTACCTGGCCGAGATCGCGTACCGTCGGTGGCAGCAGGGTGACGTCGATCGGTTGGAGGCGCTGGAGCCGGTCTACGTCCACGGCGGCGCGTCGACATAGCCTGTCGGAGTAGAGTGCCGGTTCGCGGCGGAACGCGAGGACAGCAGAGCATCGTGGCGGAAGACCAGCAGGCCCATGGCAGTCAGTACTACCTGGAGCCGATGCGCATCGAGGATGTCCCTGAGGTGTCGCGTGTGGAGCGCCGGTGCTTCACCAATCCGTGGCCCGAGTCGGCCTACCGGCGCGAGCTCCGCAATCCGGCCAACAACTACTACGCGGTACTGCGCCTCCGCACTCCGGATCAACCGGACCACCCACCGACCCCCGAGCAGCGCGGCCGGTTGGCCCTGCTGCCGCTGCTGCGCCGGCCCGAGCCGCACTCGCCGTCGACGGATCCGATCGTCGGCTTCACCGGGATGTGGATCCTCTACGACGAGTCGCACGTGACTACGATCGGCGTGGCGCCGGAGCACCGCGGGCGCGGGCTGGGTGAGTTGCTGCTGGTCCACCTGTTCGACGAGGCCCTGCGGCGTGGAGCCGAATGGGTGACCCTCGAAGTGCGTGTCTCGAACGCGCCTGCTCAGGCGCTGTACGAGAAGTACGGCTTCACGCGCCAGGGAGTACGGCGACATTACTACAGCGACAATGGCGAGGACGCCTACATCATGTGGTCGCCGTCGCTCAAGGACACCGCCTACCGCCAGCAGTTCGACGAGCTCCGCCGACGCCTCTTTCAGCGCCTGACCTCGGAGGGGATACTGCTCGATGGCGACAGGCTCGACGATTCTCGGCATTGAGACCTCCTGCGACGAGACGTCGGCCGCGGTCGTCCGGGACGGCCGTCGCGTCCTCTCGAACGTGATCCACTCGCAGATCGACCTGCACGAGCGCTACGGCGGCGTGGTGCCGGAACTGGCGTCGCGGCGGCACATCACGATGATCGTGCCGGCCGTCGAGCTGGCCCTGGAGCAGGCCGGCGTATCCCGGGATGACCTCGACGCCGTGGCGGTGACCGAGGGGCCGGGTTTGGCCGGCTCGCTCCTCGTCGGCGTCAACATGGCCAAGGCGCTCGCCTTCGCCTGGGAGTTGCCGCTCGTCCCGGTCAATCACCTGGAAGGGCACATCTACGCCAACTGGCTGGCGCTGCCGGATGTCCCCGACATGCCTCCGCCAACCTTTCCGCTGGTCTGCCTGATCGCCTCCGGCGGCCACACCGAGTTGATCCTGATGCGCGGGCACGGTGACTTCGAACTCCTGGGACGGACGATCGACGACGCGGCGGGTGAGGCATTTGACAAGGGCGCGCGCATCCTCGGGCTGGGGTACCCCGGCGGCCCGGCAATCCAGAAGGCAGCCGAGAACGGTCGTACCGGCCACCACCCGCTCCCGCGTGCCTGGCTCGGCGACAGCTTCGACTTCAGCTTCAGCGGCGTGAAAACCGCCCTGCTTCGCGAGGTGGAGCAGTACCGGCGGGAGCCGCCGCGTCCACGCCGCCAGCCGGCCGGAGAGCCATTTGTCAGCCATGAGCCGCCCAGGTACGCGCCGAACATGCCGGTCGGAGACCTGGCGGCGGACTATCAGGATGCGATCGTCGACGTCCTCGTCGCGAAGACGGTCCGGGCCGCACAGGAGCTCGGCTCCGCGGAGGTCCTCCTCGCGGGCGGGGTCGCGGCGAACGCGCTGCTGCGCCGGCGCCTGGCCGCCGCGGCGCCGGTGCCGCTGCGGTACCCGCCGCCGATCCTGTGCACGGACAATGCGGCGATGATTGCGGGCGCGGCGTTTTTCACCCGCCGCCGCGGCGCTCGGGGCGGGCTCGACCTTGACATCCATCCGCAGTTGCCGCTGGTCAACCCCGCGCCCATCGCCGGCTGAGGCGCCGCGGGCTCCCGGACGGCATGCTCCGCCCGGTGAATATCGAACGACCGGAAGGAGCCTGCTTGTCCGTACCCGACTTCGACAGTGCCCTGGACACAGCCATTCAGGTGTCCCGTGCGGCCGGACGCCTGCTGATGGAGAGGTTCGGCCAGGTTCACCGCGTGCGCCACAAGGGGGTGGTGGATCTCGTCACCGAGGCCGACGAGATGAGCGAGCGCCTGATTATTCAGTCGCTGCGGGATCGCTTCCCTGACCACGCGGTCCTGGCCGAGGAGAGCGGCGCCGCCGGAGCCAGTCCCGGCGGGAACGGGCCCCGCTGGCTGATAGACCCGCTCGACGGCACGACGAACTTCGCGCACGGCTACCCGATCTTCTGCGTGTCGCTGGCGCTGGAGCTCGACGGTGTCGTCCAACTCGGGGTAGTGTACGTTCCCATGCTCGACGATCTGTTCGTGGCGGCGCGCGGCCGCGGAGCCAGCGTCAACGGGGCGCCGCTCCGGGTGTCGGAGACGCCGGACCTGATCCATGCGCTGGTGGCAACGGGTTTCAATTACGATCTCGAGGCGCGCCGGGGGAACCTCGAGCACTGGGCGAGCTTCGTCCAGGTCACGCAGGGGGCCCGGCGTTCCGGAGCGGCCGCGTTCGACCTGTGCTGCGTCGCCGCCGGGCGCCTCGACGGATTCTGGGAGGCGGGCTTGAAGCCCTGGGACGCCGCCGCCGGCACGCTTGCGGTAACCGAAGCGGGCGGGACGGTGACCGGGTTCGAAGGTGAGCCGTTCCGGATCGATGGGCCAGACTGCCTCGCCTCCAACGGTCGGATTCACGAGCATATGCGCACGGTAATCGAGCACGGTCCGCAGCACTTCCCGGGAGGTATGCCGTGACCAGGGCGTACGTGTTGATGACGGTCGAGATCGGCAGGGCCGGGGACGTGTACGAGGCCCTGTCCCACTTCGAAGGCGTCTCCGAGGTGAGCGTGGTGGCGGGCACGTACGACCTGGTTGCCGTGATCACCGCCGAGAACGCGCGGGCCATCGGCGCGCTGGTGATGGACCGGATCCAGCGCGTCGACGGCGTGATGGGTACAGTGACGCTGATCGCGATCGGGTGACGGCGCGTCGAGACTTACGGGCGTTGAACGCGTGAACGGCCGCCGACTATACTCCGGCACATGAATGCCCCTACCGCGCTCGTCATGTCGGAGCGCTTTCGCCTCCACGATACCGGCGCGCACCCCGAGAACGCGCAACGCCTGGTGACGGTCGAGCGCCACCTGCGCGCCGTGGGCCTGCTGGAGCGGCGGGCCATGATCGAGCCACGCGCCGCGACCGAGGATGAGGTCGCCCTCGTCCACGATCGCTACTACGTGCGGTTCATCGAACAGTTGGCTAATGCGGGCGGCGGGTATCTCGACAGCGACACCTACGTCTCACCCGAAACCTACCAGACCGCGCTGCTCGCGGCGGGCGCAGCCATCACGGCCGTAGACACCGTGCTCGATACCGATCAGCGTCGCGTGTTCGCGTTTCCCCGGCCTCCTGGCCACCACGCAGAGCCGGCGAACGGCATGGGGTTCTGCATCTTCAACAACGTCGCCGTGGCGGCGCGACACGCGATCGACCGCCGTGGGCTCGGCCGCGTCGCGATCCTGGACTGGGACGTCCACCACGGGAACGGCACCCAGACCATCTTCTACGACAGTGACCAGGTGCTCTTCATCTCGGTCCACCAGTGGCCGCTGTACCCGGGGACCGGCCAGCGCGACGAACGCGGCGTCGGTCACGGCCAGGGTTTGACGATCAACATACCCTTGCCGCCGGGATCGGACGACAACGTCTACCTGCGCGTATTCGACGAGCAGATCGCCGGACCGATCGCCGCGTTCCGCCCCGATCTGCTGATCGTCTCCGCCGGGTTTGACGCGCACCGCGATGATCCGCTCGCGTTGATGGAGGTCACCGAGGCAGGATTTGCCGCGATGGCGGCGCGCGTGCGCCGCTGGGCCGACTCTCTGACCAACGGTCGGCTGGCTGTGGTCCTCGAGGGTGGATACAATCAGGATGCTCTCGCCCGGAGTGTCGCGGCCACCCTTCAAACGCTGGATTGTCCAGCAGACATCGGAGATCAGGCGCGATGATCGCCGTGGTGGACTACGGTGCCGGCAATCTCGCCAGCGTGGTCAACGCCCTCGACCGCGTGGGCGCGAGCACGACCGTGACCCAGGATCGCGACACCATCCTAAGCGCGCGCGGCGTGATCGTGCCCGGCGTAGGCGCGGCCGAGGACACGATGCGGCATCTGGACGGGCTGGGTCTGTCACCGGTCATCCGCGAGGTGATCGCGCGCGACACGCCGTATCTCGGTATCTGCATGGGAATGCAGGCGCTGATGACGATCAGCTACGAAGGCGGGGCCTACCCGGGGCTCGACGTGATCTCCGGGGCGGTGCGGCGACTTCCGGGCGGCCAGCCGGTGCCGCACATGGGCTGGAACCAGGTGCGCCGAACCGTGGAGAGCGCCCTGTTCGACGGCATCCCCGACGCCGCGGACTTCTACTTCGTGCACTCCTACTACGTCGACCCGGATGATCCGACCTGGACCGGCGGCCTGACCGACTACGGAATCCCGTTCACGAGTGCCGTCGTGCGCGGCAACGTCATGGGAACGCAGTTCCATCCCGAGAAGAGCGGGCGCTGGGGGCTGCGGCTGCTGGCCAACTTTGCGCGAATCGTGGCGACCGCGCCGGCGCCGATTGGCGCGGGTGCGTGCTGATCATCCCGGCGATCGATCTGCGCGGCGGACGCTGCGTCCGTCTAACCCAGGGCGACTTCGCGCGAGAGACCACGTACGGTGACGATCCGGTTCTGATCGCCGGCCGCTGGGCAGGCCTCGGCGCGTCCTGGCTGCACGTGGTCGACTTGGACGGTGCCCGCGCGGGAGAGCCGCGGCAGCTCGAGTTCGTTCACCAGATCGCGGCGGTCGGCGTGCCCGTCGAACTCGGCGGTGGCGTCAGGGCCGAGCAGGATCTGGAGGCGGCCTTCGCGGCGGGAGCCGCCCGCGTTGTCCTGGGTACCGCCGCCGTCGAGCGGCCCGAGCTGCTGGCGTGGGCGCTCGACAGATACGGCGCCGAGCGCGTCGTGCTCGGTGTCGACGCGCGGGAAGGCCGGGTTGCCCTGCGCGGGTGGGAGATGCTCTCGTCGGAGACGGCGAAGTCGGTGGTCGAGCGAGCCCGAACCGCCGGGGTGACGCGTGTGATCTACACGGATATCGAGCGCGACGGGATGTTGTCGTCGCCCAATTTCGTGGAGACCCGATCGATCGCGTCGAGCGGTATCCGCGTGATCGCCTCGGGCGGTGTGTCGAAGCGAGCCGACCTCGAGCACCTGGCGAAGATCCCCGGCGTCGAGGCGGCCATCGTCGGCCGCGCGCTCTACACCGGCGACGTCGTGATCGCGGGGCGAGAAGACTGGTGGGTGGACGCGCCCGCGGCAGGCGCGGCGGCGGGAGACGGCGATGACGTCGCGCAGTGATTACACCGACTTCGTCCGGGAGGACGATCGCCGCAAGCGTGAAGAGGCCAAGATTCAGGGCCTCCAGGCTCAGGTCGATGAGGCGCGGCACCTGGCACGCGAGCTGATGAGCCGTCAGTTGCGGCTCGAGGAACAGCTCAAGGCAGGCGAGGCGGCCATGGCGCAGCATCGACTTGCGCTCGAGCAGCATCGCCACGAGGTGTCGCAGGCCGCCCAGGCGCGTCAGCTCGAAGAGGCGCGGGTTCGCCAGCAGCTCTCCGAGCTCGGCGCGCGCGTTGACGACAGCGTCCGGCCAATACGATCGCTCCAGGCGCACGTGTCGGAATTAATAGATGCCACGCGGCGGCAGCGAGAGGACGACGGGCACGACACCAAGCGCTTCGACGAGATCCACGCGCTGATCGACCATCTGGCCGCGCACGGTGAGCGACAGGTCGTGGTATCGCAAACGCTGCGCGATTCGATCGACGCCCTGCGCACTGAGCTGGAGCGAATGCAGCGCGACCTCATTCGGACGGACGACGGCGTGCGCATCGTGGAGCAGGAACTGCGTCGCCGGTTTGCCGAGGTCGTGCAGGTGGCGGAGAACCTCGGTTCCCGGATGGAGCAGGAGCTCGGGGGCATCGGCGCCCTACAAGCGCAGATCGACGCGCTCCGAGAAGATGCGAGCGCGATCGATCCGCAGTTCGAGACCCTGCGCGACTGGGCTCAGCGCCTCGAGACGGACATCAATCGCTACCAGTCGCAGGCAGTTGAGCGTGACGAGATCACGGCCGAGCGGATGGAGGAGATCCGGCAGCAGTTCGAAAGCCGCCTCCAGGAACTATCAGCGGTCGGGGAGCAGCGCCACGAACGGAACACCCAGCGCTTCGACCGCCTGGAAGAGGTCGACCGCGAGCTTGCCTACGGTATCAAGATGTTCGAGATGCAGATCGAGGAGCTACGCCAGGCGGACCGGAGGCTGAGACGCGAACTGTGGTATCTCCACGAGCAGCGAGCGCGCCTGCGCGTCGAGCAGGCGCAACACGAGATGGAGACGGTGATCGAGGCGCGGCGGGATGCGGAGCGGCGAGAGGCCGGTGAGCGCTCGCCCGATAGGCGCGCGGAGTAGCGGCAGTGCTCACCCGTCGGATCATCCCCTGCCTCGACGTCACGAACGGGCGCGTCGTCAAGGGCGTCCGTTTTGAGCACCTGCGCGACGCGGGCGATCCGGTCGAACTCGCCGCGCGGTACGACGCCGCGGGCGCGGACGAGCTCGTTTTTCTCGACATAACAGCCACCAGTGACGGGCGCGACACGATGGTTGAGGTCGTCCGTGAGACCGCGCGTCAGGTCTTCATCCCGTTGACGGTGGGCGGCGGCGTGCGCACGTCGGACGATGTCTACCGGCTGCTGCGGGCTGGCGCGGACAAGGTGAGCCTCAACAGCGCGGCCGTGACGCGACCCGAGTTGATCCGCGAGTGTGCGGCCCGCTTTGGCTCCCAGTGCGTGGTGCTCGCGATCGACGCGCGCCGACGAAGCGGGGGCGGCTGGGAGGTGTACACGCGCGGTGGCCGAACGCCGACGGGTATCGACGCTCTGGAGTGGGCGGTGCTCGGCGCGGAACTTGGCGCCGGGGAACTCCTGGTCACCAGCATGGACCGCGACGGCACGCACGACGGCTACGACCTCGAGCTGACCGCGTCGATGGTCGAATCCACCACGATTCCGGTCATCGCGTCCGGCGGTGTCGGCACGCTGGATCACCTGCTGGAGGGACTGACGATCGGCAAGGCGCAGGCTGCGCTGGCCGCCTCGATCTTCCACTACGGCGAGCATACCATCGCCGACGCAAAAGTCTACCTGGCGGCCCACGGAATTCCTGTTCGCGCCATCTCCTGACGGTAGAGATTCAGATTACGGCAACTCATCGCGAATTGCCGCCGGCGCACGCGGCTCGCCGCGTGCGCCGAAACGCGCGAACGTTCGCCGCAAACGTTGCTTTGGGACCCGGCGAAGTGTTGACACCCGCGACGCCCCTGTGCTAGCCTGCAGGCGTTCCAGCGGTGGTGGCGTCCGTTCAGGGGAGAGCGGAGTGTCGGCGCCGATGGGGTGGCGCACCGGTTCCCGCGGCTCGGTTTCCGGGCCTATCGCGAGCCGGAGCGACGGACAGCGGAGCGGTACAGGAGGGCACTGCCCGACGCACCGAGTGGGGACTTTGGTGAGCACGTCGGGGAGACGCCCAAGCGGACGGAGGAGGGTTCAGGCACTGGTTTCCCACTTCCAGTGGGACAACTGGTATTGCCGGCCAGTAGTTCTCCAGGAGGGAAGGTCGATTGGGCGCGCGAAGAGGATGCGGCCGCACTCTGTGCGGCGCGCTGCTAGCGGCCACGTTGGGCGCGGCAGCGATTGCCCCAGCGGCTGCGGACACGAACCTCGCCGTCGGCGGATCGGCAGTCGTCTCACAGACCGGCGGCGAAGGTGTTCACGTCCGGAATGGCGTCGGCTCCGGCGCTGGTATTCTGACCACCATCCCAGAGGGCGCATCGGTCACGATTCTCGGCGGCCCGAAGACGGCGGCCGACGGGTCCGCTTGGTACAACGTGCAGTCGGGAAGCGTCAAGGGTTGGGTCATCTCCACGTACCTGTCACTCCCACCGGTGAAGCAGGGCAGCACCCTGGTCGTCACCGGTACCAACGGTAACGGTCTCCGCCTGCGAAACGGCGCGAGCCTCAACTCCAGCACTCTCACGGTTATGCCGGACGGCACTCAGGTCTCGGTCGTCGGCGCCGACAAGACCGACGCCCAGGGAATCGACTGGGCCAACGTCTCGTACCAGGGACAGACCGGGTACGCGTCGCGGCAGTACCTCACCGGCGGGAGCGCCCAGACGACGGCGACAACTACGACGACGACCACGGTGACGGTCTCTGCCCCGGCACAGACGTCAGGGGTTGCGGTCGGCGGCAACGCGGTGGTCGCTAACACCGCCGGTGACGGGCTCAACCTCCGCGCAAGTGCGTCCTTCAGTGCGTCGGTGCAGACCGTTATCCCGCAGGGAGGCGTGGTCCACGTCAGTGGCGGGCCGCAGAGCAGCGGGGGCGCCACGTGGTGGAACGTCGACTACAACGGGACCAAGGGCTGGGTCGACGGCGCGTACCTCTCGCCGACGAACAAGCAGCCGGCGGCGGTCGTCACGAACACCGCGTCCGTTTCATCGAGCGCCGCTTCCGCGCCGGCCGCCGCTACCACGCTCGGTCAGAAACTCGTCGCCGAGGCGATGCAGTATGTCGGCTATCCGTACGCCTGGGGCGGCACGACGCCGGCTGGCTTTGACTGCTCTGGCTTCGTCTACTACGTCGTCAACCAGGTGACGGGCGGCGGCTTCTCACGCGATATCACCACCCAGGCAACGAGCGGTAGCTACGTCGACGCGAGCAACCTGCAGCCGGGTGACCTGGTGTTCTTCCAGAACACCTACCAATGGGGGCTCTCGCACGTAGGTATCTACATCGGCAACGGGCAGTTCATCAGCGCCGAGAACTCGAGCACCGGCGTGGCCGTCGCCAACATGTGGGACTCCTACTGGGGGTCGCGCTACTACACTGCGCGGCGGCTTGGCCCCTAGATCCTGGCCCAACGCAGGGATATCTGGGTTCGGGTCCGCCACTTGGCGGACCCGGCTCGTTCGGTGCGCCGGAGTGCGACGCCCTGGTGGTGAAAACGAGACCGGACGCAGCCGCGTCCGGTCTCGCACATGGCTCGCGTTCAGGGAAAGCCGCTCCGCTCAGGAGAGGACTTCGTCCTGCACCGTCGCCTCGCTCTCCTCGGCCGTGCCCGCGTAGTTGATGCGCGAGCGCAGCTCCGGGGAGGTCTCGCGAATGCGGTTCTCCAGCTCGCTCATGACGTCCGGATTGGTCTTGACGAACTCCTTGGCGTTCTCGCGACCCTGGCCGAGCCGCTCATCGCCAAGGTAGTACCACGCGCCGCTCTTGCGCACGATGCCGAGGTCGGCGGCCACGTCGAGCACGCTGCCGGCCGCCGAGATGCCCTCGTTGTACATGATGTCGAACTCGGCCTGGCGGAACGGCGGCGCCACCTTGTTCTTGACGACCTTGACCCGAACCCGGCTGCCGATCGAGTCCTGGCCCTGCTTGATCGTCTCGATGCGCCGGATGTCCATCCGCACCGAGGCGTAGAACTTCAGCGCGTTGCCCCCGGTCGTCGTCTCGGGGTTACCGAACATCACGCCGATCTTCATCCGGAGCTGGTTGATGAAGATCACGGCCGTCTGGGACCGGCTGATGGCACCCGTCAGCTTGCGCAGTGCCTGGCTCATCAACCGGGCCTGCAGGCCAACATGCGAGTCGCCCATGTCGCCATCGATCTCCGCCCGCGGCACGAGCGCCGCGACCGAGTCGACCACCACCACGTCGATCGCGCCGGACCGCACCAGGGTCTCGGCGATCTCGAGCGCTTGCTCGCCGGTGTCCGGCTGCGAGATCAGCAACTCCTCGAGGTTGACGCCGCAGCGCTCGGCGTAGACCGGGTCGAATGCGTGCTCCGCATCGATGTAGGCAGACACGCCGCCGAGCTTCTGCGCCTCGGCAATGATGTGCTGCGCGAGCGTCGTCTTGCCGCTCGACTCGGGCCCGTAGATCTCAGTGACGCGGCCCCGCGGGATTCCGCCGACACCCAGTGCCAGGTCGAGTGCGATCGAGCCGGTCGGGATCGTCTCGATGTGGAGGCGCGACGACGCCTCACCCATGCGCATGATCGAGCCCTTGCCGAACTGGCGCTCGATCTGCGACATCGCCAGGTCAATCGCGCGCTCGCGTTCCGCCATCGTTCGTTACCTCTCTGCTGGCGACCCCACCGACCATGCCGTAGAAAAGATGTTCTAGTCTTCGCTCAATCATACCGTGCCGGCAGTCACAAGTCAATCGCGGAGGCGTGAGAAAACCGCATCAGTTCGCGGAAAAACGGGAGTAGACCTCAGAGCCGCTCGAAGCGGTCGACGTGCAGCGTGATCAGGGTCGCGCCACCGACCTCGACCTCGAAGTTCTCCGTCCCGTAGAGGAGTCCCGGCTCGAGGGCGGGTGTGAACGGCACCACCATCTCGGTGCGGCGCCTGCAGACGGTGCGAACGATGGTGGTTGCCGGGGAGACGTCTGCGTCGTCGACGCCGAGGAAGAGCGCGGTACTGCCGGTCTGGAGCAGGCCGCCGGTACTGGCGACGCGTGTCACCCGAAAGTGCCGGGCGGTCAGCGCCGTCAGGAGGTCGTCGGCGTCTTCGTCCTGGACAATGGCGACGAGAAGCTTCATGGCCGCCTCACCGGTGCGGCAGGCTTCGGCACGCGCCTCGTCGATCCGGGCCTGCTGCAGCCAGTATAGGAGACTCGCAATGGCCGGACAATTGGCGTGACCGCGGCGCTCACCTGCGCACGCGCCTGAGCGGGAACAGTGGTTCTCCACCCCGTACGGAGATCGGCCGTACCGGGTCACCCCGGAGCCATGCCAGGATCGCGGCGTTTACCAGTCCGGATCGGTCCTCACCGCGGCATCTGGCGCCGAGAAGGCGAGGTCGTGCTCGTGCATCTACGTCCGCGCAACCGATGGATGGTCTGGGTCGCGCTCGCCGTGCTGCTGACGGCGTGTTCACGACCATCTCCGGTACCGGTGGGCGCGGCTACCCGAACCACGACCACCGCTTCGTCCGGCGCGTCGGCCGTCGGTCTATGGAAGGGCTCGGTGTCGCCTACCGCCGTCCCACTCGGTGACGGCCGGGTCGCGACCAGCCCGCGCGTTGGCTACGTGGACTCGTGCACCACGTCGTTCCGGGGCGGCGGAGCCGAGCACACCGGACCATGGATCGATTCGGCGGCCGGTACGTGGAACGCGCAGACGAAGGTCTCGGTTCAGGGATCGGTCACCTGGGCCAACGCGAGCAGTTCTTTCCTGGTTCAGGGGAACCAGCGGATCGTGACCAGCAACGGACTTCCACGCGGTCTTCCCACCGGCACCTTCCCGATCGCGTGGAGCGATCCGGCCTACCAGTACGACCGGAATCCGAACTCGATCCGGGCGCAGTCCTATCAGTTTGACCTGCCCGCGTCCCCGGTCGCGGCGACGTTGCCGTCCTGCCTGGATCTCGGCGTTATCGGGGTGTTGACCAACGGTGTGGCGCTCTTCGACGCCCTCGACGCCGCCGGCCGCGACGCGGGCGCGCACGAGATCCAGGACCGCTGCGGTGGGCACCCGCAGGCCCAGGGCATCTACCACTACCACGCCATTTCGTCATGCCTGCTGGACAGCGACACGGGCTCATCGACGCTCGTCGGGTACGCCCTGGACGGCTACGGCATCTACGTTGAGCGCGACGCGAAGGGCAACCTCCCGACCAACGCCGATCTGGACGCCTGCCATGGTCGGACGAGCCCGGTGATGTGGAACGGAAAGGTGACGGTCCTGTACCACTACGACGTCACACTCGAGTACCCCTACACGCTGGGCTGCTACCACGGGACTCCGGTCGTTTCTCGGCGCGGCGCCGGCGGCTAGCGAGCCGGCCGTTGCGGATCGGCACGGGGCCGATCAATATCCCAGCGGAGCTGGCACACCAAGCAGAACCGTGCCGACAGGGCCGTCCGCGACGGCCTGGCCGCGATCGAGGAGGATGACGCGGTCGGCTGCGTCGGCCATGAAGCCGGCATCATGGGTCGCGACCACGGCGGCCGCCCCTCCAGCCGCCAGCCGGCGCAGGTAGGCCGCGAGATCGCGCTTACGGCCCGCGTCCATGCCGCGGGTGGGTTCGTCCAGAAGGACGATCGGGCGCGGTGCGATCAGCACCGCCGCCAGCGCAACGCGCTGCCGCTCTCCGGTGCTCAAGTCGAGCGGGCTATTCACGGCATGCTCGGCCAACCCGAACTGGCGCAGCAGACCGTCCGGGTCACCGCTCGTCCCCAGGGCGCGCAGGGTGAACCTGAGCTCGGCGGTTACGGTCTCGTTGAACAGCATGGCGGATGGGTTCTGCGGAGCGTAGCCGACCCGTCGCGCGATCGCTCGGACGGGTGAACCGGCGATGTCCTGGCCGAGGACGTGTACGGCACCGCCGGTCGGGCGGAGCAGCCCGTTCATCAGCTTCAGCAGGGTCGTCTTGCCGGAGCCGTTCCGACCCATCAGCGCCGTCACGCGCCCCCGCTCGATCGCGAGCGAGACATTCTCGATCGCGACAGTCTCTCGATAGGCGAAGCTGACGTCCTCGAGCTCGATCGCCCGCTCGCCCTCGGGTATCGTCGCACGATACCGTTCGGTTCCGCAGATCACCGACCCGTCGTAGAGGTCGACGTCGGGCGCGAGTGGTGACGACCAGTCGGGAAGGGCCTGGATCGCCACGTCCGGCGCACCGTCGGCAACGATTCGCCCGCCCGCTCCCATCACCACCAGGCGCGTCGCCTCCCGCAGGGCTCGCCCGAGGCGATGTTCGATCAGCACCACGGTGGTTCCATGAGCGCCGTGGAGCCCATGCACGGCGTCGAGGACCTCCACCGCGCCCCAGGGGTCGAGCTGGGAGGTCGGCTCGTCCAGCACGAGCACCGGAGCCCCCATCGCGAGCGCCGCGGCGATGACGACGCGCTGGCGTTCGCCGCCGGAGAGGCTGACCAATTCACGCTCACGCAGGTGGGTGATGCCGCACTGGTCCATCGCGGCCTCGACGCGGCGCCGCATCTCGGGGCGGGCGAGACGGTGGTTCTCCGGCCCGAACGCGACCTCGTCCTCGACGCGGTCCATCACCGTCTGCGTCTCCGGGTCCTGCGCGACGAACCCAACCAGGCGGCTCAGTTCCCCGGGTCGCGCGAGGCGCGTGTCCACGCCAGCGACGGTTACCTGTCCGCCGAACCGGCCGCCGTGGAAGTGCGGAATCAACCCCGTCAGGCAGCGCGCAAGAGTCGACTTGCCGCACCCGGAAACGCCGGTGACGACGACGTGCTCGCCGGCACCGACGTGCCAGTCGAGCCCGTGGAGCGCCGGGTCCTCACTGACCGGGTAGCTATAGGTCAGCGACTGGAGGTCGATCACGTGGCGACCCCCAGCGCGACCAGGGCCGGCGTCACGAGCAGGACGTCCGCGGCAGCCGTCGACGCCGCGAGGGGCGGCCAGGTGAGCGCGGGGTACGGTGAGTAGGCCAGCGCACTCGATCCGACCAGCGCTGTTACGAGCAACACGAGGGCGAGCGCCGACGCGCCCAGTACCGCGGCGTCGGCCAGGCCCCAGGAGAAGGGTCGGTACCGCGGGTGACGCTCGCGTCGCCAGAGGCTCGGCGCGACAAGGATCGCCAGCGCCGCCAACGCGCTCACGACGCCCCCGGCGTTGTCGTCGAGACCGAACAGGATGACCGACGCCGTCGCAAGCACCAGCCCGGCACCGAGTAGGCGGCGCGACGCCGGTCGACGCGCGACCACTCCCGAGCCGAAGGCGCGGCTCTCCATCGTCTCGGCGAGGTCGAAGGCGTGCTCGAGTCCGAGGCGGAGCGTGGGCACGAGCAACGGCACCACGTCGCGTGGCGAGCGCACCTGGAATCCGCGCGTCGCCTGCGCCTCACGCACCTCCGACGCCGCGCGGAGCGTCTGCGGAAAGATGCTCAGGGCAATGACTGCCGCGACACCGGGCGCGACGAAGGCGTCGGGGACGAGGCGCAGCAGTGCCGGCCGGTCTACCGCGGAACTGAAGGTGGCGGCGACCAGAAGCAGGTCGAGCAGGGCGACGGCCGACGCCAGCCCGTAGACGAGCGCGTTCCCGGTGATCGGGCCGCCGACAATCGGGAGTGATGCCGGCAGGTTCGCGAGCACGAGGTCGCCGGCGTGGACGGTCAGCAGGTTGAAGCCGACGCCGATGGCGGCGACGACGAGGCCAACGCGCAGGATGAGGCGCCAGGCTCCGCAAGCAGTAGTGCCGCGATCGAGCGAGAGGAAGGATGCGCCAACCGCGGCGCCGGCCAGCGTCACGTAGAGGGGGTTCCGCGTAGCCACCACGGCGAGGGTCGCGGCGCCCGACCACGCCAGCCACGAGGCCGCGTTCGGCCGCCCGCTCACGGCCCGCTTCCGGAACGGCGGCGGAGGAGGAACCAGGCGCACAACCCGGCGAGCGCCACCAGCAGCCCGGCGAACGTGAGGTACGTGGACGTCGGCGGGCCGTTCGCCGGGGCGCGCGTCGCGAGGACGAGCGGCGTGGCCGTGCCGTTTGGGCTGACCTCGACGGCCCGCGCCACCGGAGTCGCCGCCGGTGAGGCGGCAGCGGCCGTCGTGGCCGCTGCGACGGGCGGTGAGGTGGCGATCGTGACGGCGGAGCCGGCAGCGGTGACGGTTGCAGCGGCAGTTGCCGCGGCCGCCGTCGGCGCGACCGGCGGTGCCGTCGGGGAGGGCGCGGCGCGCGTCGGGACGCTGGTCGGTTGCTCAGTCGGTTTCGTTGTTGGCGTTGGAGCAGGCGTCGGGGTGGGCGGCGCGGCCGTAGGAGTTGGCGTCGTTGCGGTTCCCTGTCCTGAGGCGGACCGGTCCACCCCGTTCATCTTGGCGATGGCGTCGATGGAGGTCGGCGGCAACCCGCTGGATCCGCCGGTCCACGACCAGCCCTCGACGTCGCCGTCGTGGATGACCTGGCTGCTCGGACCGATGTTGGTGTCGCCCCAGGTTCCGCCGGTGTTCAGATGATAATAGTGCCAGTAGACTGAGGAAATCCCGTAGCTCTTGCAGAAGCAGTTGGTCGCCGGGCAGCCCTCGCCGTCGAGCGAGCACACGGCCTCGCCGAGCCCGCCGTACGGCGTCTCGACCAGCGGCACGTGGGACATGATCAAGAGTTGGTCACCGGTGATCGTCGGTGTCGTGAACTCGACGTACGCGTAGACGATCCGGCCGTCGCCATGCCGGATCACCAGGCCGGCTCCGTTCGGGCGGGCGGCGCCGGCCGGCACCGGCGCGAACGCCGCCAGCGCCGAAAGCACCGCCAGAACCACGACGCCCGTCACCATCCAACGTCGTGGGTGGCGACGACGGTGGGTGGTCACCTGGCGGCCAATAGCTCGGCGGCGCCGAGCCGGCCGAGTTCGACGTCGTAGTGGGCCGGGTTCGTGCCCGGATGCCACTCGAATCGGGCTCGCTCGAAGTACTGCACCGTGTAAATCTGGCCGGTGTCGGGGTTTCTCTCCTGGAACTCCTCGCTAATCGGCATGCCGTAGGTCGCCAGGCCGCCGAACTGCTTCCAGTAGGCGGCGAAGCCGCCGCACAGGTTGTGACCGGTGGCGGCGAAGTAGGCGCAGCCAGGGCTGGTCTTAGCCGAGGTCGCCACGAAGGGGGCCTGCGTGCTCCGGCCGGCCGTCACCTCGTCGCCGACCAGGCCGAGCTGGACATCGTAGCGGCTGGGGGCGATGCCCGGGTGCCACTCGAAGATGGCCCGCTCGAAGTACTGCATGGTGCCGCACCAGCCCTGGGGATCACAGCCGTGGAACTCCTCGGTCAGGGGGTA
>DASSZN010000048.1:0-18973 GCA_035702805.1 Thermomicrobiaceae bacterium | reverse complement strand
CCAGCGGCGCAATCAGCCCAACGAGGACGGCGACCACCGTCGCCACGCGAAGTAGCCCCGCGCGCCGCATCCCGCTCCCCTTCCCTGTCCGACATCGTCCGGCACCCGCCAGCGTCCCGGCCCCCGTGGACGCAGACGCGCGGCTGGTCGACGTGGGTTTGTCTGAGTCTGACGGCACGGGCGGGCACTCACCAGACGCAACTCACGTACGAGCCCACGCACCGGGCACGCATCGCGTGCCGGTGCCGCCACGCGATGCGCTCGTGACCGAGAGAGCGAACTCGCCGGGCCAATTGCCCGCCTGGCCCCCTCCGGCGTCTCCGGTCGGTTGTCCCGCAACCGTGCCTGCCCGAGACGGGCCCCCACCGCCGCGCGCTGCCCACGCGCGGCAATCTCCCGGAGCACGCCATCACCGTCCCGCGTGGCGATGCCCCGGATATCACGAGATTCGAAATGAGTATGGCGGGAAACGGCGCAGCTGGGTATACGCCAAATGACGTATTCCGCGACGGTAGCTCGTCGCGGATGCTCGAGGTCTTGCCATCGAGAAGCCCGATCAGGGCTGCCTTCGGTGTTCCCGGGCGTGGCAACGTCCGGGACGGATGTAAAGCGGGGACCCGCGACGCTCCGTCGGCCGACCGTGACCTCCGTGCAGTGCGCCGCGGCCGCGATGCCGGGATCCGCGGTTCGCAGTAGCGGAGCGATGCCGACGCTGTACAGGATGCGATCGTACGGGGGATACTTGGGGGCGGAAATGTGACTGCCCGGCACGTCCGCCGGTCGGTCAGGTCGTTAAAGGTGTCGACGGTCGGGCACCCGGTGCGATGCCGGGCATCGTGTGACGGAGGGTCGGCAAGTCGATCAGGGAAGGGAGCAGGGGGGATGACGCGACTGGCAGCGGCGCTGGCGCTCGCCACGCTGGGACTACTGATGATCTTCGGGTCGGCCGCGGCGCAGGGGGCCGGTGAGTCGATCACGATCCAGATCAACGCGCTGAATGGCTCGGGCGAGTCGGGGACGGCGACCCTCACCGGGAACTCCGACCAGACGACGACGGTAGTGCTCAACCTGACGGGGGCGCCGACCGACGCGCAGCCGGCCGACATTCACGCGGGGACGTGCAGCAACCTCGACCCGAACCCGGCCTACTCGCTGACCAACGTGCAGGGCGGCCAGTCGACCACGACGGTGGCAGCGAGCCTCGAGACCCTGGTCAATGGCGGGTTCGCGATCAACATCCACCACTCGGCCCAGATGGTGAGCGTCTACGACGCCTGCGGTCAAATCACGCTGGCGGGCGCGCAGCTGGCGCCGGTGACCGGCCACGCCACCGGCGCCGCGACGCTGCCGGCGGCCGAGCTGTTCCTGCTGGCGGTGAGCCTGCTCGGGGCGGGCGCCCTGCTGCGGCGGCGCGTCGCCTGATCGAGCGCAACCTTCCACTGACCTGAGCAGCCGGGTGCGCGATCCCCGCCCCCGGCTCTTTGTCGCGCATCCCGCCACCCGCCCCGAAACACGGCGCTGACGAACTCCGGAGTCTCCCGTACTATGCCGCGGGGCGCTCCGGCGCGGCCCCGGCGTGTGCCGGCCGGCCCTGCCGCCGGGGGAGGAGATGGGGTCGATGACCCGCTACGAGGGGCTGGCCGCCGGGACGATCCTGGCGGGCTTTGGTCTGATCGTGTTCGGTGGGGTCGTCCGGGTAAGCGGGTCAGGGATGGGCTGCGGGCCGAACTGGCCGATCTGCAATGGCCAGGTGGTGCCGACCTTCAGCCTGGCGACGGCGATCGAGTACACCCATCGGCTGCTGGCGGCCCTGGTGACCGTGCTGACCGTCGGGCTGGTCCTGTTTGACCGGCGCGAACGACGCGCGGACCGTGCGCTCTTCTGGCTGCCGGTCCTGGCGCTCGGGCTGGTGCTGGTGCAGGCGGGGCTCGGCGCCGTCGCGGTGCTGAACGCACTCGACCCGTGGGTGATCGCCGCGCATCTCGGGATGGCCGAGGCGTACCTGGGCTGCGTACTGGTGCTCGGGGTGACGCTGGTGGCGCGGCGACGGTCGCCGGCAGAGCGGTCCGACGGACTCGGGGCGTTCGCCCCGGCAGCGGCGGCGGCGGTCTACCTGGTCACCCTGACCGGCGCGTACACGGCGGCCAGCGGCGCGGCGCTGGCCTGCGGCTGGCCGCTCTGCGGCACGCACCTGATCCCGACCGGCTGGACGCCCGTCGACGTGCAGATGACCCACCGCTGGCTGGCGCTGCTCGCGCTGCTCGCGGTGTTCGCGCTGGCGCTCCACGCGCGGCGTGGCCGCGACGTGCCGTCGTGGCTGACGCGGACCACCGCGGCGCTGGCGGTGACCATCGTCGTCCAGGCGCTCATCGGTGCCGCCAATATCTGGCTCAACCTGGCACCCTGGGTCGCCGAGATCCACCTGACGGTGGCCGTCCTGATCTGGAGCGGGCTGGTCGTGGTGACGACGGCCGACCGGGCACGCGGCACGGTGCCGGGCGAGGAGCCGGCTCCAGCGCAGAGGCCGCTGGCCGGCGCGGCATCGAGGCACTGATGACGGAGGCTCCTGGTGTGGGGAGCGGCCCCCCTGGTCGGTCTTCGCGTCGCACGCGGGTCCTGGTGGCGGCGGTCGTGCTCCTGGCGGCGGGTGGCTGGGCCTGGTTCGCCGGGCTCCCGAAACTGGCGAACCATTACGGCTTCGCGCTGCCGCGGCCGGGCGGCCTGCCGTTCCGGGTGGCCTATGCCGGGCGCGACTACGAGAACATCGCCACCTGCGCGGGAGCCACGTGGTGCCGGCAAGCGCCGCCGGACTCATCGACGTGCTGGTCGGCCGCGCGAGCCCAGGCTCGCGCGCTCCTTCCGGCGCCCGGGGCCGGGTCGGTCATGACGCTCTTCGGCCGGCCGCACGCCCTCCTCGCCCGTCCGGTCGTGGACGGCCTGGTGCCCACCGGGGTCCTGGTGACGGACGGCCCCGCCTGCTACGTGCCGTATGCGCTGGAGGGCGGACCGTAAGCTCGACACCCCGCGGCGGGGCTTGTCGCCTACAGCTTTCCCTCCGCCCGCAGCGACGCTGCCACCTCCTCGGCGGCGTCGGCCGCCGCCTCCAGCGTCGCCTGGACCTCTGCCTCACCATGCGCGGTCGAGAGGAACCAGCGCTCGAGGTGGTAGGGGTGGAAGTAGACGCCGCGCGCGAGCATCGCCTCGTGGAAGCGGTCGAAGACCTCGACGCTGGTGTAGGCCAGCGCGTCGCGGTAGTTGCGGATGCGAACCAGGTCCGGCGCGTCCGGCCTGGCGAAGAAGATGTGCCAGATCGGGCCGACCCCCTGGACGACGTTGCGCAAGCCCGCCTCGCGGCAGGCGTCGCCGATGCCGCGGCAGAGGCGCTCGCCGTAGCCGTTGAGCCGGTCCCAGATCTCGGACTCGCGGGCTCGCATCTCGGTCAGGACGGCGTCGGCGGCGGCCAGGGCGACGAGATTGGCGGTGTAGGTGCCGCCGTGCATCACCTCGTTGCGCGCTTCCATCTCCATCACCTCGCGCGAGCCGCCGAAGGCCGCGATCGGGAAGCCTCCGCCCAGCGCCTTGGCCAGGGTGGTGATGTCGGGAGTGACGCCGTAGAGCTGCTGGGCGCCGCCCGGCGCGACCCGGAAGCCGGTGATGACCTCGTCGAAGATGAGGAGCGCGCCGTGGCGCGCGGTGATGTCGCGCAGGAAGGCCAGGTAGCCGGGCTCGGGCGGGATGACGCCGCTGTTGGCCTGGATCGGCTCGACGAGGACGGCGGCGATGTCGTCGCCGTGGCGCGCGAAGAGCATCTCCAGGTTGTCGCGGTCGTTGTACTGGCCGATCAGGAGGGCCTCGCCGTAGGCGGCCGGGATGCCGCGCGAGGCCGGCTGCGGCGTTGGCGAGTAGGGCCGGGGCTCGGCGGCGTAGACGTCCGGGTGGCTGCTCCAGTAGTGGGTGTCGGCGAAGCCGTGGTAGCCACCCTCCATCTGCACGATCTTCATGCGGCCGGTGTAGGCGCGGGCGAGGCGGGCGGCGGCCATGGTCGCCTCGGTGCCGGAGTTGGCGAAGCGGACGAGGTCGACGCCCGGCACCATGGCGCGGATCTGCTCGCCGACGGCGGCGTCCAGGTCGTAGGGAAAGGTGGCGACGCTGCCGCGCTCGGTGATGGCCCGCACGACGGCGGCGGTCACGGCCGGCGGGTTGTGTCCGAAGATGAGCGGCCCGTAGCCGAGGCTGTAGTCGACGTAGCGGTTGCCGTCGACATCCCAGAAGTAGGGGCCCTCGCCGCGAGCGAAGCAGAGCTCGAGCCCCTTCTTGAGCCGCGCGTAGGAGCTCTCGCCCCCGGCGATCGACTCGGCGATGCGCGCGAAGAGCGCCCGGCTCTCGTCATGGCTGACTGCGTGCTGCTCGCCCACCGATCCGCCCTCCCGTCCGCGCCCGTCTGTTCCATTCGCTCCCGATCGGCGCCCGCCACCATCATCGGCGTCCGCCGACGCCCTGTCCAGGACGTCGGGCGCTTCGGCCGCCGCGACGTGTTACATCCCGGTTACACGGCTGCCCTACGCTCGGGTCGATGGCCGGTCTCACGACCGTGAGCACGAGCACACGCACGAGGGGAGGAGCCCGATGTCGACGCCCACCCGACGCGGCAGACGGTGGTGGCGCCTGGCGAGTGTTGGCGCGGTCCTGCTCAGCCTGACGGCCTGCACCGGGCTGAGCCTCACCCGGCCGACGTCCGCCGGGCCGGGTACGCCCAGCGCGTCGGGCGCGACGCCGCCCGCGACCGTCTCGACCACGGTGCTGACGGCTGCCCGCAGCAAGATCAAGCACGTGGTGGTCATCTTCCAGGAGAATCGCTCCTTCGACAGCTACTTCGGCACCTACCCCGGCGCCGACGGGATCCCGATGCAGAACGGCGTGCCGACGGGCTGCGTCAACGACCCGCGCACCAACACGTGCGTCAAGCCCTACGTCGATCACCAGGATCTCAACGGGGGCGGGCCGCACGACGCTGTCAACTCCGCCTCGGACGTCAATGGCGGCAAGATGAACGGCTTCATCGCCCAGGCGCTCAAGGCCAAGAAGGCGTGCGCCAACCCGACCAACCCGGCCTGCGTCAATAGCAGCGCGGTCGACGTGATGGGCTACCACACGCAGAGCGACATCCCGAACTACTGGTCCTACGCGCAGCACTTCGTGCTGCAGGACCACATGTTCGAGTCGGTCCACTCCTGGAGCTTCCCGTCCCACCTCTTCCTGGTCTCGGGCTGGTCGGCCAACTGCAGCGACCCGAACAACCCGGAGAGCTGCGTTGGCGAGCTCGACCCGAAGAACCGCACCGCCGGTAGTCCCACGCCGTTTGCCTGGACCGACCTGACCTACCTGCTGGACCAGCACGGGGTCAGCTGGGACTGGTATCTCGACCAGGGCGCGCAGCTCCCAGGCGCGACGGGGCTGGGCAAGGGGGGCGTGCCGACCATCTGGAACGTGCTGCCCGGCTTCACCGACGTGCACACCGACGCGCAGACCGGCGATATCCAGAACCTGACCAACTTCTATACGGCCGCCAAAGCCGGGACGCTGCCGGCCGTGTCCTGGATCCTGCCCAACGCCGCGGACAGCGAGCACCCGCCCGCGCTGGTCAGCACCGGCCAGAGCTACGTCACCGGACTGATCAACGCGATCATGCAGAGCCCGGACTGGAACAGCACCGCGATCTTCCTGACCTGGGATGACTGGGGCGGCTTCTACGACCACGTGGTGCCGCCCACGGCGGATGAGCTGGGCTACGGAATCCGGGTGCCCGCGCTGCTGATCAGCCCGTACGCACGCTCCGGCATGGTCGACCACCAGACGTTGAGCTTCGACGCCTACCTGAAGTTCATCGAGGACGTATTCCTCAACGGGCAGCGGCTCAACCCGGCCACCGACGGCCGGCCGGACAGCCGTCCGACGGTGCGGGAGAACGCGCCGCAGCTCGGCGACCTCCTGGCGGACTTCAACTTCTCGCAGACACCGCTGAAGCCGCTGGTCCTGCCGGTGCACCCCACGACCACGCTGGTGGCGCCGGCACGCCCGGCCGGGAAGCGCCCGACGACACCGGTGCGCCGACAAACGGCGACGCCGACTCCATGAGGGGGTCGCGAGAGGGCGGCTACTCGTCGAGGGGTTGACGGCCGGCGAAGCCGGCGTCGAGCTCGTGCCAGTAGGCGACGGTCGGCTCGTCGGCGTGCCAGCAGAGGTAGACGACGCGCCCGTCGCGCAGGCTGGGAAAGTCGACCAGGCCGGTCTCCACGTCCTTGACCTCGATGCCCAGGGCGGCGATCTGGCCGAGCTTGGCCCGGATCGCCGCCGTGAGCTGGGCGACGCGCTCCTCGTGGCGGCTGGCCTCGACAGCGTGGCCGTTGCCGCGCATGGCCGGGGCGTTGTTCCGGAGCGCCGCCGCCTCGGCCGCGAGCTGGCGTCGCTCCACCTGCAATGCGGTGAGCAGGCCACGCAGGCGCGGCACCAGGGCCCGCGCCTCCTCGAGCGTATACAGGCGTTTCGGCCGGCTGGGCGTCACGATGGGCCTCCCGCCCGGCGTGTGCTCGCTGCCATCACCAGTCGAGCGCGTCGGGACCCACGGTGCCCCGGGCAATGATGCGGGCATCACCGACGAGCCAGAGCGCGCCGTCGAGCGCCTCGATACGGAGCCGACCGCCGTCCACCAGCAGCTCGATCGGCCACGGACGGTCATAGAGCGCCCGAGCGACGAACGCCGTCGCGGTCGAGCCGGTGCCGCAGGCGCGCGTGAGCGCCTCGACGCCCCGCTCGTAGGTGCGCAGGCGGATCGGTGTCCCGGCGGCGAGGTCCGCGAAGTTGACGTTCGTGCCGTCGGGGAAGGCAGGGTGGTGGCGCAGGCTCCGCCCGAGCGCGGTCAGCTCGGCGTCGGTGCGGCGGTCGACGTCCGGCATGGCGACGACGGCGTGCGGGACGCCGACGCGCAGGGCATGGAGGGGGTAGCGGGCGCCGTCGTCGTCGACCCACAGCCGGGTGAAGTGGACGTCGGCGGGCTCGGGCATGACCACCGCGAACTCTCCCGCACCGCGCACGATCACGGGCAGGTCGCCGGAGTCGGTCAGCAGCCGGAAGGACCCGCCGGCCACCAGCTCGCGGTCGACGGCGTAGCGGGCGGCGCAGCGGCTCCCGTTGCCGCACATCTCGGCGCGCGAGCCGTCGGGGTTGTAGAAGCGGACGCGCACGGCGTCGAGGGCGTCCGGCTCGACCACGATCAGGCCGTCGGCGCCGAGCGAGAGGGCACGGGTGCAGAGGCGAGCCGCCAGCGACCCCGGGTCGTACTCGCCCAGGTCCTCTCCCGCCACGACGACGAAGTCGTTGCCGGCGCCGCTCAGCTTCACGAATGGGAGCCCGTCGATCACGCGGCGGCCCTCCACGATACCGGGGCGGTTCGGCGCGCGGGTGCCGCCATCCCGGCGACCGGCCGACCCTCGCGCGCGTTCCGGCGAGCCGAGTGTAGCACGGTGCCAGAAGCGGAACGGGGGAGCGGCGGGCACGTTTAAGGAGGTGGCAGAGGTGAGAAGCAGCCAGCGGGTACACTTCGCGCGCCGGCCGGCGTGGGGTCGACCGTGGGCGTCGTGGGCGCGGCGTGGCGGAGAGACGGACGGGAGACCGATGAAGACGGCGCTGATCACCGGCATAACCGGGCAGGACGGGTCCTACCTGGCCGAGTTCCTGCTCGAGCAGGGCTACCGGGTCGTGGGCATGCAGCGGCGCACCAGCACGGAGACGGTCGGCCGGATCGCGCACCTCATCGACCAGATCGAGCTGGTACAGGGGGACCTGCTCGACCAGTTGTCGCTGATCGACCTGCTGCGGCAGTACCAGCCGGACGAGGTCTACAACCTGGCGGCCCAGTCCTTCGTGCCGACCTCCTGGCAGCAGCCGGTGCTGACCGGAGAGTTCACGGCGCTCGGGGTGACCCGCGTGCTGGAGGCGATCCGGCTGGTCAAACCGGAAGCGCGCTTCTACCAGGCGAGCTCCTCCGAGATGTTCGGCAAGGTGCGCGAGGTCCCGCAGCGGGAGACGACGCCCTTCTACCCGCGCTCGCCCTACGGCGTGAGCAAGGTCTACGGCCACTGGATTACCGTCAACTACCGCGAGAGCTACGACCTCTTCGCCTGCTCCGGAATCCTGTTCAACCACGAGAGCCCGCGCCGCGGGCTGGAGTTCGTGACGCGCAAGGTGACGCACGGGGCGGCGCGGATCAAGCTGGGGCTGTCGCGCGAGCTGCGCCTGGGCAACCTGGACGCCCAGCGGGACTGGGGCTACGCGCCCGACTACGTGCGGGCGATGTGGCTGATGCTGCAACAGGGATCACCGGACGACTTCGTGGTGGCGACCGGTCGCACGCATACGGTGCAGCGGCTGTGCGAGCTGGCCTTCGGCGCGCTGGGGCTCGACTGGCAGGAGTACGTCGAGGTCGACCCGCGCCTCATCCGGCCGGCCGAGGTCGACCTGCTGGTGGGCGACTCCTCCAAGGCGCGGGCGATGCTGGACTGGGCTCCGAGCGTCGGATTCGAGGAGATGATCGAGTTGATGGTCGATGCCGACGTGCGCCGGCTGCGCGGCGAGGACGTTCCGGCCGGGATGACCGGGCTGCGCTAGGGCGGTCCGGCTCGCCGCTGGAGGTGGCGATGGACCAGGCCACGCGCCGCGAGGGATATTTCGCGGCGCCCGACGGTCTCGACCTCTACTACCAGTCCTGGACCTCCGGGGCGGCGCCCGCGCGCGGCGCGGTGATCATCGTCCACGGCATCGGAGAGCACTCCGGCGCCTACGACAGCGTCGTGGCGCGCCTCGTCCCGGCCGGCTATGCCCTCTACGGGTTCGACCTGCGCGGCCACGGGCGTTCGCCCGGCCGGCGGGGCTTCATCCGCTCCTGGGACGACTACCGGCAGGACCTGGCGGCGCTGGCGCGCCTCGTCGAGGCGGAGCGACCAGGCGCGCGGCGCTTCCTCCTCGGCCACAGCATGGGCGGCGTCATCGCGCTCGACTACGCGCTGCGCTACCCCGACGGCCTCGCGGGCGTCGCCGCCATCGCGCCGGCTATCGGCGAGCTCGGCGTCTCGCCGGGGCGCCTGCTGCTGGCGCGCGTCCTCTCCCGTCTCTGGCCGACCTTCTCGCTTCCGACCGGACTCGACAGCACGACCCTCTCCCGCGACCCACGCGTGGTGGATGCCTACCGCGCGGACCCCCTGGTGCACAACCGGGGCACGGCGCGCCTTGGCACCGAATTCGGGGAGACGATCGCCTGGGTCCAGGCGCACGCCGCCGACCTGCGCGTGCCGCTCCTGATCCAGCACGGCTCCGCCGACCGGCTGGCCGTACCCGACGGCAGCCGCCGCTTCGTCGCGCAGGCGGGGACGGCCGACCGCGAGCTGCGGGAGTACCCGGACGCCTACCACCAGCTCCACAACGACCTCGACCGGGATGCAGTCCTCGACGACCTGCTCGACTGGCTCGCGCGGCACGCGGCCGACCGGGACGCGGCGGCTCCGGCCGACGACGCGATCGCGCCCGCCTGAGCCGCGCGGCTGCCGGCCCCGGCGCGGGCGTCAGTCCGCGGGGTTGTGCTGCCGCGCCTGTCCCTCGACCTGCTCCTCGGCGTACTCGACCTTCTCGCCCAGCTTGACGATGTCGCCCGACTGGAAGAGGACGGTCCGCAGCGCGGCACGCCACTCCGGGAGCTGGCGCGAGAGGAACTCCAGGTCCATGGCGAAGTGCTTGAACTCCTCGCGCTGGGCCGCGCGCATGATCCCCTTGACCTCGTCGTTCTTCTCGACGGACATGCGCTGCTCGTACCAGCCGACCGCCTCGGCCTCCTCGACCAGCGACGCCAGCACGCGCGCGAACGTGCGCACGCTCTCGGACAGCTCGTTGGGCGGCTCGTGGTACTGATTGAACTCCGCCACGGATGACCCTCCTGAACCGGGCGCGACGGCCCCGACGCGAACGCGGGAAACACCGGCATCCGAGTCGCACGACGGGTGCCGGCCCGCGACTACCCAGGGAGAGGTCGGAGCGGGTAGACTCCCGGCCACGAACGGGCAACCGAGGGGCGAGACCGGCGCGTGCGCCGGGGGAGGGCACCGATGTCCCTGGCGACCATCGATTTCACCGATCCCGCGATCCAGGCAGACCCGTACCCGATCTACCGGGAGTTGCGCGAGCGGGCGCCCGTCTACCGCAACGGGCCGACGTGGCTGATCAGCCGCCACGACGACATCGTGACGCTCTTGACCGACCCCCGCGTCTCGTCGGCACGGGTCGACCAGACGTTCGCCGTGCTGCCGCCGGAGGTCCAGGCGGAGCTGGCGCCGCTGCGGCACGTGCTGGGCAGCCGCATGCTCCTGACCGACCCGCCGACGCACACCCGACTGCGGAACCTGATGACCAAGGCGTTCTCGGCCCGCATGGTGAACGGCAAGCGGGCGCGGGTCGAGGAGATCTGCCGCGAGCTGCTCGACGCGGTGGTCGAGCAGGGAAGCATGGACGTGATGGAGGACCTGGCGGTGCCGCTGCCCGGCCGGGTGATCGCCGACATGCTGGGCGTGCCCGGCGCCGACCAGGAGCAGTTCAGCCGCTGGGCTCGCGACCAGGTGCGCGTCTACGACCGGGCCGGGACGGCCAACGACCGCATCGCGGTGATGCGTCAGGGCCAGGCCAGCATGCTGGAGATGAAGGCGTACCTGGAGGCCGTCATCGAGGAGCGCCGCCACGAGCGTCGTGACGACCTCGTCACGATGCTGGTCACGGTCGAGGAGGAGGGCGACCGGCTGTCGGTGGACGAGATGATCGTGATGATCAACTCGCTGCTGACCGGCGGCAACAACTCCACGGCGCACCTCATCGGCAACGCGATCCTGACGCTCTGCCGGCACCCGGAGGAGCTGGCGCGGCTGCGCCGGGACCCGGAGCTGATCCGCACCGCGATCGAGGAGGTGCTCCGCTTCGAGAGCCCGGTGCAGTCGACGACGCGGGTGGCGCGGGAGCGGATCGAGATCGGCGGGCAAACGATCGCCGCGGGCGACGGGATCACCGTGCTGTTCGGCGCGGCGAACCGGGACGAGGCCGTGTTCCCGGAGCCCGGCCGCTTCGACGTGGCCCGGCAGCCCAACCGGCAGCTGACCTTCGCCCACGGGCCGCACTTCTGCCTGGGGGCGGCGCTCGCCCGCGCCGAGGCGCAGTCGGCGGTGGGCGCGGTAATCCGGCGCTGCGCCGACCTCGAGCTGGTCTCGGACGAGGTCGAGTGGCTGCCGGGCTTCACCTTCCGGGGGCCGAAGACGCTGCCGGTGCGCTTCCGCGCGGCCTAGCGACCGGGGTCGCCGGTCCGCTCCACGTGCCGGTTGCTCCGGTTACCCGGCCGCGCCGTTGACGCCGCACGTGAGCGGCGCGGCCAGGCCGACTCCGTGGTACACTTCGAAATAATCACCGTGTGGGACTTTTGCAACCGATGAGGTGCAAAAGTCTCTGCGGTGGTGACGCGGGGGGATGGAACGCGCAGAGAGAGCGTCCGCGGGTGGCCGCCGGTTACCCTGCTGGCGCTCGGCCGCGTGGTCGCGTCGACCGCACCGGCTCGGGTCCGGGCACCGGTGGCGCGACCGGGAGCAAGGGAGCGCTGCGCATGACCCTCGCGCCAGTCGCGTCGCCGACCCTCCGTCTCCGCTCGGGCAACCAGATGGTCGTCGAGGGAGCGCTGCGGGCCGGCTGTCGCTTCTTCAGCGGTTACCCCATCACGCCCGCCTCCGAGATCTACCGCGAGATGACCAACCGGCTGCAGCGGCGCGGGGACGTGGCGCTGGGTGCGCCCGACGAGATCTCCGCCCTCTCCTACTGCATCGGCGCCTCCCAGCGCGGGGTGAAGGCGATGACCGCCACCTCCGGCCCCGGCTGGGCGTTGATGATCGAGGCGTTCCAGTATGCCCTGATGACCGAGACGCCGGTTGTGGTGACGGTGGTGCAGCGGCTGGGGCCGAGCACCGGCGGCGCGACCCAGGGCGGCCAGGGCGACGTGCTGCTGACGGAGTTCGCCACCTCGGGCGGCTACACCGTGCCCGTCTTCGCGCCGAGCACGCCGGTCGAGTGCTACACGCTGGCGGTGCAGGCGTTCAACTGGGCCGAGGTCCTGCGCACCCCGGTCGTGCTGCTGAGCGACAAAGAGGTGGGGATGACCTACGAGGCGATCGACCTCGCCGGCTTGCCCGAGGTAACGGTCTGGGAGCGCCCGGCCGCGCGTCCGGAGGGCTACCGTGCCGTGCAGTTCACCGCGCCGGAGGACGTACCCCCCTTCGCGCCGGTCACCGGCGCCCTCAAGGTCACCCTCACCGGCTCGGCGCACAACAAGGACGGTTGGCTGCGCAAGAACGACCCGGAGACGCTCCAGGTCCTGGAGCACCTGGAGGCGAAGGTGGCGGCGCGCGCGGCGGAGATGGTGCTGGTGGACGCCGACCTCCAGGAGGACGCGGAGGCGCTGGTACTGAGCTACGGCATCACCAGCCGCGCGGCCCGGGCGGCGGTCAAGCTCGGCCGGGCGCAGGGTCGGCGGCTCTCGTTCCTGGGGGTGCAGAGCCTCTTCCCGGTGCCGGTTGTCGCGATCCAGCAGGCGGCAGCGACGGCGCGGCGGGTGGTCGTGGCCGAGGAGAACCTGACCGGGCTCTACCGGCGCGCGCTGGCCGGCGCCGTCCCCAACCTGGAGTTGCACGGCGTCAACGCGGTCGGCCACATGGTCCGTCCGGCCGACATCCTGGAGGCGCTATGACCACCACCTTTCTCGCAAACCGCCCGATGCCCTACTGCCGCGGCTGCGGCCACGGCCTGGTGGTGCGCCGCCTGAACGACGCGCTGGTTCGGCTCGGCCTGGACGCGGGCCAGATCGTGCTGACGAGCGACATCGGCTGCGTGGGGCTACTCGACCCACTCTTCCCGGACATCCACACCGTACATACCATCCACGGCCGCTCGACGGCGGTCGCGGCCGGGGCGGTGCTGGCCGACCGCCTGCTCGGTGACGGACGGATGAAGAACGTGGTGGCGATCGGCGACGGCGGGGCGACGATCGGCCTGCTGCACCTGGCGCAGGCGGCCCTGATGAACGTCGACGTCACGGTGCTGCTGCACAACAACATGCTCTACGGCATGACCGGCGGCCAGCACTCGGCGCTGACCCCGGAGGGCTTCGTCACCGCGACCACCGCCTCCGGCAACTGGGTGCCCGGGCTCGACATGGAGCACTTCATGCGCGCGTGCCAGGGGCCGTACTTCGCCCGCAAGCTGGCGACCGACGGCGACCTGACCGACGTGATCGCCCAGGCGATCGCCTTCCCCGGCTTCGCCATGATCGAGATCCTGGAGCTCTGCACCGGCTTCGGCGTTCCACTCAACCAGATGAAGGGATCGTCCCTGCGGACGATGGCCGCGGAACGGGGCCAGCCGCTGGGGGTCCTCATCCACCGCGACGACCGCAAGCCCTACCACGAGGTCTACCGCGCCCGCTTCCCGCTCGCCGACGGGACGGCCCGGGCAGCGCCGGCCCTGACGTCCACCCCGCCCGCGACCTTCGCGCACGGCGTGGGGCACGCGACGAGCGTCGTCCTGGCCGGGAGCGCCGGGGAGCACGTGCAGACGGCGGCGGCCATCTTCTGCCAGGCGGCGGTCCTCTCCGGGCTGCACTGCGTGCAGAAGAACGACTACCCGGTGACGGTCGGCAGTGGCTTCTCCGTCTCGGAGGTGACCCTCGACACCGAGCCGATCCTCTACACCGGCGTCGACGCGCCCGACGCGGTGCTGATCGTGTCGACCGACGGACTCAAGGAGGTGCAGGGCCGGGGCGACCTGGCACGGCTGGCGCCGGGCGGCGCGGTGATCGCGGACGCGAGCCTGCCCACCGAGGCCCTGCCGGAGGCGACGGTCGCCATGCCGCTGCGGGCCCGGCTGAGCGGCGACAATGCCGCCCTGGGCGCGGTGGCCGCCTTCGTCCAGCGGGCGGGGCTCCTCGCGCCGGACGCGCTGCTGGCGGCCGTCGACGTCCTCGGTCTGCGCGAGGCCGAGACACTGAAGGGCATCGTCGCCTCGATCGACGAGCTGGCTGCCATCCCTGTTCGCGAGCTGGCGTAGCCGGGCACGGCAGCGGCTTGCGCCGGTGCGTCAATGTCGCGAGTCGTACGCGATCTCCACCGACGTCGCCGGTTACTCGGGCGTGCCGTAGGTCTTGAAGCTATCCGGCAGCGGCTCCCCCCAGTAGACGCCGGTGCCGCGCTCGGTCTCGCTCCAGCGCACCGGCTTCCAGTCGGGCGCGAAGATCAGGTAGCCGCCGGAGAAGAGCTCGATCCGGTTGCCGCCCGGCTCGAAGACGTAGATGAAGAATGCCTGGGTGATGGCGTGCTTCGACGGACCCGTCTCGATTCGCACGCCATGCTCGGTGAAGATGTCGGCCGCGCGTAGCACGTCCTCGCGATGGGGCAGCCAGAAGGCGACGTGGTGCAGCCGGCCGGGCTTGCCCAGGTAGTGCCGGGTATAGGCGATGTCGTGGACCAGGTTGGTCACGCTGAGCCAGGCGCCGGCCTCGACCCCGCTGTCGAGCTCGATGTACTCGCGCAGCCTGAAGCCGAGCCGGTCCATCATGAAGCGCTTGTTGGCGGTCACGTCGGCGCACATCAGGTTGACGTGGTCGAGCCGCTCTGCGGCGATGCCGTGCGGCAGGTAGCGCTGGGGCTGGTTCTTGAGGGCGGAGCGCAGCTCCGGCGAGGGCCGGTACGTCTCCGCCTCGTAGTAGAGCTCCATGGCGTGGCCGTCGGGGTCGGCGAAGCGGTAGGCGGGGCCGTGGCCGACGTCCCCCTCGTGCCAGCCCCGGCCGCAACCGAGCGCCTCGAGCGCGGCGGCACGGCGCTCCAGGGCGCGCGGGCTGACGGCGCGCCAGCCGGCGTGGCCGAGCCCGGCGTGGTCCGACTCGGTCAGCGAGAAGGTGGTGTGGTCGTGGTCGCCCCAGCCGCGCAGGTAGACGGTCTGGCCGCGGCGCTCGACCTCGCGCAGCCCGACCACCTCGGTGAAGAAGGCGAGGCTCTCGTCGGGCCGCGGCGTGAGGAGCTCGACGTGGCCCAGGTGGGCGACGTCGCGGATCGGCTCGTCGTCGGGCGGCAGGCTCGATGGGTCGGTCATGATGGTGATGTCCTCGTCATTGCAGGCTGACGCGAGCGGCGGCGGTCGAACCAGCTGGCCGGGTGCGCCCGCAGGTTATCGGGCTCACACGTCCCCGGTCGTCCAGGTGTCCGACGTCCAGCCGTCGAGGTCGTAGTCCGACAGGCACTGCTCCACCAGGTTCGAGAACTCACCGAGCAGGCCGCGGGCGCGGGCGAAGTTGACCAGGTCGAGGCGCACCTGCTCGTTGTTGCCGGCGTAGTTGCGCTCGTAGAGCTCGTGGCGGCCGCCGAACTCGGTGCCGATAGCGTCCCAGACCAGCTTGAAGAGCTTGATGCGCTCCTCGGCCGAGCTGTCGGAGCCGCGGTAGTAGTGGTCGATCAGGGGGCGCAGTTCCGGGTTGAGCAGGTCGTCGCGGCTGGAGGGAACGACCAGCGGGCTGCCGCCCAGGTAGTTCTCGAAGATCTCCTTGACGGCCGGCCAGCCGACGGTGCCAAAGAGGCGCAGCGCGGCGGCGGTCTCGAGCTTGGGCACGACGCTGTCGCCCGGGCCCGGCATCGGGTCGAGGCACATGGCCGTCGTGAGCGCCCAGATCAGGTTGCGCCAGCCGATGACGTCGCCGAAGGCGACCTGGACGCCGCGGAAGGCGTCGGTGCCGTTGCTGGCAATCCCCTTCTGGAACAGGCCGCACATCAGGTCGAGCTTGACGCCCAGGCGGGTGCCGGCCTGCAGGTTGAAGCGCGGCAGGAAGCCGGACTGGGCGTAGAAGGCGCTGGCCCTGGCGATGTCGCGGTAGACGAGGACGTTCTCCCAGGGGATGAACGCGTTGTCGAAGATCAGGACGGCGTCGTTCTCGTCGAAGCGGCTGGAGAGGGGGTAGTCGAACGGGCTGTGCGCGCGCTGCTCGTACGACGAGCGGCAGATCAGCGTCGAGCCGGGAGTGTCGACCGGGGCGATGAAGACCAGGGCGAAGTCCTCGGCCTTGCCCGGCTCGAGCTGGGTGGCGCTGTTCTGGGCGACGAAGGTGGCGTGGGTGAGCGCCGAGCCGGTGGCGAGCATCTTGGCGCCGCTGACGACGATGCCGCCGTCAGTCTCCTTGACGACGTGGCAGAAGACGTCGGCCACCTCGTGGACCGGCTTCTTGCGGTCGACCGGCGGGTTGACCAGCACGTGGTTGAGGAAGAGGCCGCGCGCGGCGTAGCGCCGATACCAGTTGCGGGCGTTCTCGCCGAAGGGGGCGTAGAAGTCCGGCGCGGCGCCGAGGCTGGCCATGAAGGCGGCCTTGTAGTCGGGCGTGCGGCCCATGAAGCCGTAGGACAGACGCGACCAGGCGGCGATGGCGTCGCGGGCCCCGAGCAGTTCCTGGGCGCTGCGGCTGGGCTTGAAGAACCTGTGGGTGCGGATGCCGTAGTCGTCGACCGCGGTGAGCGTGTCGCGGGTGGCCGGGTCGTGGAGGGCGTCGTAGAGGCGGGCGACCGAGCGCGCGGCATTGCGGAAGGCGGGGTGGGTGGTGACGTCGTCGACCCGCTCGCCGTAGATGTAGACGGCGCGGCCGTCTCGCAGGCTCTCCAGGTACTCCTGGCCGGTGAGCAGGCTATCGGTTGCGGCGGCTCCGGGAGCGGCCGCGTCGACCTCGGGGTGATCCATCGAGACTCCTCCTGGCGGGTGAATGCCTGCCGCGGCGGTGCTGAGGGACAGCGGAACTCTAGCACCGGGCCGGCGCGGGGGTCAAACGGGCCGTGCGTGCGTGCCGAGCACGCGGGCGGGCGCCGGAGTACCCAGCGCCCGCCCGGACGGTCCGGCCGACGGTGACGTTCGACCGGGTCTACTGATCTGCCTGCCACGCTCCGGCCGCGTCGTCGAAGCGCCAGTCGCGCGCCGCACCCGCGCCAACCCGGCGGGAGAGGCCGCCTACCGTCACCGTCACCGGATCGCCGCGCTCGAGCGTCACGTGGACCGCGAGCGGGGAGCGCCGCTCGAGCGCGACCGTGAGCCGACGTCCCCGCCAGGAAAGCGGGAAGCACAGCGACGTCCAGCCCGACGGCAGGTGGGGGTCGAGGGCCAGGCCGTCGGCGCCCAGACTCAGCCCGCCGAAGCCGAAGGCGATGGCCTGCCAGAGCCCGCCGTGAGCGCCGATATGGACGCCGAGGTCGGCGTTGCCCATCGAGTCGTTGGCGTCCAGGGCGATGGCCTGGTGCAGGTAGCGGAGCGCCAGCTCGGGGTTGCCCAGGCGCGCCGCGACGGCGGCGTGCATTGCCGGGCTGAGAGAGCTGCCGTGGCCGCAGTGCGCCGCGTAGTATTGGAAGTTCGCCTCGCGCACCGCGGGCGGGAAGCGGTCCCAGAGGAGCGCGAGCAACATGACGACGTCGGCCTGCTTGACGACCTGGCTCCGCCGGGTGCGCTCGCGTCCAAGGACGACATCCATCGGCACGGTACGCCCGGCGTACCGCTCGAGGTCGACCTGCTCAAGGCCAAGGAAGCCGGCGAACTCGTCGAGCAGCCCGGTCGCCGGGTCGACCGGAACGCTCAGTCCCGCCGCCACGTTCGGCCAGCGGTCGAGCTCCTCCGGCTCCAGCCCGATCTCCCGGCGCAGCGCTGCCCAGCGGCGCGGCCAGCGCCCGGCGAGCAGGCGAGCGACCTCGACGCCGCGCTCCAGGTTCCAGCGCGCGAGCTCGTTGGTGTAGGCGCTATCGTCGACCTCCTCGTGGTACTCGTCGGGGCCGATGACGCCGCGGATGTGGTAGCGGCCGTCCTCCTCGAGGCGTGCGCGGCTGGCCCAGAAGCGGGCGGTCTCCAGCACGATCTCGGCACCGGCCTCGCGCAGGAACCGGTCATCACCGGTGGCCTGCCAGTAGAGCCAGACGGCGTAGGCCACGTCGGCGCTGATGTGGTGCTCCCGGGTGCCGCAGAGGACGGGGACGACCGTGCCGTCGGGGAGGACGATGCGTTCCGGCGTCGTTTCATCGCCGCTGTCCGTCGACTCCCAGGCGTAGAGGGCGCCGCGGTAGCCGAGACGCCTCGCTTTGGCACGGGCGCCGGGCAGGGTGCGGTGACGGTACGCCAGCATGGCGCGCGCCGCTTCCGGCCAGGTCAGGATGAAGTACGGCAGGAGGAAGGTATCGGTGTCCCAGAAGACGTGCCCGCGGTAGGCGTCGCCGGTGAGCGCGCGGGCACCGATCGAGACGCGGTCGTCGTCGGGGTTGGCGGCCCCTATCAGGTGGTAGAGGGCGAAGCGCAGCCCGCGCTGCGCCGCCTCGTCCCCGTTGACGATGACGTCGCTTGCCGCCCAGCGCGCGGTCCAGGCGCGTGCATGCTCGTCGACCAGGCGGGGGAGCCCGGCCCGCAGGGCGCGCTCGACGTGGATGCGGGCCGGCCTCCCGAGATCCTCGTCCTCACCGCGGGCCATCGAGACGACCCGCCAGAAGAGGGCCGGCCGGTCCGGCATCGCCACCCAGGACCAACTCGCGTGTCCGTTCCGGTGACGCGCCGCCAGCGCCCGGCCGCCAACGCGCAGCCGCTCGCGTTGGGCGCTCGCCAGGCGCGTCAGACCACCGGCCACGCGCCAGCGGGAACCGCCGCGGTCGCCGTCCTCCCGGACGAGAGCGGGGCCTGACGCGCCCGGCCAGGTCTCGAGTTCGAGGGCGACCGGCCGGTCCGTCTCCACGAGGATAGCCTCTACGGCGAGGGAGCGGTCGGCCTGGGAGGCGAAGCGGAGGCCCCGGAGGCGGACGCGCGGACCGGAGGTCAGTTCGTGCTCCCACTCGGAGTGGAGGATGCCGCG
>DASSZN010000362.1:0-3204 GCA_035702805.1 Thermomicrobiaceae bacterium | reverse complement strand
CGACCGCCCACCAGCGAAGGGACAGCGCCGATGGCCAATACCGTGGACCGCGTTGACACCGGACGCGTGTCGCGCATGCGCCGACGCACCGTCAAGCAGGAGGCCGTGGCGTCGCGCGGCATGGTGACGTCGAACCACCCGCTGGCGTCCCTGGCCGGCACGGAGATGCTGGTGATGGGCGGCAACGCGATCGACGCGGCCGTCGCCACGATGTTCGCCCTGTCGGTGGTCGAGCCGATGATGACGACCATCTTCGGCGCGGGGTTCCTGACGATCCGTCTGGCCGACGGCACGGTCACCACGATCGACAACTACGCCACGGTGCCGCTCGCCGCGCGCGAGGACATGTTCACCCCGGTGCCCGGATCGCTCGATAACGACGTGGCGGACGGGCTCAACGACACCGGCTACCTGGCCGTCGCCACCGGCGGCACGCTGCTCGGCTGGGCGACCGCGGTCGAGCGATACGGGCGCCTGCCGCTCTCCGTGGTAGTCGGTCCGGCCGCGCGCTTTGCCCGGCAGGGTTTCCGTGTCAGCCCCTACCTGAACATGCTCATCGGTATGGCTGGGCCCGGCCTGCGGCGCTTCGCCGACAGCGCGGCAGTCTTCCTCCCCGGCGGCCGGCCGGCGCCGGTCGGCAGCGTCATCCAGCGCGTCGCCTACGCCGACACGCTGGAGCGGGTCGCGGCCGAGGGGCCGGACTACCTCTATCGCGGGCCGCTCGGGCAGGCGATCGCCGTGGACTTGGCGCGCAACGGCGGGCTGATCACGACCGACGACCTCGCCGGGTACCGGGTGCACGAGCGGGCCCCGGTGCGCGGTACCTACCGCGGCTACGAGATCGTCTCGATGGCGCCGGCCTCCTCCGGCGGCACCCACATCGTGCAGATGCTCAACATCCTCGAGGGCTTCGACCTCGGGACGATGGGCTTCGGGTCGCCGGAGTCGGTCCACGTCATCGCCGAGGCGATGAAGATCGCGTTCGCCGACCGCTTCCGCTACATGGCCGACCCCGAGCGCGTCCGCGTGCCCGTGGACTGGCTGACCTCCAAGGAGTACGCAGCCGAGCGGCGGCGCGAGATCGACCCAGCCCGCGCGGGCCGGTTTGCGGCAGCCGTCGCTCCCGAGGGCGAGGGGTTCTGCACCACGCACTGCTGCGCGGTCGACGCCGACGGGAACGCCGTCTCGACCACCCAGACCCTCAACGGCGCCTTCGGCTCCAAGGTGACGGTGCCGGGGACGGGGATGCTCCTCAACAACTGCATGCACCTGATGGACCCGACCCCGGGGCGGACCAACTCGATCGCCCCGGGCAAGCGCATCCTCTCGTCGATGTCACCCACCATCGTGCAGCGGGACGGGCGCCCGGTGTTGGCGCTCGGGACTCCCGGTGGGGTGCGCATCTTCGGCTCGGTGATGCAGGCGATCATCAACGTGATCGACCACGGCATGACGCTGCAGGAGGCGGTCGAGGCGCCGCGCCTGTGGGATCGCGGACCGGTCCTGGAGCTGGAGCAGGGCTTCGACGACCTGACCGGCCTGAAGGGGGCGATGGAGGCGCGCGGCCACGTCGTCGAGACACCGCTGAAGGTGGCCGGCGGCATGAACGGCGTGCTGGTGGACCCGGAGACGGGGCTGCTGCACGGCGCGGCCTGCTGGCGGGCCGACGGAGCGCCGATGGGCTTCTCCGGCGGCGACGCCATCGTCGAGAACATGCAGGCCGCCGGCATCCCAATCTGAGGCACGGCCGGCCGGCCGCTCACGCCGCGCGGTGTACGCTTGGCACAGCTGATCTGGGCGACGCGGAGGACTGCCATCGTGGACCACTTCATCACCGACACGAGCGCGGGCGCCACGGCGGCGCCGGTCAGGCTACGGGGCCGCGGTGCAGTCCTGCTGCTCTCCTGCTACGAACTGGGGCACCAGCCGCTCAACCTGGCCTTCCCGCTGGCCTACCTGCGCCGGGCCGGCTTCGACCCGGTCGCGGTCGACACCGCGGTGGACATGCTGGACGACGCGGCGATCGCGGCGGCGAGTCTGGTTGCCGTATCGGTGCCGATGCACACCGCGCTGCGGCTCGGAACGCAGCTCGCCCGGCGGGTCCGCGCGGTCAACCCGGCCGCGGTGGTCTGCTTCTACGGACTGTATGCCTGGCTCAACGCGGACTACCTGCTGCGCGAGCACGGCGACTACGTGATCGGCGGCGAGTACGAGCAGCCGCTGCGGGAGCTCGCGGAGGCGCTCGAGCGCGGGACGCCCGTGCCGCCGAGCGTCGGCCGGGCGGAGCGGATCGGGACGCCGTCACTGGCGCGTATCGACTTCCCCCGGCCGGCGCGCGCCGATCTTCCCGCGCCGCGGCACTACGCGCACCTCCTGATCGACGGCCTGGCCGTGCCGGCCGGCTACGTCGAGGCGAGCCGCGGCTGCCATCATACCTGCCTGCATTGCCCGGTCGTCCCCGTTTACGGCGGGCGATTCTTCGCCGTGCCGCGCGAGGTCGTGATCGACGACATCCGCCGCCAGGTCGCCGCGGGCGTCGGGCATATCACCTTCGGTGACCCGGACGCGCTGAACGGTCCGACCCACACGCTGCGGATCTGCCGGGCGCTCCACGCCGAGTTCCCGCGGGTGACCTTCGACCTCACCACGCGGATCGAGCACATCCTGCAGCACCGCGAGATCTTCCCGGAGCTGGCCGCGCTCGGCTGCGTCTTCGTCGTCTCGGCCGTCGAGTCGGTCAGCGAGACGGTGCTGGAGCGAATCGACAAGGGCCACACGCGTGCCGACGTGGTCGAGGCGCTGGTGGTGCTGGAGAGCGCGGGCATCGCGATGCGTCCCTCGCTGCTCCCCTTCACCCCCTGGACGACGCTGGAGGAGTACCTGGACCTGCTGACGTTCGTCGAGGAGCACGACCTGGTCGAGAACATCGACCCGGTGCACTTCTCGATCCGGCTGCTGGTGCCACCGGGGTCCGCGCTGCTGGAGCGGCCGGAGACGGCCGCCTGGCTCGGCCCGCTCGACGAGGCCGCCTACACCTACCACTGGGAGCACCCGGACCCCCGCGTCGACGCGCTGCAGCGCGACGTGGCGCGGATCGCCGAGGCGGCGGCGGCGCGCGAGGAGCCGACGGCCGAGACCTTCGCCGCGATCACGGCGGCGGCGTGGGCGGCGGCCGGCCGGGACGCTCCACCGGCGCGGCCGTCC
>DASSZN010000298.1:0-7352 GCA_035702805.1 Thermomicrobiaceae bacterium | reverse complement strand
CCGCTCGGACCCGGTCCCCCGCCGGTTGCGCGGGCCTACGTCCGTCTTCGCCGCCCTTTGCGTCAGCCGACGTGCTTGAAGCGCAGGTACCAGCGCTTGTAGTCGTACTCGCTCTTCCTGGCCTCCTCGGCTGCCAGGGCCTGGGCCGAGGCCGGAGCCGGCACGATCACCTCGTCGCCGGGCGTCCAGTTCGCCGGGGTCGAGACGCCGTAGGTGTCGGTCGTCTGCAGCGCGTCGAGCACGCGCAGGAACTCGTTCATCCAGCGCCCGGTCGTCAGCGGGTAGTAGACCATCGCGCGCAGCACGCGCTTCGGGTCGATGATGAACACGGCGCGCACCGCCGTCGTCGCCGAGGCGCCTGGGTGGATCATGCCGTAGAGCCGGGCGACCTTCGTGTCGAGGTCGGCGATGACCGGGAACGGGATGTTCACGCCGAGGTTCTGCTCGATGTCGCGGATCCAGGCCAGGTGCGACGGCACCGAGTCGACCGAGAGGCCGATCAGCTGGGCGTTGCGCCGCTCGAACTCCGGCGCCAGTTGGGCGAAGGCCATGAACTCGGTGGTGCAGACCGGGGTGAAGTCGGCCGGGTGGCTGAAGAGGACGACCCACTTGCCGGCCCCGGTGTAGTCGGAGAGCCGTTTGACCCCCTGGGTCGTCTGCGCCTCGAAGTCCGGCGCCGGCTCGTTCAGCCGCGGCAGGCTCGGTACGGCGCCCGTCTCGGTGGTCTCCATGCCTCGTGTCTCCTTCCGTCATCCGTCACGCGGGCCGGCGCGCACCACCGTGCCGACCGCCTCTCGGGGAGCGACCCGGCGCCACCATACCGGACCGCCCGTGGTGCCGCCACATCACCCGGACCGGCGACCGTGTCAGTTTCGTGGCAGGTTCGCGGGGCTCGGCTGCAGGCCGCCCATGCGGGCCCGGCCGGCAGCCGGTACACTGACCCCATACCCATCACCGCGAGAGGAGGGACTGCCGTGCTGACGCCGAGCCGACTGCTACAGATCGTCACCGACCACGGCGGCGACCCGCCGCGCCACCTGATCGCCGCGCCCGAGCAGGAGGAGGTCGGTGACGCGCGCGAGAGCTACATCGTCTGGTACTGCAGCCGCTGCCAGTCCCGCTTCACCACGCGCGAGAACCTCTCGGCGATCCTCGCCGCCATCTCGGCCCACTGGCACGAAGGCTACGGCGGAGGCGAGGAGGGCTGATCAGCCCCGGTCCTCCCGGGCCGGCGTCGGGGTCACCCCGGCCTCCCGGTCCTCGAAGCGGGCCAGGATGAAGAGGAGCGAGGAGAGCCGGTTCAGGTAGGCCAGCACCTGCGCGTTGTCGAGCTCCCCGTCGCGCGCCAGTCGCACGGCCAGCCGCTCGGCCCGCCGCACCACCGTCCGCGCCACGTCGAGGGCGCCGCCGGGGACGGTGTCGCCCGGCAGGATGAACTGCGGCGGCAGCGCGACCTCGGCGCTGAGCCGGTCCGTCTCCGCCTCGATCCGGCGCACGTGCGCATCCGTGACGTGGTAGCGCCGCTGCGCCATCTCCGGGGCGAAGGCCAGTTCGGCCATCATCAGGTAGAGGTCGCGCTGCACGTCGACCAGGATCTGCCGGGTCCGCGGGCTGCCGGCCAGCGCGCGGGCGAGCCCGATGAACGAGGTGGCCTCGTCGAGCGTGCCGTAGGTCTCCGGGCGCGGCGCGTCCTTGGAGACCCGGCCGCCCAGTAGGTCGGTGTAGCCCTCGTCCCCCTTGCGCGTGTAGAACATCCGCTGCCTCCTGGCCCGGTGTCCGTCCAGCCGTCGCGAGAGCTGGCTCCCGCCTCTGCCGATCTTACCCGCCCGTGTGCCCCGCCCGCGCGCCCGGCGCCAGCCTGTCACGTAACCGACACCTTTTCCCGGCGGCACGCCACGACCATGAGACGGCCGGGCGACCACACTGGGGCACGGAGGGAGCCGTGCCCGGTGAGGAGCGAGCCGTGTCGAGGCCGCGAGCGACCGCGCCGGTGACGCCGGCCGCCGGTGCAACAACCGACGGTGCCGCTGAGCCGGCGCGCGAGGGTACGCGCACGAGAGCGGGCATGAGCCACGCGCGCGGCACGGAGGCGCGTCGTGACGGTCCGGGCTGACGTCCGTCGGCCGGTTGCGGCCGTGCCGCCCGCCCACGGCCTCACCGCGGCCGAGGCGGCCGACCGGCTGCGCCGGGACGGGCCGAACCGGCTCCCGGTGGCGCCCCCGCCCCCGGTCTGGCGGCTCGTCGCCGCGCAGTTGACGCACTTCTTCGCGCTGATGCTCTGGGCGGCCGGCGCGCTGGCCTTCGTCGCCGGCATGCCGCAGCTCGGCGTCGCCATCTTCGCGGTGATCCTGGTCAACGGCGTCTTCGCCTTCGCCCAGGAGTACCGCGCCGAGCGCGCGGCCGAGCGCCTGCGCGACCTCCTGCCCCGGCGCGCAACCGTGCGACGCGACGGCGTGCCGGTCGAGGTCGACGCCGCCGGGCTGGTCGTCGGCGACCTGGTCCTGCTCCAGCCCGGCGACCGCATCTCGGCCGACCTGCGCCTGAGCGAGGCACACGCGCTGGCGATCGATACCTCCACCCTGACCGGCGAGAGCGTGCCGGTCGACGCCGCCGCGGGCGAGCCCGCCCACGCCGGCACCTTCGTCGTCAGCGGCGAGGGGGCCGGGACGGTCGAGGCGACCGGCGCGGCGACGCGGCTGGCCGGGATCGCCCGGCTGACCCGGGCGGGACACCGGCCGCGCAGCCCGCTGGCGCGCGAGCTCGACCGGGTGGTGCGGCTGGTGGCGGCCATCGCGGTCGGCGTCGGCGTCGCCTTCTTCGGCCTCTCCCTCCTGCTGGGGACCCCGGCCAGGAACGGCTTCCTCTTCGCCGTCGGCGTCACCGTGGCGCTGGTGCCGGAGGGGCTGCTGCCGACGCTGACCCTCTCGCTGGCCATCGGGGCCCAGCGGATGGCCCGGCGGCACGCGCTGGTGCGGCGGCTGGAGTCGGTCGAGACGCTCGGCTCGACGACCTTCATCTGTACCGACAAGACGGGGACGCTGACGCGCAACGAGATGGCGGTGGTCGCGGCCTGGACGCCATGCGGCGAGGCGACGATCGCGGCGGCCGGCTACGACCCGACCGCCCCGGCGGAGGTGGACCCGGCGCTGCTGCCGGCCATGCGCGACCTGGCGCTGGTGGCCGCGCGCTGCTCGCTCGGCCGGGCAGTCGAGCGGGACGGCGCCTGGGTAGCGCAGGGCGACCCGATGGAGGCTGCGCTCGACGTGCTGGCGCGGCGGCTGGGGGGCGACGTGGCGGGCGACGAGCGGGCCGCGCCGGCCACCCGGCGCTTCCCCTTCGACGCCGATCGGCGCCGGATGTCGCTCGTGGCCGGCGACCGCCTGCTGGTCAAGGGCGCCCCCGACGCGCTCCTGCCCCGCTGCCGCGACTCCGACGACGCCGCCGCTACGGTGGAGGCGATGGCCGACCGCGGCCTGCGGGTGCTGGCGGTGGCGACGCGCCCGGCCCGCGAGGTGGCGGGTGCCCACTCGGCCGACGAGGCCGAGTCCGGCCTGGACCTGCTCGGGCTGGTGGGGCTCGAGGACCCGCCGCGGGAGGCGGCGCGGGCGGCGCTGGTCGCCTGCCGCCGGGCCGGGATCAAGGTGGCGATGGTCACCGGCGACCACCCAGCGACGGCGCGGGCGATCGCGCGGGAGGTGGGCCTGCTCGGCCCGGAGAAGCTGGTCCTCGAGGGCCGCGACCTGCCGCCGGACGAGGCGGTGCTGGGGGCGCTGCTCGACCGGGACGGGGTGGTGGTGAGTCGGGTCGCGCCGGAGGACAAGCTACGGATCGCCCGGGCGCTCCAGGCGCGCGGCCACGTGGTCGCCATGACCGGCGACGGCGTCAACGACGGGCCTGTCCTGCAGGAGGCGGACATCGGCGTGGCAATGGGCCGCTCCGGTACCGACGTGGCCCGCGAGGCGGCCGACCTGGTCCTGCTCGACGACGACTTCGCCACCATCGTCGCGGCCATTGAGCAGGGGCGCTCTACCTTCAGCAACGTGCGCCGCTTCCTGACCTACCACCTGACCGACAACGTCGCCGAGCTCACTCCCTTCGTCGTCTGGGCGCTCTCCGGTGGGCGCTTCCCGCTCGCGATCGGCGTGCTCCAGGTGCTCGCGCTCGACATCGGCACCGATCTGCTGCCGGCGCTGGCGCTCGGGGCCGAGGCGCCGACGCCGGGGACGCTGCGCCGCCCACCCGAGGGTCGTCACCTGATCGACGGCAGCCTGCTCCGGCGCGTCTTCGGCGTGCTCGGACCGGTCGAGGCGGTCGTCGAGATGCTCGCCTTCGTGGTGGCGCTGGCCGCGGCCGGCTGGCGGCCGGGGAACGCCTTCCCAGGCGGACCGGCGCTGCTGGCCGCGTCGGGCACGGCCTTCAGCGCGGTCGTGATCGGCCAGGTGGCCAACGCCTTCGCCTGCCGCAGCGTCAGCCGCTGGCCGGGCGCGCTCGGCTGGCTATCCAACCGGCTGCTGGTGGCGGCGGTCACCGTGGAGCTGCTTACGCTGGGCGTGTTCCTCTACCTGCCGCCGCTGGCGCGGCTCCTCAACCAGGGGCCGCCTCCGGCCGGGGGCTGGCTCGCCGCGCTGGCAGCCGCCCCGGCGCTCCTGGCCGCCGACGCGCTCCACAAGCGTCTCCGCCGCCGCTGACCCCGGGGGCCGGCTGCCTGCCCGACCTACTTCCGCGATCCACAATATGAAGCCGCAATCTTGACACCCACGTGAAAACGGATAGAGTACGGATACGGTTCATGGTGAGTCGCGCTGTAGCGCGGGCCGGGTGCCCGTGGTCGGCTCGGCGACGCGTACGGCGTCGGGGGTGCCGGGAAGCACCCGGGATAGGGGATGGCTGATGGTGGGGGACGAACGGGCGAATCCAGGGGACCAGGCCGGCAAGTCGGTCGGGTCGAGCCGGCGTGACCTCCTGAAGACCGCGACCGGTGTGGTCGCGGCGACCGTGGTGGGAGGCGCGCTCCTCGAGGCCGGCAAGAGCGCGGTGGCGCCGCCCCCGGCCGCGGCGGCGGTATTCAACCCGGGCACTCCCGCGTTCACCCTGACGATCAGCGGGGAGAAGCAGGGGACCTTTCTCGGCGATCCCGGCCTCAGCGGCAACGCCATCGCCGGCTATGGCTTCGCGGCCGAGGTTGGGTCGGCCGTGCCGAAGGACCTGATCAGCGGCCTGGCCAGCGGCAAGCGGCAGTACCAGCCGGTCACGATCGTCAAGGAGTGGGGCGCCTCGTCACCGCAGATCTTCCAGGCGGCGCTGACCGGCGAGGTGCTCCAGGTTTCCATCGTGTTCGGGACCACGGACATCAAGAACAAGCTGAACTCTGGCTTCAAAATGGAGTTGAAAGACGCCGTGGTGGCCGACCAGAAGCTCTACATCGACGCGAGCGCGCCGACGCCGACCCCACAGGAGAGTGTGTCCCTGAACTTCGGGAAGATCTCCTTCAGCTACAATCAGGGCTAGCAGCCGTCGAGCGCGCATGACCCATGACTTCGCCACGGGCTCCGGCACCCGCCGGAGCCCGTCTTCCGTCCCCGACGCGGGCGCACCGGCCCGACCGGCTCTGGGCGCGCCCGCGCTCATGCTCGCGCGGTGTCGCCGCTCAATGGGGTGATGCTACCTCCGGGTAGAACTCCCGGAGCGCGTCGCGGGCGCGCAGGAAGTAGTCGACCCAGGGCAGCGCGCGGTCGAGCGGCGCTCCGCCGGGCGGCTCGGCCGGCCAGCTCGCCTCGACCCGCGCCATCTGCTCCGGTCCCAGTTCCTGGCCCAGGCGGTCGATCTGGTCGTAGACGTTGAGCAGGTAGCTGAAGTACTCCAGCACCGGGAAGGTCGTCCCCGGCGCGGCCGCCGCGACCCGCGCGTTCCAGCGCGACGCCACCTCGGCGTAGAGGTTCAGCTGCATGGTCTGTCGGCGGAGCGTCGCGTTCCAGGCCGGCTTCGTCTCGTCGTCCAGACGCCAGCAACCGTCCGGGCAAAGGGCGTCGGGGCGCGGCGCGATGTCCCCGTCGCGCGCCACCATCGGGTACGACCGGCAGGCGAACGGGCGCTCGGCGTAGATGCCGCAGCGCTCGATGCCGTCGGTGAAGGTCACCAGGAAGATGCAGGGCAGCGACAGCCGGAGGTTGCCCTGCCCGCGCCGCCCGCGCTTGTCGAGGAGCAGGCCGAGGAGCGGGCCGTCCGGCTCGAGGCGGAAGCCGTCGAAGCGCGGCTCCGGCAGCGGGAACGTCACCAGGAACTGCTCCGGGCGCAGGCGCAGCCCCGTGCTGATGCGCCAGACGTCGTAGCCGCACACGTTCACGGCGTAGCGGCGGCAGCAGTGGCCGTCGCAGGGGCACCGGCCGCTCGCCGCGCTCACGCCTCGCCTCCCGCCGCGCCCTCGACCGCGTCGTAGACCCCCAGCAGGTAGCGGCAGTAGTCCGCCAGGTCCAGCGCCGTCCCCTCCGGGGCGGCGGCTACGGCCGCGTTCCAGCCCGCGACCACCTCCGCGTACTCCGCCGCGTCCTCCTCGCGGGCCGCAACGGCGGCGCGCTCCTCGGCCAGGTCGACGTCGGCCAGCGCCCAGGCGCGGCAGTCGCAGCCGCCCGCGAGGCAGAGGATTCCGTCGACCGGCTCGGACGGGAAGGCCTGGCAGGACCGCGGACGCAGCTCGCCGAGGCCGCAGACGTGGTGACCGTCGCGCGTCCGGAGCAGGAACATGCAGTCCCAGGGCGTCTTGGTCCGCCGGGCCGGCCGCTTGTTCAACGCCAGCCGGTAGCGACGCTCCGACTGGTCGAGGGCGAACGCGTCCGGACCCGGCTCGGCCTCGAAGTACACGACGAAGGACCAGGGGGTCACGTCCATGCCGCGCGCGATCCGCCAGACGTCCCGCCCGGTCGGCGTCACCAGCCGCGCCGAGCAGCACGTCTTCTTGCGGCAGGCGAGCCAGATCGCCTCTTTGCGGGACGGCGGGGCCACGCTCACGGTTCCTGCTCTCCTCACCTCAGTCGCGTGGCACGTCGTAGGCCGGGTCGGGGTCGTCGTGCCGGGGGAACCCCATCGGCGCGGCGCGCCCCACGCTCAGCTGGAAGACGATGTTGTTCGGGTCGGCGAAGAAGAGGTTCGCGCCCGGCGCGTAGCCGTGCGTTGGCACCCCGGCGTCGGTCAGCTTGCGGTACCAGGCGTCCAGCTCCTCGCCGCTCTCGACGAAGAAGCAGATGTGGTCGAGCACGCGGCCGGACTTGTGGGTCGTCGCCGGCTGGAACTCGGGCAGCTCGGCGTCGGGGAACTCGAAGAAGGCGAAGACGGTGTTGGGCGCGACGGTGATGAAG
>DASSZN010000291.1:0-2507 GCA_035702805.1 Thermomicrobiaceae bacterium | reverse complement strand
TTCGGCTGGCCGATCGCTCGCGCGGTCGAACCACGGGGTCCGCGCCGTGCGCGCCTCCCTCAGCCTGAGTCCTCATCAACGTCGATCCATCAGTCGAGTATACCGGTTCGTCGCCCAACCACCCATCGACGTCCGCGCACGGCAGTCATCACGCGCATCGCGCGACAGCAAAACCGCCGTGCGACGCACGGCGGTTGGAAAAGACGCGCAGCGACAGGGCGCCGGCCCGGAGGTACCTACAGCACCTGGTGAAGCTTGACGACCACGATCACGGCAAACGCGATGAGCAGCGGGATCATGCCGATGTTGAGGGTCCGCCCCCAGCGGACACTCACCTGGCCGGGCGTCGCCGCCGTGATCTCCTTCGCGATCAAGATGCCGATGAGCGCCAGGGTGGTGATCAGCCCCAGAGCGGCCGCCAGCCCCACGTTGTTGACGGTCGTTACCGTCACGGTCGTGACCGTCGTCGTCATCGGCTGCCCCACATTCGTCCCGCCGGGCCACTCATCGTTACCATCCTACCCCGGCCTCACGCGCCGGTCAATATCCATTGCCTGGCTAATTTGGGGGATGCGCGATGGGACCGCTGTCCGTTCCGAGCGCTAGCGCAACAGCAATGGAAACACGAGGAACAGCATCACGTTGGTGATCCCGTGCGAGAGCGCCACGCCCAGCAGGGATCGGGTCCAGTACACCACCGCCGCGAAGTAGACCGCCACGCCGAAGACGAAGATCACGTCGAACCCGGACATGTGGCCGGTGTGGAGCACGGCGAAGAGGAGGCTCACGTAGACGATGCCGGGCCAGCGTCCGAAAACCTCCTCCGACGTGGACTGCAGGATGCCGCGGAAGATCAACTCCTCGATGCCCCCGGTGCCGACCATCAGGATCGCGACCGGGACGGCGAGCGCCGCGAACGTCAAGGTTGGGACCAGCGGCGCCTGGTGCAGAATGTGGTACTCGATCCAGCCCAGGCCGACGCCCGACGCCGCCACCAGCACCGTCAGCGGCCAGTCGCGCAGTCGCGGCAACTGGAACGCGATCTGACGGCGGGTCAACGGGATGGAGCGAATGAGGGCAAACGACACGGCGTAGAGCGGGACGCAGGTCAGCGCGTACCACCAGATCTGCGGGAACTGACCGAGCGGCATGCCCAGCGACACGATGCGGATGACCGGGCCGATCACCAGCGACAGGAAGAGGGCGCGATCCCAGGAGGTCCGGGCCATGCCGGCATGCACGAGCAGGCACGCCAGGATGAGCACGTGGGAGACGACCCCGAGCGTGGGGTTGACCAGCGCGGTGATGACCTCGGCGCAGGCGATCGCCACCAGGTAGACGACGACGATCTGCGCCGTCGAGATCGCGGCCAGCCGGCGCCGGAGCCCGCGCTGCGTCGAGGGCTCGATCGGCCGAAACTCGACGCGCTCAGTCTCGATCGCTCGGTCCGTCACCCGGTTCACCATCCCCTGTGTCGCGTGAGCCATTGTCCGAAGCATAAACGTGCCGGGCACGGCCCGGCTACGTGCACGCGACCGGACACGAGAGTTGCGGCGGTCCGCGATCGTTGGGCCCCCTGTCGTCCAGCGTGCGGTCGCACCCGCAACGATAGGGCGCCGAGCAGGCAGGTCGACCCCCTGACCCATTTGGCCGTGGTCCGCCCACCCATATCTCCCGGTTGACCGCTTATCGAGTCCATCCTATACTACCTTTGACGTTCGTGTGCATCGTGATGCGATTTCGACAGCGGTATGTGTCGAGCCGGGGGAACCAGTGCGTGACGCTGGCGGTGGGAAGGGGTCCGACATGACGCGATGGCGGCGCGCGTTGGTGTTTGCCTCCGCGGCTCTGCTCGTGGTGGCCGCCGCGGCAACCACGGTGTCTGGCGTGGCAGCGGCTCCCGCCAGTTCAACGGCGCAATACACCATCTTCACGTTCAACCGCGTCCCGATCCTCAACGACATCGAGGTCGGCACGCTCACCGCGACGTTGACCGGGACGTCGGGAGCCTTCAGTGTTGCCTGGTCGTTCCGCGGCACGGTCAACGGCAGCCCCGCCTCCGCGACCGGCACCGGCTCCGGCAGCGGCGATGCCAACAACATCACGCTCAACCTCGACACGATTTCGAGCTGGTCCATGGACGGCTTCCCTCAGCCAGAGACCGGCAAGACGGCCTACTTGACGCGCTCGGAGTTCCCGTACAGCTTCTTCTCATCGACCTATACGCTCAGTCTCACGGATGTTGCGAACTTCGGCCCGTTCTATGACATCGTCGCGGGATTGCCGTTGCTGGTCTTCCCTCAATTCAATGGGCCGTTTGCGAGTCCGTACAACTTCCTGTTCGAGAGCTCGCTCGGCGGTGGCGCGACCAACGTCTCGACTCTCCCAGGGGCGACGTCCGTCGGACCAGCGCACTTCTGATCGACTCAGCGTGCAGGCGATCGGGATCGCGACCGACCCCGCGTGGTCCGCGGTCTACGCGGCGGCGTGTGGGGTGGGAGCTAGGC
>DASSZN010000211.1:0-3370 GCA_035702805.1 Thermomicrobiaceae bacterium | reverse complement strand
AGCGGGTAGCCGAACACCATCAGCCCGCCGTTCGCCTGCCAGTAGCGCCAGAACCCGCCCCCCACGTAGTGCCCCGTCTCCCCGAACCAGTGGCCAGCGGAGCGCTCACCGTCGGCGCGGCGACCGCGGCCGGGCGCGATGGCGTTCCCCGCGCGGCCGTCGCCGAGGATCGGCAGGCGGTCGGCAGCGCCAGCGCGACGAGCAGGATCAGGGCGAGCGAACGCCTGGGGAACACGCGCATGGGACCCTCACAATCGCTCACGCTACGGGGAGAAGGTCCAGGTGCCGTAGACCGGCTGCGCTCCCTGGCCGCCGTTGTGCACCACGTCCCGACCGGGGAACTCCGTCGGCGCTGTCCAGACGTTGATCGCCTCCCCGTCCAGCGCCGCGTAGGTCGGGTCGCTGGTCTGGAAGTCCTGGCACGTGCCGATGCGCGTGGCGTCCGCCAGGCTCTCGACCGTGACGTTCGCCACGTGGGTGAGCGTCACCCGGCGCCCCTGCCAGCCGCAGGAGTAGGCGAGCGGCTCCGGCGTCGGCGTGGGCTCCGGTGTCGGCACCGCTGTGGGCTCGGGCGTGGGGGTCGGCTCCGGCGTCGGCGTCGGTACCGCCGTGGGGGTGGGCAGTGGTGTGGGCTCCGGCGTCGGTGAGGGCAGCGGCGTGGGGACGACCGTCGGCTCGGGTGTGGACGTGGGTCCCGCGGTCGCGGTCGGCACCGGCGTCGGCCTGGCCTGGACCACGGGCGTGGGCGTGGGCGTGGAGGTGGGCACCGGGGTCTCGGTGGGCTCCGGCGTCGGCACCGCCGTGGGCGACGGCACCGCGGCGACCGTGCAGGCCGGCGGGAAGGTCGGCACGAAGGGCGGCTGGCCCGCCAGCACCCGCGCCTGGAGCGTGTCGTAGACCGTGGCCGGCCGCGCGTGGAACGCCCCCGTCTGGCGGTCGTAGACCCGCACCGTGCAGTGCTCGGGTCGCGAGGCGGTCAGGCGAATCGGGTAGCGCACGGTCTGCCCGCTCGCACAACTCGGCCGGCAGTCGTCCACGGTGAACGTGCCCGTGGCCGAGGCGCCCTGGCTGTTCCGCGTCCAGACCAGCGCCCCGATGCTGTCGTGGTTGTCCACCGGGAACGTCCGGGGGAAGGCGGGCCACGGGTAGAGCGCGCCCGGGGTGGCCCCCGTGTCGACGAAGAGCTCGGGCGTCCTGGAGCCCACTGCCGTCGGGGCGGCCGCCCGCACGGCCGGGCGTGGGCTCGCGACCGCTACCGGAAGCGGCGTCGAGCTGGGCACGGGCGACGCCGGGCGCACGACGAGCCGCGTCGTGGGGCTGGCCGCCGGCGAGGGACGCGCGGCGACCGGTAGCGGCGTGCCGTGCAGGCTGGCCGCCACCAGCGCCCCCGCCGCGACCAGCACGACCGCGCTGCCGGCCGTCATGGCCGCCGGGTGCAGCCGGACCGTCGTGCGCACCACCCGCCAGAGGCGCGAGAGCCCGTGGACCGAACGGCCGGCACGGGCCAGCGCCGCCGCGGCCCCGCCGGCCTCCAGCCGCGCCGGCAGCGCGACCAGCGGCAGCAGCCCGAACAGGTCGGCCGGGTTGGTCAGCCGCTCGGCCAGTTGCCGGCACTGGGGGCACTGGCGCAGGTGGTGGTCGACCGAGCGCCGCCGCTCCGGCGTGAACTCGGCCGGCCGCTCGGCCACCAGCCGATCGAGCTGCGGGCAATTGCGCGCGGCGCGGCTGACCAGCAGGTCGCGCACCGCGTTGCCCAGCGCCTCCCGCGTCCGGTGCACCAGCACCGCGGCGTGGCCGGGCGCCACCCCCAGCACGCTGGCGACCTCCGGCGTCGACACCCCGTGGCGCACCGTCAGGTCGAGCACCGCGTACTGGCGCGGCTCGAGCCCGGCGGCCGCCTCCCAGACGAGCGCCATCGCCTGCGCCGCGATCGCCGCCTCCTCCGGCACCGGCTCCCCCGCCGCGACGTCCTCCGCCGCCTCCAGCGGGGCGGTACGGCGCGCGCGCGTCGCCTGCCGCAGCGCCAGGTGGTAGGCGATGCTGTAGAGCCAGGACCGCACCCGCGCCGGGTCGCGCAGGCGGTCCCGGTGCTCCAGCACCTGCACGAACGTGCTCTGGGTCAGGTCCTCCGCCGCCGCGGCGTCGCGGACCAGCCGGATGAGGAAGTCGTGCACGGGCGGCGCGTAGCGCGCGTAGAGGGTCGCGAACGCGTCGTTATCCCCCGCGCGCAGCCGCTCCGCCAGGACCGCGTCGCTCGGTGCCTCCGGCGTGCCGCCCGCCACCGCGCTCATGGCCGGCCCCGTCGCGTCACGCGCGGACCACCGCCGAGAGCATTCGCGCGATGAGTCTCGCCCATCGGTCGCCTCGTTCGCTCCGGATCACACGCAGTATACGGCGACGGTGACGCACCGGGGCCGACTCCGCCCCGGCGCGCCACGATCGTGGGGAACGACCTCCGGGCCGTCCCGCGTGCCCTACTGGATGCAGGGCTGGCTGCGGCTGCCGAAGCTGTTGTGCACCCAGTGGTTCGTGCCGCAGCCCGGGTTGGCGTCGACCAGGTCGGTGCCCCGGTTGACGCGCGCCGTGTTGGCGACGACGCGGTTGCCCCGGTTGCCGAGGTCGATCGCGATCCCGAAGCCCCGGTTCTCGCTGGCCGTGTTGCCGGCGACCCGGTTGCCGTCGCTGCCCGTGCCCGCGCACGTGGCGCTCGGGTCGACGCCGTGGTTCGAGCAGCCCAGGTAGATGCCGCCGCCGTCCGGCGTGGCGGTGGCGTTGTCGGTGAAGCCGCTGGCGCGGACCACGTTGTGGCTCGAGCCCTGCAGCCACAGCCCGTAGATCCCGTTGAACTCCGCCTGGTCGTGCGCCAGCAGCGTCCGGTCCGCCGCCTGCAGGTAGTAGCCGAAGCGGCCGTTCTCGTTGGCCCAGCTCCCGCTCACCCGGACGCCACGCGCCCCGTCGACGAAGATGCCGATGCCGAGGTTGGAGAACGCCCGTATTCCGGTCACGACGCTGGCGGACGCGTGGTCCTCTACCCCGGTGCCGAAGCGCTCGACCATGCCGTTGGCGACGCGGGAGCCAACGGCCGTCGGGGCCAGTACGAGGCCGCCGCCGAGGCCGGTGGCGCCGCCGGTGACGGTGTGGCCACCGAGGTCGAGGTTGATGGCGGGCCCGTCGATCACGATGCCGTCGCCCGGGCACGGGCCCACGTCGGCGGTGAGGAGGTAGCGGCCTGGCAGGAGGAGATGGGTGCCGCAGACGGCGGCGAGGGCGACCGTCGCCGGCGTGGCAGCTCCGCCGGCCGCGGTCTCGTGCGGATCGCCGCTCGCCGCCACGCCGAGCGGGCCGAGGACGAGCAGCACGAGCGCCGTCA
>DASSZN010000206.1:0-2135 GCA_035702805.1 Thermomicrobiaceae bacterium | reverse complement strand
GACCAGCAGCTTGGCCAGCCGCGCCGGGCGCATGACCGCGATCTCCGGGTCCCGCCCGACGACCAGTGTGTCGGTGTGGTGCCTGGTGTGGCTCCACCGCCAGGTGGTCGGGTCTCGCATGATCATGAACGAGGCGAGCTGGTATAGCCCCTCGTCGATCCAGCGGGTCTTGAACGCCGTGCCGTGCCCGGACTCGTGCCAGCGGGAATCCGACGTCGAGCCGTACAGGACGCCGTAGGCGAGGAAGAACGGGACTGCCCACCAACTGTGCCAGACCAGCCAGAAGGTGGTACCCAGGCCGCCGAAGAGCAGAATCAGGCCGAGCCAGATGACCGTGTCGCGGACGGCGGGATAGTCGGAGCGCCGCATCAGTTCCTTCATCCGCTTGCGCGGCACCGCGCTGCGGAACCACGACCCGCCCGCCAGCCCGGCGTTCACCGCCGCCTGGTTCTCCGGACCCGTCAGGCTATACCGCGCTAGCCGCTCCCGCCCCGCGTTAGCGCTGTCCACCTCAACGCTGCCCTGGTTAGCGCTGCCCGTATTTGCGCTGCCCGTTCCGACACTGCCCATGCTCTGCCACCTCCGCGCCAAACGCCCACGACGCCGAAACGCCCACCACACCGAACGCCCCACGACACCGAATGCTCAACCCACCGAACGTTCGCCATCTATTGGAGCGCTCCAACAGCCCAATAGTGACTCATCGGACGGATGCTGTCAAGGTGGCCGCCTGCTCTTATGGCGTAGTTGGGGAGCAACTGTCAGCGATCCCGGCCGCCGTCCGGCGGGCCGCATCGGCCTCCCGGCCAGCCCCGAGGGAGCTGACCGGACGGCTGGGCGAATCATTGGGTGCCGAAATCCGCCTCATGAGGGGTACAGCGACCCACGATGGTCCGACCTCGCCGCAGATCGGGCCGTCGGGTTGAGACCGACGCGGCATCGCTAGACGGGACGAGGCAACCACGCCGTATGTCCCCGGTCGTTTATGGCACCCGGGCGTCCGTAGGACGGAGGGGCGACGTCTGGCGAAATTGGAACGTTCTACCCGCTCAACATTCCGGACGCTCTCGGGAGCGCACCGGACGCTCTCGGGTTTCCCAGACGCTCTCAGGCGTCCCGGATGCGCTCGTAGGTGAGGAAGGCGAGACCGTCACCGACGGTCTGGGTGCTGACGAGACGCAAGGGCCTGGAGTCGCTGGTCTCGCCGAACAGACGCTCGCCGGCCCCGAGCACGACCGGGTAGACCGTCAGTCGTAGCTCGTCGACGAGGTCGTGCTCCATCAGCGTGTGGACGAGCTGGGTGCTGGCGTAGACGACGATGTCCCCGTCTAGCTCCTGCTTCAGCTTCGAGACCTCGTCCGCTACATCGCCGCTCAAAACCGTCGCACTGGTCCACCTGGGTTCTTCCAGAGTCGAGGACACGACGTACTTGGGCAGGCTGTTCAGCCTGTCCGCCCAGTCACCGCTCCGGGACAGCCAGCGCGTGGCGAACCACTCGTCGCTCCGTCGGCCCAGCAGCAGGGCCTCGGCACCCAGCGCCTCGTCGAGCTCCATCTTCGCCCACGCTTCGCGGTCCTTGTCCGCGATCTGGCCGAACCAGCCGCCGTGCCTGAAGCCCTCTTCGCCGGTCGGGTCCTGGGCCACTCCGTCGAGCGAGACGTTCTCGCTGACGACGATCTTTCCCATCTCGGTTCTCCTTGTGGTTGGCGTTTGTCACCTGCCACTGATGCAGAAACCGCGACGAAGGGAAACTGGGCGCTGGCCGGCCGACTGGTTCCGCGGTCCGGACGACCGGGCGGACAGTTAGCTCGCGGCAGGGGAAACCTCACCGAGCAGGCGGTCGAGGAACTCGGCGAACGCGCTCTCGCCGACGGTGAGCGCGGCGCCCCGGTCCTCCGCGCGGGCGATCATCATGGCGACCTCGTTGGCGGCGGCCAGCGCGATGTGAGCGAACGTGTCCACGTGAGCGTGCTCGATCCGGCCGGTCGCGGCGGCGTACCCGAGGGCGTCCCTGATCGCCCCCAGCGGGCCCTGCTCGTCGAGTTCGCGCCACCGCTGCCAGCCCAGCACCGCGGGCGCGTCGATCAGCATGATCTGCCGGACAACCGGGTCGCCGGCCAGCCGGATCCACGCCA
>DASSZN010000182.1:0-26022 GCA_035702805.1 Thermomicrobiaceae bacterium | reverse complement strand
CGCGACGCGATCGTCGATCTCGCGCAGTGCCCGCTCGACGAAGTCCAGGGGCAGGCCGGCAACGCGCGCGCGATCGCCGACGGCGGCACGCCCGGCCGCGACCGCGACGTCGGTCGCGGTCGGCGTGTGGCCGCCGAAGACGAGCGCCTCGTCGGCGATGCGGAAGCCGACGCTGAACGGCCCGACGCGGTCTCCATCCTCGGTCACGATGCTGCCTCCGCCGAGGCCGATGCTGGCCACGTCGGGCATCCGGAAGTTGGTGCGCACGCCGCCGATCTGGACCTCGAACGACGCCTCGCGGGGGAAGCCGTGGACGAGCGCGCCGCCGTCGGTCGTCGTGCCGCCGAGGTCGAGCACGATCGCGTCCGCCTCGCCGCTGAGCATCGCGGCGCCGCGCATGCTGTTCGTCGGACCGGAGGCGAAGGTGAGAACGGGGTAGCGTGCCGCGAAGTCGGCGGTCATCAGCGTGCCGTCGTTCTGGCTCAGGTAGAGGGCGGCCGTCAGGCCTAGCTGGTCCAGGGCACGCCCGTAGGCGCCGATCGTCTGCCGCGCGATGGTCGCGAGACAGGCGTTGAGCGCGGCGGCGTTCTCGCGCTCGAGCAGGCCGAGCCGGCCAATCTGGTGCGACAGCGTGATCGCGGCACCCGGCAGCTCCGCGGTGATCAGTTCAGCCGCCGCGATCTCATGGTCCGGAGTCACCGGCGAGAAAACCGCCGCAATGGCCACCGAGGTGACGGTCTGTTCGCCGAGCCGGCGCGCGACGACCCGCAGTTCCTCCGGGTCGAGCGGCGAGATCACTCGTCCGTCATACTGGTGCCCGCCGTGCAGCATGAGCGCCGGGCCACCGATTGACTGGCGCAGTTCGTCCGGCCAGTCGGTCAGCGGCGGGATCGACTCGGTGGCCGGGAGGCCGAGCCGCACCACCGCCGTTCGGTCCAGCCCCCGCCGCTGGACGACAGCGTTGGTGAAGTGCGTGGTGCCGATCATGACCGCGTCCACGTCGCGCGGTGAGACCTCGGGATGCGCGAGGACGTCGCGGAGCGCCGCGATGATCCCGTCGATCACGTTCTCGGTCGTCGGTCTCTTGGACCAGGTGACGACCTCGCGTCCGTCCATGAGGACGGCGTCGGTGTTGGTGCCGCCCACGTCGATGCCGATGCGCACGCGCGCCCCTCCCCCTCCCGCCCGGCGGCGGCTCGATCCCCTCGTGACGTCGAGTCGGCTGGTCAATCTCCGGTAGGCGCGGTCCCGGCGACGGGATTCCGGGAGAGCAGGAAGACCTCGAGCAGCATCACGATCAACGCCAGCAGCGCCGCGCTGACCGGCGAGAGCATGCCGAGCATTGCGAGGAGCAGGCAACCGACCACGAACATGGCTGCCAGATACCCGTCCCGGCGTGCCGGCACGAAGTCATAGCGCTGGCTGCGCCGGGAGAGGAGGCGAAAACCGATCGCCGCCGAGACCAGCGTGAAGACCGTGGCGATGGCCATGGTGAGCGGCACGAGGAACACGAGCAGGACCGGCAGCGACGGGTGTCGTCCCGGATCGACAAAGGCCACGACGAAGGCCAGCGTCGACCAGGCGACGATCGCCTCGAGGTCGTAGAGGGGGATGCGGAGCGCGCGTGAGATCGGGATGAAGGTCAACGCTGGCGCAAGGACGAAGCTTCCGTAGGCCACGATCCGCTCCGGCGCCCAGAAGTCCGGCACCGCGCCGACGTCCCGGATCACGATCTCGTCGTAGATGGCCGTCCAGGCGGCCGTAGCGGCGGCAAAGACGTACAGGGGCATCAGGACCCGCCAGAGTCCGCCTCGCCCTCGCCGTCCAGCCACCTGTCGCCGTCCCCTGTCCGGTACTCGATGCCCGTGCTGATGTGGACAGTGTAGCACCGGGCGGCCGGGGACGCGGAACCGGCGCGTTGCGCGTCTCGACGCCCGATATAATGGATCGCGCGGCTACGGGAGGAGTGACGATGGCGCCGCTGGAACTCTACCTCGACGACGTGGTGCGGCTGCGCAAGCCCCACCCCTGCGGCTCGACGGACTGGACCGTCGTGCGCCTGGGAGCAGACATCGGCCTGCGCTGCCACGGCTGCGGGCACCGCGTGCTACTTCCGCGCCGGACGCTCGAGAAGCGCCTGAAGAGCTTCGTGAGCCGCGGCGCGGGATACGCCGCGGCCCAGGCTGAAGCGGCGGCAGCCGGCCCGCTATCGGCAGACGAACGACCGGAGCCCTGACCGCGCCGCGCGAGCGCCAGCTAGCCGAGAAGATCCATCACCAGCCGGCGCGCCTCGGCCAGGTTTACCGTCCACCCCACGCCGAAGATCTGGGGCACCAGCAGGTGGCGATCGTCGGGATTCCACCACCGGTCGATCGCGCGGTCGACCGTGGGCACGCGGAAGTCGTAGGGGATGCCCACGACCTTGCCCGTCCAGGTGCGGTCCGCGGGCGCTCGTTGCAGTTGCTCGGCCACGGCGGCGATGGCGACGAGCACCAGCACCAGGTAGGTGAGCTTCCGCAGGCGGTTCATCGCGATGCTCCCTTCAGGCATTCCGGCAACGTCAGCGCGGCGTGCCCGGCCACCATCGTAGCCGGTCGACTGCCTGCTGTCACCCAGCACTTCAAGCGACTGTGCCGTTCTGTCCGGGTCACGACTCATGTACGTTCGTACTGTACGTACTCTTACCGCGCGCCATTTTCCTTGACATGACGCGGAGCCGGCAACTATCATTCATCCGGAACTGTGCCAAGGTCTTCAAGCTGCCGCGTGGTGTGCTCCGCCCGGCGCTGAGCACGGCTGGCGCAGTCTATCCGAGAACCTTAACAAGTGAATTGGCCAAGGACACGAGGAGCGTACTGCATGTTCGTATATGCAATCGTCGTCCTCCTCGCCGTGGCCCTTGGGATCATCGCCGGCGTCGTGACGCACCTGATCATGCGGGCGACCGCAACGTCGAAGGTACGCGCGGCCGAGGTGGATGCCCAGCGGGTCATCGAGGAGGCAGAATCCCGGCGTCGAGAGCTCATCCTGGAAGGTAAGGACGAGGCGATCCGGCTGCGCGACGAGGTCGAGCGAGAGCTGGCCTCGCGGCGCAAGGAGTCGGAGCGCAGCGAGCGTCGCCTCCAGCAGAAGGAGGAACAGCTCGATCGCCGCCTGGAGCAGCTCGACCGCCGGGAACGCAAGATCCAGCAGTCGGAGCACGAGATCGAGGAGCGGCACAGCCGGATCGACGAGCTCGAGCAGGAGCGCAAGGACGAGATCGCGCGGGTCGCTCAGCTCACGCCTGACGAGGCCCGCGGCATCCTGCTGGACCAGGCCGAGCGCGAGATGCGGGAAGTCATGAACCGCATGGTCCGGGAGACCGAGCAGGAAGCCAAGCTCGAGGGCAGTCGTCGCGCCCAGATGATCCTGGCGACGACGATCCAGCGCATCTCCTCCGACTACGTGGCCGAGACGACCGTCTCGGTCGTTCCCCTTCCCAGCGACGACATGAAGGGACGCATCATCGGGCGCGAGGGACGCAACATCCGCGCGCTCGAGCAGGCGACCGGCGTCGACCTCATCGTCGACGACACGCCCGAGGCCGTGACGCTGTCGTCATTCGATCCGGTACGCCGCGAGATCGCGCGGCGCGCGCTCGCCAAGCTGATCCAGGACGGGCGCATCCATCCGGCACGTATCGAAGAGATCGTCTCGAAGTCCCGCACCGAGGTCGAGCAGGTCATGCGCGACGAGGGTGAGCGCGTCGCCCTCGAGGCTAACGTTCAGGGACTGCATCCCGATCTGATCAAGCTGCTCGGCCGCCTGAAGTACCGCACCAGCTACGGACAAAACGTGCTCCAGCACTCCCTCGAGGTCTCACTGATTGCCGGAGCGCTGGGAGCGGAGCTCGGCGCGGACGTCAACGTCTGCAAGACCGCCGCGCTGCTCCACGACATCGGCAAGGCTGTCGACCACGAGGTCGACGGGCCACACGCCCTGATCGGCGCCGACATCGCACGGCGGCTCGGCCGCTCGGCCAAGATCGTGCACGCGATCGCGGCCCACCACGGCGAGGAGGAGCCGCAGACGGTCGAGGCGTTCATCGTCGCCACGGCCGACTCCATCAGCGGCGCCCGCCCGGGCGCGCGGCGGGAAATGGTCGAGACCTATATCAAGCGGCTCGAGGCGCTCGAGGGCGTGGCGAACTCCTTCAGTGGGGTCGAGAAGGCCTACGCGATCCAGGCGGGCCGCGAGGTCCGCATCATGGTGGCGCCCGACCGCGTGGACGATCTCGGAGCGACGCGGCTGGCTCGCGACGTGGTCAAGAAGATCCAGGAGAGTCTCGAGTACCCGGGACAGATCAAAGTCACCGTGATCCGCGAGACGCGTGCAATCGACTACGCGCGCTGACCCGCGTCCGGGCCGACCTGGAGAAGCCAACAAACGCCGGAGGCGAGCAACTGCCGCTCGTCTCCGGCGTTTCTCTTGTGTGCCCGGAACGACGAGCGGCCGGCACGCACGGTGCCGCGGCGCGGTTGACTGCCAAATGAGGCCTGTGGTAAGCCTTTGGCCGGATTGCGGGGGGTGGGAGTCGTGCATCCACACGCAGTCTCCGCGGGAGGCGGCCCGATCCGAGCGGATCGCGGGAGGCAGGCCAACCCAGCGACTGCGCGGGTTTTCGTGCGCATCGACCGCGACAGCCGTCTTCCGGGTGGACGATGTTCGACGGACTAGCGTTGGAGGTCGGTCAGGGCACGATCGAGACCACGACATCGTATTGGCTACCAAGCAGCACTTGGGAGAGCGACACCCGTCGCTCTGACGGAGGAGCAGGATGGACCGGTTCTTCAGCAAGCTCGACCTGCGCGACATCAAGATCGACCCGGAAGCCAGCTTCCCGCCGGATGAGGATGCGTATAGCGAGCCCGAAGCTTCCGGCTGGGCCGAGGCCGAGCCTGAGTCGACCGCCGTCGCCACCGAGACCCGGCGCAGCGACGTTCTGAAGGTTTCCGCCCGCTCGCGCCCGAGCGCGGTCGCGGGTGCCATCGCCGGGGTGGTGCGCGAGTCCGGCCGCGCCGAGGTCCAGGCGATCGGGGCCGGCGCGACCAACCAGGCGGTCAAGGCCGTCGCCATCGCGCGCGACTACCTCCTGGAGACCGGCATCGAGGCGATCTGCCTCCCCGCCTTCATCGACGTGACTATCGACAACGAGAACCGGACCGCGATTCGCCTCATCGTCGAGCCGCGCTAGGACTCCGGTTCACCATGCTGCCCGCCGGCGACGTCGCCTCAGGCGAGACGCCGGACGGATGACCGCCGCGGGCAGCCCACTCTCCGCCATCGACCTCCACACGCACAGCACCGCGTCGGACGGCACCGACAGCCCGGGCGCGCTCGTCGAACGTGCCGCTCACGCCGGCCTCCGCACGCTGGCGCTCACCGACCACGACACGACAGGCGGGATCGCCGCGGCGACCGATAGCGGGCGCCGCCTCGGCGTGGTCGTCATCCCCGGCGTCGAACTGAGCACCGACGTCGGTGCCGGCGAGCTGCACATGCTCGGCTACTTCATTGACCCCTCGCGCGGCGTCCTTCACGACGCGCTGCGGCGACTGCGTGACGGGCGCGCCCGACGCGCCGAGCGTATCGTGGAGCAGCTCCGGGCGGCAGACGTGCCGATCGCGCTGGGCGACGTCGAGCGGCTGGCGGGGGACGGGGCGGTGGGCCGAGCACACGTCGCGCGCGTCCTCGTCGCGAACGGGCACGCCAGCACGGTCGACGACGCCTTCGCCCGCTACCTCGTGCCCGGCCGACCCGGCTACGTGCCGCGCCCTCGGCTCAATCCAGCAGCGGCCGTCGCGCTGATCCACGGCGCCGGCGGCGCCGCGGTGCTGGCCCACCCCGACTCGGTCGCGGATCTCGACGCCGAGCTTCGGACGCTGCTGGAGGTCGGGCTGGATGGCCTCGAGTCATACTATGCCGCGTACCCTTTGGCGCGGCAGCAGCAGCTCGCGGCACTGGCGGCCCGGTTGGGGCTGATCGCGACGGGCGGCAGCGACTTCCATGGGCCGGGAGAGCGCGAGGGGAGCGAGCTCGGAGCCGCGCCGGTTCCCGATGACGTGCCCGCGTTGCTCGCGGGCGCGGCCGCGAACTGGTCGCGTTGACCCGTCACGTTGGCCGGTGCTAAACTCCTGCGCGGCGGGCGCGTCCCCCGTTCGATCCTCCGAGCCCTGGACTCCGCCATCCGATGACGATGACTGGACCTCGCCGGACTTTGCTCGACGCCTCGCGCCAGGGTAGGGCGGGAGCACACGCGCCGCTCCAAGCGCCCGGGTACGAGGACGGAGGACCGCGCGATGGCTGACCGGCGCGAGCGGGCGGCGCGCGCAAACTCGGCGATCGGCCGCATCCTGCGGTACGTTGGCCTCGCGGTTGGCATCGTGGCGGGCTGGCAGATCGGCTCGCACCTGCGCCCGATCGATCCGCTCCCCGACCGCTACAGCTTCCCCGTCCTGTTTGCCGCCGCAACCGGAGCCCTCCTCTTCCTCGCCGGACCGTACCTGACCATCGGATTCTTCTCCTGGCTGCGACAGGAGATTCGCGGTCTCCCGGCGACCGACCTCGTCGCGGCCGGAGTGGGGCTGCTGGTGGGCGGCCTCCTGTCCGCGCTCCTCGCCTGGCCGATCTCGCTGCTGCCGACGCCGTGGGGTCAGATCCTGCCGTCCGTATCCGCGGTACTGGTCTGCTCGCTGGCGGTGGTCGCCTTCGTAACGCAGAAGCGCGAGATCCTCGGCGTGCTCGGCCGCCGCTCGACGGCCGCCGCCGGCCTGCAGCAGCACCTCCGGAAGACCAGCGTGCTGCTGGATACGAGTGCCATCATCGACGGGCGGGTCGCCGACCTGGCACACATCGGGTTTCTCCGCGACGAGTTGGTCGTGCCCTACTTCGTGCTACGCGAGCTCCAGCTCGTGGCCGACTCGCCCGACTCCTCGCGCCGCATGCGGGGGCGTCGGGGGTTGGACATTCTCGAGCGGATGAAGCGGGACGAGTGCGTCAATCTGGAGATCAGTGACCTGGACGCGACCGAGGAGAGCGATGTCGACAGCAAGCTGGTGCGGCTGGCCGACACCTACGGCTTCCAGATCCTGACCGGCGACTACAACCTGGATCGGGTGGGAGCGCTCCACGGCGTGAGCGTGCTGAACGTCCACGAGCTGGCGCGTGTGATGCGACCCGCGGTCGTCGCCGGGGAGGAGATGTCCCTCAAGATCATCCAGCCGGGGCGGGAGTACGACCAGGGGGTCGGCTACCTCGACGACGGGACGATGGTCGTCGTCGAGTCCGGGAAGAACCTGATCGGTAAGGACGTCACCGTCGTGGTGACCCGTACGCTCCAGACCGGCGCGGGGCGCATGGCCTTCGCCCACGTCAAAGAGGCGGAGTCGGCGTGAGCGGTTGCGGTGCGGTGGTCGTGGCGGCCGGCAGCAGCCGCCGCATGGGCCCTCGCGACAAGACGGTCGAGCCGCTGGGCGGTCGAGCCGTCATCGACTGGGTGCTCGACGCGCTGTTGGCCGTGCCGGAGATCGCGGAGCTCGTCGTCGTGACGGGGCCGGCGAACGCTGCGACCGTCGCTGCCGCGCTCGATCGCCGCGACGTTCGCGGCCGGGTCGCGACCTGTCGCGGTGGGCCGACGCGCGCCGAGTCGGTCAGGCTCGGGCTCGCGGCCCTGTCCGACGACCTCCACCTCGTGCTGATCCACGACGCGGCGCGCCCGCTGGTGACGCCGGACCTCTGCCTGGCCGGCATCCACGCCGCCGAGGCACGCGGCGCCGCGGTCGCTGCCCTCCCGGCCTCGGATACCATCAAGCGGGTGGACTCCTCGGGCCTGGTGCTCGAAACGCTGCCGCGCGCCGAGCTCGTGGTCGCCCAGACACCGCAGGTGTTCCGGCGGGATTGGTTGGAGGCTGCCTACCGCGGTGCCGGCGACGCCTTTCGGCTGGTGACGGACGAGTCCGCGCTGCTCGAGCGCGCCGGGTTTCCCGTCGAGGTCTACCCCGGCAGCCCGGAGAACCTGAAGCTGACCACGCCGTCCGACCTCGCCATCGCAGAAGCCCTGCTGGCACGCCGCCTGACGGCGCCACGGTCGTGATTCGCAGCGGCATCGGCTACGACGTCCACCCCTTCGCCGAGGGGCGCGATCTGGTGCTGGGCGGCATCCTGGTTCCCGCGCTCCAGGGGCTCGCCGGACACTCCGACGCGGACGTCCTGCTGCACGCGATCATGGATGCGCTACTCGGCGCCGCCGCGCTGGGGGACATCGGGGTGCACTTCCCGCCGTCGGACGCGCGCTGGCATGGGGCCGACAGCCGCGACCTGCTGCGGCGCGTCCGCGCGCTGCTGGCGCCTGACTGGAAGATCGTGAACGTCGACGCCACCGTCGTCGCCGAGACGCCGCGCCTCGGCCCTCACCGCGACCGGATGCGCGCGGCCATCGCCGAGGCGCTGGCCATCGGCGTCGGCCAGGTCAACGTCAAGGCGACGACGAACGAGGGGCTGGGCTTCGTCGGCCGCGGCGAGGGCATCGCCGCGCTGGCGATCGCGACGCTTGAGCGGCGGGAGGACGGATGAACGAGGGACGTCGATGCGAGCGCTGATCCAGCGAGTGAGCCGGGCCGCGGTGGAGGTCGACGGTCGCGAGATTGGCGCCATTCGGGCGGGTGTGCTCGTGCTGGTCGGCGTGCGTGACGGTGACGGGCCGACGGAGGCCGATTTCCTGGCCGGGAAGATCGCGAACCTGCGTATCTTCGAAGACGAGCAGGGCAAGATGAACCGTTCGGCGACTGAGCTCGGCCTGTCGGCGCTGGTCGTGTCGCAGTTCACGCTGTACGGCGACACGCGCAAGGGTCGGCGGCCGAGTTTCGTCCACGCGGCGCAGCCGGAGGTAGCCCGTCCGTTGGTGGACCGCGTGGCCGAGCGGCTGCGCGCGGAGGGGCTGCCGGTGGCGACGGGCGAGTTCGGTGCGCACATGATGGTCAGCCTGATCAACGATGGCCCGGTGACGATCTGGCTCGATACCGACGAGCAGCGCTAGCGCGCCAGACGTTCGCGACATGATGTCCGGACACTGAAACAGGACTTCTCGGCTAACCTTCCATCGGTGCCCCAATGCTAGACTCCTGGCACGTGCGGACATGGCCGGCGACCTGGATCCCCAGGGAACGCGCGGCGATGGTCCCGTGGAGCTGACAATCGGGAGGTCTCGGTGTATTGCGCACAGTGCGGAACCAGCAACCAGACCGGCGGCGAGACCTGCGAGGTCTGCGGGGCACCGATGAGCGCGCGCTCGGGCCCGGAGACGTGCCCGTCGTGCCACGAGCTCATCTCCACCTACGACCGGTACTGCCAGAGCTGCGGCGCGCCGCTCGGCGCCGCCGACGCCGCGGGCCAGTTCGAGCCCGGGCCAAGCTTCGTGGACGACGAGCCGCTTCAGGTCAACCCGACGGAGCTTCCACCCTGGCTCCGCGACCTGGCGACGTCCGAGCCGCCGGCACCGACCGTGGCGGAACAAGGACCGACCGAGAACTTGCCGGACTGGCTCCGGGCGGCACGGTCTCAGTCGCCCGCGCAGGCGGACACCGAGCCCGAGGTGGGCGGCACCCAGACCGCCACGCCGGCGGCGACGCCTCCCTTCTCCCTCAGCGATGAGTTCTCACTCATCGGTGACGAGGATCTGCCGGAGTGGCTGCGGGCGCTGGGAGACGAAGAGCCGCCGGCGCCGGTGAGTGCGGTTGCCGACTCCGGTACGGCGCGGCAACTGGCGGCGGCCGCGGTCCTCGACGTCCCCAGCGTCAGCCGCGCCTGGCTGACGGCTCCGCGGGCGATCGACCCCGACGCCGAAGCGACGGCGCGTCCTGACTTCTTCCCGCTCGAGCCCGAGCCAAACGTTGTGCCGTCGACGGCGTCGGTCACGGAGCAGGTCGTGCTCCCCGAACCGGAGCCCGCTCCAATGGCGGCGACGGCCCCGGTGTCCACGCCGGCGGCCGACCGCACGCGCCGCATCCGAATCCTCCTGCTCGTCCTGATCATCCTGGTGGTGCTGCTTGCCGCCTACTACCTGGTCGGCATGCCGCGTTAGAGACGAGGGAACGAAGTGGCACAGTACCTCGAGGAAACGACCGACACCGGACTGGGCCCCCGGGCCGGCTCCGGGCGGTCGGGGTCGATGACCCGCACGTCGTCGCTCGTGATCAGCATCGATCGCGCCGTCACGCGCGCGCTCCTGTTCGACCTCGTCGAGGGAACGCCGCGCTTCGTTGCTCTGGGATCCAGCCGATCCACGGTACTTCCTCCCATTGATGACGCGGCGGCGGGCATCGCGGCGGCCATCGAGCAGCTCGAGACCGGCACCGGGCGCAGGCTGCGCGACGGCGACCGGATCCTGGTGCCGGAGCAGGGCACGGACGCGGGTGTCGACGCCGTCTACCTCACCGGGACGCCGATCTCGCGCGTGCGGGCGGCCCTGATCTCCGTCGGTGGCTCCGACCTCGCGCGAACCCTGGCAGCCGCCGCTCGGCGCACCCCAACGAGCCTGACCACGTCATTCGACCTGCTACCCGGAGGGCAGGAGGCGCTCTCGCCGTCCGCGGTGCGCGCCTGGCTGCGCGCGTCCCGTCCGTCGTCGGTCATCCTGGTGTATGCCGGTGGGACGACTGACGACTGGACGGCCGTTCTCGATGCCGTGGCCGACGCGGCGCGCGAGGTTGCCATCAAGCAGGGCATCATCGTCGGCGACGACGCGCATCAGCAGACGGCCGCGGTCGAACTCGGCAACACACTGGACCTGAGCGGGATCGACCCCGCGGAGTACGACGTCCGTGAGATAGCCGCGGCCCTGGAGTCCGAGCTTCGCGACGAGTACGGGCGGCGCGTCGCCGAAGCTCCCGGCATGCGCCTGGCGGCAAGCGCCGGCTTCGTCGATCGCACGCGCGCCCACCAGGCGATCGCCACTTTCTTGAGCCGGCGTACGCAGCGCAACGTGGTGAGTGTCGCGATCGCGGACGGTGTCGGCATCTACGGCGTGATCGGCGACGAGTCGATCGCCGCGGCCCGACCCGACCTCGACACCGGTCTCGGTGCCCGCAACCTGATCACCCTGGCGCCCGAGCGGGTGGCGCGCTGGCTGCCGTTCCGGGTGTCGAGCGACGAGATCACCGAGTGGGCGCTCAACCGCGCGCTGCGGCCCTTCGCCGAACTGGAGGCGGTGTCCGATCGCCTCGTTGCTGCGGCTTTCCATCGGGAGGTCCTGGCTACCTTGCTGACGGAGAGTGGGCTGGCGCCCGGACTGCCGATCGGCCTCATGGCGGTGGGGCCCTGGTTCACACAGCCCGATCTGACGCTTCCCCTGCTGGCTCTGCTGGACGGGCTGCAGCCGGATCCCGAGGACGGCGTTTGCTCCCTGGCGCACGATCCCGAGGGGCTGGTACCGGCGGCCGGCGCGATCGCGACCGACGATCCGGTCTTCGCGCGGGACGTTGTCGAGCAGGACGTGCTCATGCCGGTCGGGACGTGCATCGTCATCCGGGGCCATGGGGCTGAGGGAGCGCTCGCGGTGCGCGGCACGATCACCTACGCCGGCGGTGAGGAGCGGCGCTTCAGCGTGCCCTACGGGAACATCCAGCGTCTCCCGCTGGGAGAGACCGAGACGGCGACCCTCACCCTGGAACCGGACCCCGACTTCTCGATTGGTCATCGCGTTCCCGGTCAGCCGGTGGTCCTGTCGGGCGAGCAGCAGTTGGCCGGTGGCGACCTCGGCATCATCATCGACGCGCGGGGTCGTCCGGTGACGCTGCCCGACGACCCCGAAACGCGCATGGCGCGGCTAAAGACCTGGATCGCCGACCTTGGCGGCCGGGCTGAGTGAACGAGGAGTAGGGCAGATGGTCGCGCGACTGGCCGGCACCGAGCCGGTGATCGTCGAGGGCGCTCAGTACGTGGTCGAACGCGCGATGGATGTCCCGGGGACGGTCTCGGTCCACGTCGGAGACGCGGTCGATCCGAAACGCTCGATCGCCGTGGCGTCCGCGCCGTCGGGCCGTGTGATGACGCTCCACCTGGCCCGTGAGCTCGGCGTACCGCCCGCATCGATCGCGCAGTACCTCACCAAGCCGATCGGGTCGACGTTCGAGGCCGGCGAGGCGGTCGCCCGTGCGCGACGGGGCCTGCGCACGGCGGCGGCGAACGCACCGTTCGCGGGTACCGTCACGGAAATTGACGAGACGGCCGGAACGGCCATCCTGCACCCGGCCACGACGCAGTTTGAGCTCCAGTCCCTGGTGTTCGGCCAGGTTGAGGCGCTGGTCGACGACCGCGGCGCCCTGATCAGCACGGGTGGAGCCCGCGTGCGCGGCGCGTTCGGACTTGGCGCGGCCGTGGTAGGACCCGTCCGGGCGGCGATCGATCGAGCCGACCGCGAGCTCACCGCGGACGCAATCGGTGAAGATCTGCGGGGCGCGGTGGTTCTCGCGGGCATGACCGCCGGCTCGGCGACGATCCGTCGGCTGGCGGAGGTCGGGGCGCTCGCCGTCATCATGGGGAGCATCAGCGAGGGAGAGATCCGCCGCGCGGTCTTCCCGGGGAGTGAACCGGCCGTTGAACGCTTCTGGCGCAGCGGTCCGGGGGACGTGGCCCTCATCGCCGAGGTTGATCGCGTACCGATCACCGTGTTCATCACCGAGGGATTCGGACGCCGTCCCATGGCCGCGCCGGTCTTCGACTTCCTGATGCAGCATGAGGGACAGCCGGCGACCATCTTGACCGGGCGCGCCGGAGTTGACGAGGGGTGGCCCTACCTGTACCTGTCGGCGGCTCCCGCCCCGGAGGACCGGCCGGTGCCTCACATCGGACCGGCCGACGGCTTGCACGCCCGGCTGGTCGATCCCGCCCAACTTGGCACGGTCGTCGTCTGCCGGTCGGGGAGCTTCACCGAGTTTGCCGCCGGTGGTCCACGCGAAGTGGCTGAGGTTGAGACGGCAAGCGGCGAACGCGTGAGCGTCCCGCTGGCGAACCTGGAGTTCCTGACCGCTCACTGAGGCCGGACGGTCCCCACCGACGATGCACGCGCGGGGGAGCGTCTTGCGCTCCCCCGTTTCACGTTGATGCCGCGGACACTGCGACGCCGCCGGGACATTTATCCCGGCGGCGTCGTGCCGTCACCGACTATGCTTGACCGACCGCGTGGCTACCCCTCGTGGTGCACCTCGCGGAACTCCCCCTCCACGGTCGCCTCGTCCTCGGGGGGTTGCTCGGCGCCCGGCTGCCCCTCGGTCGTGGCGCCGGTCGAGCCGGCCTGCTCGTACATCGAGGTGCCAACCTTCGACAGCGTCTGCGTCATCTCCTCGTAGACGCTGCGCAGGCGCGTGATGTTCTCCCGGTCGTGCTCCAGCACGTCGCGCACGGCCGCGATCTTGCCCTCCAGGTCGGCCTTCAACTCGGATGGGATCTTGTCGCCGTAGTCCGCCAGCGTGCGCTCGGCCTGGTAGGTCATCGACTCGGCCTGGTTGCGGAACTCGATCGCCTCCCGGCGCTCCTTGTCCTCGTTGGCGTGCGACTCCGCCTCGCGGACCATCCGCTGAATCTCATTCTCGGTCAGGCCGCTGGAGGCGGTGATGGTGATCTTCTGCTCTCGACCGGTTGCCTGGTCGCGGGCCGTCACGTTGAGGATGCCGTTGGCATCGATGTCGAAGGTCACCTCGATCTTCGGCACACCGCGCGGCGCCGGCGGGATCCCGTCCAGGATGAAGCGGCCGAGGCTCTTGTTGTCGGTCGCCATCGGGCGCTCGCCCTGCACGACGTGGATCTCGACCTGCGTCTGGTTATCCGACGCGGTGGTGAAGATCTGGCTCTTGCGAGTCGGGATGGTCGTGTTGCGCTCGATGAGCGGGGTCGACACGCCGCCGAGGGTCTCGATCGAGAGGGTCAGCGGGGTGACGTCCAGTAGCAGGACGTCCTTGACCTCGCCGCCGAGCACACCGGCCTGGATCGCCGCGCCGATGGCCACCACCTCGTCCGGGTTGATGCCCTTGTGGGGTTCCTTGCCGAAGAACTCGGCGACCTTGCGCTGGACGGCCGGCATGCGCGTCTGACCGCCGACGAGCAGCACCTCGTCGATCTTGCTCTTGGGCAGTTCGGCGTCCTTGAGCGCCGCCTCCATCGGCGGCACCGTGCCCTGGACGAGGTCGCCGACGAGCTGCTCGAGCTTGGAGCGCGTCAGCGTGATGTTCAGGTGCTTCGGCCCGCTGGCATCCGCGGTGACGAACGGCAGATTGATCTCGGTCTGCTGCGTGCTGGAGAGCTCGATCTTGGCCTTCTCGGCCGCTTCCTTGAGGCGCTGCAGCGCCATGCGGTCGCCGCGAAGGTCGATCCCCTCCTGGCGCTTGAACTCGTCTGCCAGCCATTCGATGATGCGCTGGTCGAAGTCGTCGCCGCCCAGGTGGGTGTCGCCGTTGGTGGCCAGCACCTGGAACACGCCCTCGGAAAGGTCGAGGATCGAGATGTCGTAGGTGCCGCCGCCGAGGTCGTAGACGGCGATCTGCTCGTCCTCTTTCTTGTCCAGGCCGTAGGCCAGGGCCGAGGCGGTGGGCTCGTTGATGATGCGCAGGACCTCCAGGCCGGCGATGCGGCCGGCATCCTTGGTGGCGTTGCGCTGGCTGTCGTCGAAGTAGGCCGGAACGGTGATGACCACCTTGTCGACCGTGTCGCCGAGGTAGGCCTCCGCGTCCGTCTTGAGCTTCTGCAGGATCATCGCCGAGATCTCGGGCGGGCTGTACCAGCGGTCGCCCAGCTTGATCTCGATGCCGCCGTTCTGCGCCTTGCGCACCTCGTAGGGGACCAGCTTCAGGTCGCGCTGCACCGACGGGTCGTCAAAGCGACGCCCCATGAAGCGCTTGACGGAGAAGACCGTGTTCTTGGGGTTGGTCACCGCCTGGCGCTTGGCGAAGCGCCCGACGAGCCGCTCCCCGCCGCTGGTGAACGCCACGACCGAGGGGGTCAGCCGCTCGCCCTCCGCGTTCGCGATCACCGTCGGCTCGCCGCCCTCGATGATCGCCATCACCGAGTTCGTGGTGCCGAGGTCGATGCCAATTGTGCGTGCCATCGATTGTCTATCCTTCCGTGCTGCACGTGCCGCCGGGAACGCCGGCCCGCCCGCTAGTTACCGTCTGCCGTGCGCCCGCTCCCCCGACCGACCTTGACCATGGCGGGGCGCAGCACGCGCTCGTGGAGGGTGTAGCCACGCTGGAACTCCTGGACCACCGTGTCGGCCTCGCCGTCCCCCTCCTCTACCGTGACCGCCTCGTGGAGGCTGGGATCGAATCGTCGGCCGACCGCCTCGATCGGCCGCACCCCTTCGGCCTCCAGCACCGTCCAGAGCTTGCGCTCGATGAGGTGGACTCCCTGGACCCAGGGCTCGGATGCCTGCTCCGCCGGGACCGCCTGGATCGCCCGGTGAAAGTCGTCCAGCACCGGCAGGATGCGCGTCAGCATCCGCTCACCCGCGTGCTGGCGAACCTGCTGCATCTCCTGCTCCATGCGGCGCCGGTAGTTGATCATCTCGGCGCGGGCCCGCTGGGCCTGATCCAGGTACTCGGCGGCGCGGGCGCGCTCCTGTAGCAGTTCGTTCAACAGTGTGTCCTCGTCCGGTACCTGCGCGGCCGACTCGGACGCCGGTTGCTCGCCGGGCGGGCCGTCGAAGCCCGCTCGCGCGCGCTGATCCGGTTGTCCGTCGGTCGCCTGCTCGGGATTAGAGGAGCCGTCACCCGGCTCGTGTCGTTGCGCCATCTGGTGGAGAACCCCCTCGTGGCTCAGGCCGTCGAATCCGTTTCCGCTTCGTAGATATCCCGCAGCAACTCGCTCAGGAGGTGTGAGAGGAACCGCACCGCGGAGATCGAGCGCCCATAGGGCATCCGCGTCGGTCCGACGACCCCGAGCACGCCGGTGATCTCGTCACCGGAGCCGTACGTCGATACCACCACGCCGAAGGGCTGGAGGTCCTTGGAGCGGTTCTCCGAGCCGATGATCACCTGGACATCGCCGTCGATCTCCAGCTGGGGCAGCAGTTCCGACAGGATCACCCCGCCGCGCAGCATTTCGAGCAAGCGATGGGCCATCGCGCTCTGGGTCAACTCCGGCTGCTGGAGCACGCGATCGAGCCCCTCGGAGACCAGCTCGCTCTGACTCTCCTGCTGTACGACGCGCATCGCCTCGGCGATGTGCCGCAGCACGGTGCCAGCCAGACCGGACGTGCCCGCTGCCCGCTCCAGCATCTGGGACGTGTTCAGGTTGCTCAGCTCCGCGTTCAGCCGCTGGCTCAACGCGCTCAGCTCCGGCTGCAGCACCGGCTCGCTCTGAGGCAGGATGACCTCGCGGACGGCGCCCGCCTGCGTGACCACGATCAGCAGCACGACGTGGTCGCGCAGGCTGATCAGCTCGAAGTGGCGCAGGCGCTCGACCCGACCTCGCGGTGGCGTCACCAGGGCCATGTTGCCCGACAGGTCGGCCGCGATGGTCGCCGCCAGCTTGGCCCAGGCCTCGAGCTGCATCTCGACCTGGCCGAACTGGTGCCGGATCGTGATCTGCTCCGTCTCCGGCAGCCAGGCGTCCTCGAGCACGCACTCGACGTAGTAGCGGTACGCGCGGTCCGTCGGCACCCGCCCCGCCGACGTGTGCCGGTGGACCAAGTACTGCTGGCCCTCCAGTTCGCCCATCTCGTTGCGCACCGTGGCCGGGCTCACGCCCAGCCGGAAGCGCTCCAGCAGTGCCTTCGAGCCGATCGCCCGTCCCGTCCGGATGTACTCCTGGACGATGAGCTTGAGGATGGTGTGCTGCCGCTCGCTGAGTACGTCCTGCATCGTTCACTCCGGATTAGCACTCTCACCTCCGGAGTGCTAACACCGGGAGGATACCAGTTGATACCGGTCGTGTCAAGGTTGCGGGGCGTTGCCGGCGCCCAGCGTGAGCCTGCTCACCGGTCGCCAGGCGTCCAGGAAGCACACCTATCGCTCACACGGGAAAGGGTGTCTCCGCCCGGCTCGTAGCACGCAAGCACTGGAGCACATCGACCACGGGGAGGTGGAGGTGCGCGGTCACGGCGACGGGGCAACTCACGCGGATGTGTGGGCTGCGGCGCCGAAGCGTACGCGTACGGCGTCGGTCGTCGCCACGCAGGCGGTGCGGTGATGGACTTCTACACGCACCGTAGTCCGCGGCACGTCGCCCGCGAAGCGGAACGTGATGCGGCAGGCGAAGTCCGTGACCGCAGACCCCGGCGGTGCCGCGGCGCCGACGGGCTCCAGCCGGCAGGCCGGGAATACACGGCAGCCGAAGTTCCGCCACCAGGATGACCGGGCGTCGGGACTACGTCTCCTGCTCCTCACCCAGTTGCTGGTGCAGGTACGCCTCGATGAACGGCTCGATCTCGCCCTCGAGCACCGCCTGGACGTTGCCGGTGCTGTGCTCCGTGCGATGGTCGGTCACCATGGTGTAGGGCTGCAGGACGTACGAGCGGATGCGGTTGCCCCACCCCGCGGCCACGTGCTCGCCCTTGAGGCGCGCCTGCTCCTCCTCGCGCTGCCGGACCGCCAGCTCGGCGAGGCGCGCGCGCAGGATCTTCATGGCTGTCTCGCGGTTCTGGATCTGCGACCGCTCGTTCTGGCAGGTGACGACGATCCCGGTCGGAAGGTGGGTGATGCGCACGGCCGAATCGGTCTTGTTGACGTGCTGGCCGCCGGCGCCGGACGAGCGGTAGGTGTCGATCCGCAGGTCGTCATCCCGGATGGGCGTCTCAGCATCGTCGTCGTCCGCCTGCGGCAAAACCTCGACCAGAGCGAAGGCCGTATGGCGGCGGTGCGCGGCGTCAAATGGCGACAGGCGCACCAGCCGGTGCGTGCCGGCCTCGCCCTTGGCGTAGCCGTACGCGTTCGGTCCCCGGATCTCGAGCGTGACGCTCTTGATGCCGGCCTCCTCGCCCTCGGTCGTGTCGAGCACCTCGGCCTTGAACCCGTTGCGTGTGGCCCAGCGCAGGTACATGCGCATCAACATCTCGGCCCAGTCCTGCGCATCGACGCCGCCGGTTCCGGCGTGGACGGCGAGGATCGCGTCGTGGTCGTCCCAGGGGCCGTTCAGGAGCAACTCGAGCTCGAGCTGGTTCAGACCGTCGAGCACCCGCTCGGTCTCGCTCGCGATCTCGGCCTGCATCTCCTCGTCGCCGCCCGCCAGCTCGACGAGCTCCCGGAGGTCCGCCGCCTGGCGCCGCAGATCACTCCAGCGCTCGACCTGCTGGCGCAGTCCGCTCAGGCGGCGCATCACGCGCTGGGCGTGCTGCGCGTCGTTCCAGAACTCCGGCTCGCCGCTGGCGGCCTCGAGCTCGTTGATCTCCCGCTCTTTCGCGGGCAAGTCAAAGACGCACCCCGATCCGGTCGAGGCGCTCGAGGATGCCGGAGACGGTGAGTTCGAGATTCTCGATCATCGCTACCATTCCCGTGTCTTGGTGAAGGCAAATGGCTGGGCGCCGGCGGGAACCCGCCCGGCGCCCGACGTACGAACTGAGCATACCACGGACGACCGGGCGTCCCGGCGGCGCGCTCAGGCCGCGGGCTCGCGGCGCCGGAGGGCGGGCAGCGGAAGCAGATTGACGTCGAGCCGTTCCGTCTTCGGCAGGCGCTCGTAGGTGCGGAGGTGGCGGAGGACGGCGCCGCGCGTGAGCTGGCCGACCAGGACGTTGCCATGCAGCACCGGCAACTGGTGGAGGCCGCGCTCGGACATCGCCAGAAGCGCCGACTCGATCGGCGTCGATGGCGTCGCGGTTGCCAGCCGGCTGCGCGGTGTCATGCAGGTGCCGACACTGATCCAGCCCCAGGCGGCGCGTGGCACCTCGCGCACGTCGGACAGGGTGATCATGCCGACGAGTTGGCCGCCATCCACCACCGGCACGCCGTCATCGTCGCGCGCCAGCACGCACCGCGCGACCAGCAAGTCCAGCGACGTGTCCGGGCGCACCACCGGCGGATTCGGATTCATCAGCGAGCCGACCCGCACACCGTCGAGCGCGTTCTCCACGGCCACCTGCTGCGCCGACTGCTGGGCTGCTCGCTGGAGGAACCAACCGATCGCGACCATCCAGATGCCCGAGAGCGGGCTGTTGAGCGCTACCGCGTAGACGATCCCGCCGACCATGAAGGCGAAACCGACGACCACCCCCGCGATGGCGGCGATGCGCGTCGCTCGGTTGATGTTTCCCGTGAGCGCCCAGATCGCGGACCGGAACAGGCGGCCGCCGTCGAGGGGGTAGCCGGGGATGAGGTTGAAGGCGGCGACAACCAGGTTGGCCCAGAGCAGGTAGTCCAGCACGGCGGCGACGACGGTCGGGAGCCAGGAAGCCGTCAGCAGGATCGCCAGCGACGCACCACCGACCAGGACGCTGACGAGTGGGCCCGCGGCAGCGATCAGAAACTCGTCCCGGGGGTCTTCCGTCTCCCGGCCGATCAGCGCGACGCCGCCGAAGAGGAACAGCGTGATGCTGCGCACCGGGATGCCGCGAGACTGCGCGACGAGCGAGTGCCCCAACTCATGCGCCAGTACCGACGCGTAGAGCAGCAACGCGGCAACGGCTCCCACTCCCCAGTACTGCGCGACCGTCCAGCCGGGAACGACGACCGGGAAGAACCACTGGGCGAGGGAGTAGGTGAGGACCGCGAAGACCGCCAGCCAGCTGTAGTGGATACCGATCGTGATGCCGCGAATCCGCCCAAGCTTCACCGACGCTTCCATCTGATCGACTCTCCTCGCGCGTTCCCCCGTGCCGGCGGCGGTGACGGCCGGCCCCTCCCGGGGGTCTGTCGCCTACCCTAGCACCGCTCAAATTCCCCGGCGCTACAGCGCGAGCGCCGACGTTACAACTACGCAACAACCGTTCTCGCATTTCGTGAGACGGGCGCGCCGCCGGATGTTCCGGGAGGCGAGGCGCGCCGATGCCGCGACGCTGCTATGATGACGGGGCAGTTCGACGCATCGGGGAGGGACCACGCTTGAGCGAGGAAAGCCGGCCGCTACTCGTGTCCCGGGACGGCCAGATCGTGACCCTGACGCTGAACCGGCCGCGCGTCCGCAACGCCGTCAGCCACCAGTTGCTCGAGTCAATGGAGCGGACGCTCGACGACCTCGCACGCGAGCGGCCGTGGGTGATCCTCCTGCGCGCCAGCACGCCCGGCTTCTGCGCCGGGATCGACCTCAAAGAGACGCTCGACGCCGACCCGGCCTTCGTGCGGGACCGGGTCTCGACGATGCACCGGGTGCTGCGCAAGCTGCGGTCAATACCCGTGCCGATCGTGGCGGCGATCGACGGCCCGGCGGTCGGCCTGGGTGTCGAGCTGGCGATCTCCGCCGACCTGCGGTTCGCGTCGGCGGCGTCCCGCTTCAGCTACCGCGAGGTGGCGGTCGCGGTGCCGTCGCCAGCCCATCACCTGGTGCGCGTCATCGGTCTGACCCGCGCCCAGGATCTGCTGCTGACCGCGCGCTGGATGGAGGCGGACGAGGCCGAGCGGGTTGGCCTGGTCACGCGGCTGGTTCCCGACGCCGAGGCGGCGGCGGCCGACGCCGCGCGGCAGATCGCGGAGCTCGCGCCGCGCGCGGTCCAGGACACCAAGGAGAACATCTGGATCAGCGTCCGGCAGGGGGTCGACGCGGCAGCGCTGCACCACATCGACGTCGTGGCCACGGCCGCGCTGACGGAGGACCGCCGCGAGGCCCTGACCGCGTTTCGCGAGAAGCGGCCGCCGCGGTACGCGGGGCGGTGACGGGCGGAGGTTGGATGTGAACGAGCCGCTCGCCGGCATTCGCGTGCTCGAGCTGAGCCGGCACCTGGCCGGGCCGTTCGCCGCCATGACGCTCGGCGACCTCGGCGCCGACGTGGTCAAGGTCGAGGCACCGGGTCGGGGAGACGACACGCGCGGCTATCTGCCCTTCTGGAACGGCGAGAGCTGCTACTTCCTGAGCGCAAACCGGAACAAGCGCGGCATCACCGTCAACCTCCAGACCGACGCGGGACGGGAGCTGATTCGGCGGCTGGCGGCGAGCTCCGACATCCTGATCGAGAACTTCCGACCCGGCGCAATGGAGCGCTGGGGCCTGGGATATGACGACCTGCGTGAGGACAACCCGCGCCTCATCTACTGCGCCATCTCCGCCGTCGGCAGCGACGGACCGGATCGGAACCGGTCGGGGGTCGACCTGCTCATGCAGGCGTACGGCGGCCTGATGAGCATCACCGGCGAGGAGGGGCGGCCGCCGGTGCGCGTCGGCACATCGGTCGTCGACCTCACCGCGGGCGCGAACGCGGTCCAGGCTATCCTGGCCGCGCTCTACGTTCGCGAGCGGACCGGCCGCGGGCAGCGCGTCGAGTCGTCGCTGCTCGAGGGGCAGGTGTCGTGGCTGACCTACCACGCGGTTTCGTACCTGGGCACCGGCAACGTCCCTGGCCGGTTGGGCTCGGCGCACGGGAGCCTGACGCCGTACGGCGCCTACCCGACGCGGGACGGCTTCCTGGTCGTCGCCGTCGCCAGCGACGCGCTCTGGCGCCGGTTCTGCGGCGCGATCGGCCGCGACGACCTTGCCGATGATCCGCGATTCGCGAAAAACCCCGACCGCTGTACCCACCGCGAGGAGCTCGACTCCATCCTGCTGGATCTCCTCGCGCGCGAGGATGCGGAGGAGTGGTCGCGCCGCATGGACGCCGCGGGCGTCCCCTCCAGTCCGGTCAACCGCATCGACACCGTGCTCGGTCTGCCGCAGGTTGACCACCGCGACATGGTGGTCGACGTGCCGCATCCGACCATCCCCGACCTGCGACTGCCGGGCATCGCGCTCAAGCTCGCCGATACACCGGGGAGCATCCGCCGGCCGCCGCCGCGGCTCGGCGAGCACACCGTCGAGGTGCTGGGTGAGCTGGGCTACACCACGAGCGAGATCGCCGCGATGCGGGAGCGCGGAGCGCTCTGAGGAGTGAGGAGGGCGGGTTACGGGGCGTGCAGCCGACGCGCGTGGGCGTGTCGTTCGAGCGATGGACCGGACGGAGGAGGGAGAGCGACCGTGCAGACGATCGAGCAGATCCGGGACATGCTTCCCGGGGTGCTGGACACCGTGTACCTCAACACCGGCACCTGCGGTCCCTTGCCGCGCGTGGCCTACGACGCCATGGCGGCCGAGTTGCAGCACGACCTGACCAAGGCGCGCATCGACTCACAGCACTTTCCACACCTGATGGAGCTACGCGTGCAGGTCCGCGAGGCCGTCGCGAAAGCGGTGGGCGCCGATCCCGGCGAGATCGCGGTCACCAGCAGCACCACCGACGGCATGTACGTGGCGCTCATCGGCTACCGCTGGCGTCCCGGCGACGAGCTGATCATCTCGAACATCGAGCACCCGGGCGGCCTGATCCCGTCCTTCCTCGCCAAGCGCCGCTACGGCATCCGGGTGCGCGTGGCCGACATCGGCCTCGGCGGCGGCAATCCCGCGAGGATCGTGGAGACGTTCGAGCGGCTGATCACCCCGCGCACGCGCATGATCGCCATCTCCCACGTGTCGTACACCACGGGCGCGGCGCTGCCGGTCAAGACCATCGTCGAGATGGCGCACCGCCACGACGTGCTGGTGGCCGTCGATGCCGCGCAGTCGTACGGCGCGCTCTCGCTCGACCTCCATGACCTCGGCGTCGACTTCTATGCCTGCTCGGGCCAGAAATGGATGTGTGGGCCGGACGGCACCGGCGCGCTCTACGTCCGCGCCTCGAGCGTCGGCGAGCTGGAGCAGACGCTCGCCTCCGGCGGCACGATCCGCGACACCCTCGACTACCTCGGCGCGTCCTACGCCCCCGCCTTCGGGGCGGCGCGCTTCGACACGGCGGGGCGCAACACCATTCTGACGGCGGGCCAGGCGGCGGCCACGCGCTGGATCACCGACGACGTGGGCATCGACTGGGCGATGGGACGCATCCGCGAGCTGGCGCCGAAGGCCTACGATGCCATCGCCGCGCTACCGGGCGTGACCATGGTGACTCCGCGCGAGGCGCTCGCCGGGCTGATTGCCTTCAACGTGCCGGGGATCACGCCGCCCGACCTGGCGCACCGTCTTGCCGACGAGCACAACGTGACGATCCGCTTCGTCACGCGCTACATCAACAACCCGGACGCGGCCCGCGTCTCGATCGGCTTCTACAACACCGAGGAGGACATCCAGAAGTTGACCGCCGGGATCCGGGCCATCCAGCAGACGCTCTGACGCGCGAGCAGAACCGGCCAAACGGGGCCGCCGGAGGAGTCCGGCGGCCCCGCTCGTTGTTCGAGGATTGTCGCGACGCCTACCTGGCGGGAGGAACCGGCCGCTTGATCTCCTGGATCGTCGGGCGCCCCTCCATGATCGCGCGGAGCTGCTCCCAGACGGCCGGCAGTTCCTCGGTGGGGGGTAGCGGCCGCAGGCGCATGTACGCGGCCTGGCCGTTGTCGAAGACGAAGGTTGGCGTGCCGAAGATGCCGTAGGTCTGGACGCCTTCCTGGTGGTCGCGACCGACCGGCTCGAGGGTGGCGGCGTCGAAGTCGCGCTCGAAGCGTGCCATGTCGAGCTCGGCCCCGCGGGCGGCGTCGATGATCGTCTGACGGTCGGTCAGGTCCTTGCCGTCGGCATGCCGGGCGATCAGCAGCGCCAGATTGAACCGGTCGAAGGCCTGCTTGCCCTGCTGACGCGCCGCCTCGGCGCCCTTGAAGGCCAGGCGCGATCGGCTAGGGTAGCTCTCGGGCTGCTCCCAGAGCCTCCAGTCCTCGCCATTCTTCTGGTTGACCTGTTCGAGCGAGAAGTAGCGCCAGTTGATGTCGAGCTGGTCGCCGAGGTGTTCCTTGGCGTGGTGCAGCAAGACCGCTGCGGTGTAGACGTACGGTCAGGTGTAGTCGTACCAGACGTTCAACGAGAGCTGGTCCGCCATCGCGTGAACCCCTCCTTCGCGACTCCGAAGCGACGCCGCTCGAGTCGGCCCGGCCCCAGGAGTCTCCTAACGTTGCGTGTCTCTCAGAATGGTAACGCCAATGGTCCGCCGGATCATCCTGCCGCGTCGACGGGATCGCGTCGCTGGAGAGGAAGCGCGTCCCAGGCCGCGCGGACCTGCGCCTCGGTATCCTCCAGGCTGCCGCTGTTGTCGATCACGACGCCGGCGCGGGCGACCTTCTCCGCGGCCGGCGGTTGAGCGTCGATCCGCCGCCGCGCCTCGGCCCGGTCGTAACCGTTGCGGCGCATCAGGCGCGCGATCTGCTGATCGGCATCACAGATGACGACCCAGATCTGGTCGCAGTCGCCGGCCATGCCGGCCTCGAACAGCTTGATGGCGTCGATGACGACGACGGGCCGGTCGCTCGCCGCGACTCGCTCGCGGATGGCGGCCACGGTCGGTGGGTGCGTCAGTTCGTCGAGGCGGCGCAGGCGCGCCGGGTCGGCGAAGACGATCTCGCCGAGGGCTCGCCGGTCGATCCCGCCGTCCGCGCCGCGCACGCCAGCGCCGAACTCGGCGATGACGCGCTCGGCCGTCGGCTGTCCCGGCGCCATCACGGCGTGCGCCACCCGGTCCGCGTCGATCGTCTCGGCCCCAAGATCGGCCAGCATGGCCAGCACGGCCGACTTCCCGCAGGCGATATTCCCGGTCAGGCCGATCACGTAGGGCCGCCCGCTCATCGCTCCGCCGGCTCCATCTCCGCGCTCAACCGCGCACCCAGCTCCTCCCAGCGCGCGTAGGCCGCTTCGAGCTCGGCCTGCACGGCCTCGTACTCGCGGCCGAGGCGCGCGATCGCCGCGGTGTCCTGATCGATCGAGGAGAGCGCGAGGTCGTCGTTGAGCTCGTTCAGCCGCTGCTCGAGCTTGCCGATGCGGCGCTCCGCCGCGTTCAGTTCCTGCTGGAGCTGACGACGCTCACGGTCGGGCATCCGGTCGACGCGCGTCGCCGCCGGTCGCGGCTCCTCGCGCGGCTTCGCCGGCTCGGCGGCGCGGGCGGCCGCGCGGTCGCGCTGGCGCAGGTAGTCGCTGTAGTTGCCCAGGTGGGTCTCGAGCCTGCCGTCGGCGACCACCCACAGCCGCGTCGCAATGCGGTCGATCAGGTAGCGGTCATGCGACACGAACAGGATCGTCCCGTCGTAGGCGTCGAGCACCTCCTCGAGCGCCTCGCGCGAGGAGATGTCGAGGTGGTTGGTCGGCTCGTCGAGCACCAGGAAGTTCGCGCGCTCGAGCGTGAGCTTGGCCAGGGCGAGCCGGCTCCGCTCGCCGCCGCTCAGGGCAGCCACCGGCTTGAACACGTCGTCGCCGCTGAAGAGAAAGCGCCCGAGGAGTGTTCGCGCGCCCTCCTCGCTCATCGGATGGGCCTCGAGCAGCGTCGTGATCGCCGTCTTGGCCGGGTCGAGCCCCTCGTGCCCCTGCGCGTAATAGGCCGGCTTGACGTTGACGCCGAAGTTGACGCGCCCCTTGAGCGGCTTGATCTCGCCCACGATGGTGCGCAGGAAGGTGGTCTTGCCGATCCCGTTTGGCCCGATCAGGGCGACCCGGTCGCCCCGCTCGATCTCGAGCTCGGGCGTGCGCAGCAGGACCGTCGGGCCGTCGTCGCCGGGGCGCGGCGGGTAGCCCACGGTGAGTTCGCCGGTACTCAGCACGCTACGCCCGCTGCGAACGCCACCCGCCAGCCGGACGTTGAGCGCTTCGTGCTCGCGGGGCTTCTCGATCCGCTCCAGCCGCGCCAGCCGGGTCTCCCGGCCGCGCGCCTCGCGCGAGCGCTGCCCGGCCTTGTAGCGCCGGATGAACTCCTCGGTGCGGGCGATGAACTCCTGCTGTGCCTCGTACTCGGCGCGCAGGCGCGCCAGGCGCTCCTCGCGCAGTTCCAGGAAGCGCGTGTAGGGCGCGGGGTATTCCTCCAGCCGGCCGAAGCTGAGGTCGAGCGTCCGCTCGGTGACCCGGTCCAGGAAGTAG
>DASSZN010000172.1:0-27135 GCA_035702805.1 Thermomicrobiaceae bacterium | reverse complement strand
GATCCCTCCCGGAGCCCCTCGTCGAGGGGCTCCAGGGGGTCGACCTGATCCTTCACGCGGGAGACGTCAACACGCCCGAGGCACTCGCCCTGTTCGCGTCGCTCGCGCCGATGCGGGCCGTGGTCGGCAACAACGATGTGGCCGAGCTTCAGCGCCGGCTACCGCGTCGCCGCTTCTTTCGCTTCGGCCGCTTCAGCGCCGGTCTCATGCACGGGCACGACGTCGAACACCTGACGGCGCGGCAAGCCGCGGAGCGCGAGCTGGTCGGCCGGGTGGACCTGGCGATCTTCGGCCACAGTCACCGGGCGCTCTGCGAATGGCAGGGGCGCAGTCTCCTCTTCAACCCCGGCTCGCCGACGCAGAAGCGCTGGGAGCGGAAGCACTCCTACGGCATCATCCGCGTCGACAAATCGGTGGAACCGGAGCTGTGCTACTTCTGACCATGGCCGGGCCGCGGCATCGGCGGTATCACGGCTTCCCCCTTGTGGGGGATTGTCCTCAGCCTCCGGACCGCTCGACGGCGCGCATCGCCCTTCGCGGTGTCCGTGCCGATCCCCGGGGGATCCGACGCCGACAGGCTCTCCGGGCCTGGGCGGCCCGTTGTATCCGTGAAGTCGAGCAGTCGCGGCAGCCCAGCGACGTCCTGCAGGCTGCCCGAATTACCGAGCACGCCGTGATCTACCCGCTGGCGAGGGGTTGCGCCGAGCGCCTGCTCACGTCCACGATTGACGTGGAACTGACGGATACGCTGCAGTTACCGGTCAACGACCAGGAGCAAGTCGAGCCCGCGCGCCGCGAGATCCGAAACGTCGCACTCAGGCCACAGACAGAAGCTCAGCTTATACGGACAGCGTGCCCAGCCGGCCCGCCCTCCGCGGTTCGGCAGGCGCCCCACGATTGGCACACTCCATGAGCGTTCAACCGCGAACTATCGTTCGGCCCCGTCGTTCCACCGCCCGGGAGAGCGTGCGACGCCTGCTCGCGCTCTCGATCGTGCTGACCGTCACTCTTGCCGGCTGCGGCGGGGGAACGCCGTCGACGACCACGCCGAGCCCGTCGCAGCCGGCCGTCACCTCGGCCGCATCGGCATCCGCGGGGCAGCCGGGCGCCACGTCGACGCCGTCCGCGTCAGCCACTCCGGGAACGAACCGGGTGCAGCACGTGTTCTTGATCGTCATGGAGAACAAGGAGTACGGCCAGATCATCGGTAACTCGGCCGCGCCGTACATCAACAAGCTGGCCAGCCAGTACGCGGTGGCCGACGCCTACTACGCGGTGACGCACCCGAGCCTGCCCAACTACCTGGCGCTGTTCGGGGGCGACACCTATGGGATCCGCTCCGACTGCACCGACTGCTTCGTCGACCAGCCGAATCTGGCCGACTCGCTGGACGCCGCCGGCAAGACCTGGAAGAGCTACCAGGAGGACCTGCCGAGCCCCTGTTTCCTCGGTGCCCAGTCGGGGAACTACGCGATGAAGCACGATCCCTTCCTGTACTTCCAGGATATCCGGAGCAACCCCGCGCGCTGCCGGAACGTCGTCCCGCTCACCCAGCTGACCAAAGACCTGGCCGCGAACCAGGTGCCCAACTTTGCCTGGATCACGCCGAACCTGATCCACGACATGCACAACGGAACGATAGCCCAGGGAGACAGCTGGCTCGCTGGCTTCGTCCCGAAGATCCTCGCGTCGCCGGCCTGGAAGGACGGCGGCGTGCTCGTGATCGTGTGGGATGAGGGTACGACGTCCCTGGGCTGCTGCGGGGCGGACGGCGGGCGGGTGCCGCTGCTGGTGATCTCGCCGACCGGCCCGTTCGGCTACCGCTCGCCGATCCCGGCGACCCACTACTTCCTGCTGCGCGCCATCGAGAACCTGTGGGGTCTGCACCTGGTCGGGAAAACCGGCAACCCCGGTGTCCAGGGGCTTCCGACGCTGTTCCCGTAACCGCGGCAGTGCGGAGCGGTTGCGCCGGTTCGTACCATTCAGGGGTGGCAGGCGATGCCCCCCAGGCAGTTGATAGCAGACCGACAGCCGGGCAACGCCGGCTGTCGAGCAACGGTCGACAGACCGGCGAGGTGAGACGTGAACGAGGCGACCGATCTTCGGATTCCCGGGCCGACGCCGCTGCCCCCAGCGGTCAAGGTAGCGCTGCAGCGCGACATGATCCCGCACCGTGGACCCGCCTTCAAGTCGCTGTTCCTCGACCTGCAGCGTCAGGTGCGCGCGGTGCACGGCACCGACGGCGACGTCGTGATCCTGCCCGGCTCGGGTTCGTCCGGCTGGGAGGCGGCCATCGTCAACACCCTTTCGCCCGGTGACAGGGTCCTGTCCTTCGTGACCGGCGACTTCGGGACGCGCTTCGCCAAGGTGGCGAAGGCGCTGCGGCTCGGGGTGGACGTCGTCGAGGTGGAGTGGGGCCGCGCCGCGACGGCCGAGGTGGTGCGCCGCGGGCTCGAGCAGCACCCCGAAGCGCGGGCCGTGCTCTACACCTACAACGAGACGTCGACCGGGGTGACCAACCCGCTGGCGGAGGTCGGGCCGCTGGTGCGCGACCACGGCGCGCTGCTCCTGGTGGACGGGGTCAGCGCGGTCGCCGGCCTGCCGCTCGAGATGGACGCCTGGGGCGTCGACCTGGTCCTGAGCGGCTCGCAGAAGGCCTGGATGTGCCCGCCGGGGCTCGTCATCCTGGCGATCGGTTCACGCGTCTGGGACGCGTATCGCCGTGCCGACTACCCACGGTTCTTCTGGGACTTCGCCGCGTACAAGAAAGCCGCGGACGCGGGGAACACCCCCACGACCGGGCCGCTTTCGATGCTCTTCGCGCTGAAGGCAGCCTGCGACATAATCGAGGCCGAGGGCCTGGCCAACGTCTACGCCCGGCACCACCGGCTGGGGCAGTTGGTTCGCGACGGGCTGGCCGGGCTGGGGTACCACCTGTTCGCCGACCCGGCCTTTGCCTCGGACACCGTGACGGCGGCACTGCCCCCGCGGGGCGTGACCGTGCCCGCGGTGATCAAGGCGATGCGGGCACGCTTTGGGATTGAGGTGGCCGGTGGCCAGGCGCACATGGCGGACGAACTCCTGCGTATCGGTCACATGGGGTGGGTCCACGAGCCCGAGCTGACGCGCACGATCGCCGCGCTGGGCGAGGTGACGGCCGACCTCAAGAGCTGAGTGCGGGTGCGGGTCGCCTTGCGTGAGGTTCCGGCGCGTGGGTATAATGAAGCACAGCGTCGAGCCGCACCGATCAGGTCTCGTTGCACACCACGACCTGGGTGGGCGGCAAATCTGCGCACAAGGAAGGTATATGGATCGTATCGACAGTGACATGAGCGCCGACAGGACCAGCGCGGCGGTGGTCGAACCGGAAGCCGTCGATGACTCACCCCGGTCGCTCATGGAGCAGTTCCTCAGCGACCCCGATCACGACTACCGTATCCTGAACTACGGTGACGTGATCGAAGGACAGCTCATGCATATCGACCGCGACGAGATGCTGGTCGATATCGGCTCGAAGTCCGAGGGCGTGATTCCGGCTCGGGAATCCTCCTCGCTGACTGTCGACGAGCGCGGGCATCTGTCCGTGGGTGACCCCGTCCTGGTGTTCGTGGTCCAGTCCGAGAACCAGGAAGGTCAGGCCGTCCTCTCGATCGACCGGGCGCGCCAGGAGAAGAGCTGGCGGCGGCTGCAGGAGATCTTCGAGGCGGGCGACATCATCGACGCGGAGGTCACGAACTACAACAAGGGCGGGCTGCTGGTGAACCTGGATGGCGTGCGCGGCTTCGTGCCGGCGTCGCAGGTCACCGAGATCCGGGGCGGCGACGACGGCAGCAAGCAGGCCGACATGGCGCGCCTGATCGGCTCGAAGCTCTCGCTGAAGATTATCGAGATCAACCGGCACCGCAATCGGCTGATCCTGTCGGAGCGGCAGGCGGTGCAGGAGCGGCGTGACGTCATGAAGGAGCGGCTGATCGAGCAGCTCCACGAGGGCGAGACGCGTCGCGGCCGGGTCACCAGCATCACCGATTTTGGCGCCTTCGTCGACATCGGTGGGGCGGACGGTCTCGTCCACCTGTCGGAGCTCTCCTGGAGCCGGGTCAAGCACCCGAGCGAGGTGCTGAAGGTCGGCCAGGAGGTGGACGTCTTCGTCCTGGGCATCAACGCCGAGGAGAAGAAGATCGCGCTGAGCATCAAGCGCACGCAGCCCGAGCCGTGGAGCCGGGTGGCGATGAAGTACGAGGTTGGGCAGCTCGTCTACGGGACGGTCACCCAGCTGGCGAACTTCGGCGCGTTCGCGCGGATCGAGGACGGCATCGAGGGCCTGATCCACGTATCCGAGCTGTCGGAGCAGCGGATCGGTCACCCCCGTCAGGTGGTGTCCGAGGGGCAGGACCTGATCTTGCGTATCATCCGCATCGATCCGGCCCGGCGGCGCATGGGGCTGAGCCTCCGCCGGGCGCTCGAGGCGTCGGATGAGGAAGTGACGGCGGCACTCGGCGAGGAAGCCGTGGCGCTCAAGCACGAACTCCTGGCGCGCGAGATCGAGGTGGAGGAAGAGCCGGTCGAAACCGAGCCCGAGGGCGTCCCAGCACCGGAGCCAGCCGAGACGGTTGCGACGAACGCCGAGCAAGCCGACGAAACCCCGCGGGCCGAAGATGGTGAGGAGGGCACGGGCGAGTAAGCCCGGCCCCTCTGGCCAGACTCCTGCACATCGAGAATTTAGCCGTCGCGCGTCAGCCTCCCCGGCCGGCGCGCGGTGGCCATGGCAGGCCCCCGACCATGCAGTGCGTTTGGGGCCTCGCTGTTTCCCTGTACCAAACGCGTACGCCGGCTAGCCCGAGCCGGCACGCGACCGTCGGCCGGGTGGGTTAGCAGGCCGTGGGAGAGTACCATGCCAGACAAGTTTGAGAAGTTCACCGAGCGCGCGCGCAAAGTCCTGACGCTGGCGCAGGAGGAAGCGCACCGCTTCAACCACAACTACATCGGCACCGAGCACCTGCTGCTGGGCCTCGTCCGCGAGGGCGACGGCGTCGCCGCGCGTGTGCTGAGCAACATGGGAGTGCAGCTGCCGAAGGTGCGCAGCGCGGTCGAGTTCATCATCGGGCGTGGTGACTCGATGGTGGTCGGTGAGATCGGCCTGACCCCCCGTGCCAAGAAGGTGATCGAGCTTGCCGTCGACGAGGCGCGCCGGTTGAACCACCACTACATCGGCACCGAGCACCTGCTGCTGGGCCTCGTCCGCGAGGGCGAGGGGATCGCGGCGGGCGTCCTGGAGAGCCTGGGCGTCAACCTGGAGAAGGTGCGCCAGCAGGTGCTCCAGGTCGTCAGCCAGAGCAGCGGCTACCAGCAGAAGGCCCAGGCTACCAAGACGCCATACATGGACGCGCTGGGGTTCGACCTGACCGAGGCCGCGCGCCAGAACAAGCTCGACCCGTGCATCGGCCGGCAGGCCGAGATCGAGCGGGTCATGCAGATCCTGTCGCGCCGCACCAAGAACAACCCGGCGCTGATCGGCGAGCCGGGCGTCGGCAAGACGGCAATCGTCGAGGGGCTGGCCCAGCGGATCATCTCCGGCGACGTGCCGGAGCCGCTGCAAAACAAGCGGCTGGTGGCGCTCGACATCGGCGCGCTGGTGGCCGGTACCAAGTACCGCGGCGAGTTCGAGGAGCGCCTCAAGAAGATCGTCGCCGAGGTCAAGGAGACCGGGTCGATCCTGTTCATCGACGAGCTGCACACGCTCGTCGGCGCGGGCGCCGCCGAGGGTGCGGTCGACGCGGCCAACATCCTCAAGCCGGCCCTGTCCCGCGGCGAGCTGCAGACGATCGGCGCGACCACGCTCGACGAGTACCGCAAGTACATCGAGCGCGACGCCGCGCTGGAGCGTCGCTTCCAGCCCGTCAACGTCGACGAGCCGACCGTCGAGCAGACGATCGAGATCCTCAAGGGGATCCGCGAGCGCTACGAGGAGCACCACAAGCTCAAGATCGCGGACGACGCGCTCTCATCGGCGGCGGTGCTGGCGTCCCGCTACGTCACCGACCGCTTCATGCCGGACAAAGCCATCGACCTGGTCGATGAGGCGGCCTCGCGCGTGCGCATGTACCGCTCCGCCTCGCCGCCGAGCCTGAAGGAGGCCAAGCGCGGGCTCGAGTCGCTGCGACACGAGCTGGACGCCGCGGTCAGCGGCCAGGAGTTCGAGCTGGCGGCGGACCTGCGCGACCGGGAGCGCAAGCTCCAGGGCCGCATCGCCGACCTCGAGGCCAACTGGAAGGAAGAGCAGGAGAGCGACGAGCCCCAGGTCGGCGAGGAGGACATCGCTCAGGTCGTCTCGATGTGGACGGGCATCCCGTTGATGCGGCTGGCGACCGAGGAGAGCGAGCGGCTGCTCCACATGGAGGACGCGCTGCACGAGCGGATCATCGGCCAGGAAGAGGCCATCACCACGATGGCCAAGGCGGTCCGCCGCGCCCGCGCCGGGCTGAAGGACCCGCGCCGGCCGATCGGCAGCTTCATCTTCCTCGGCCCGACCGGCGTCGGGAAGACGTTGCTGGCCCGGGCGCTGGCCGAGTTCATGTTCGGCAGCGAGGACGCGCTCATCAAGATCGACATGAGCGAGTTCATGGAGCGGCACAACGTGTCACGGCTGGTCGGCGCGCCTCCGGGATACATCGGCTACGAGGAGGGCGGCCAGCTGACCGAGGCCGTGCGCCGCAAGAGCTACTCGGTGATCCTGCTCGACGAGATCGAGAAGGCGCATCCCGAGGCGTTCAACATGCTGCTGCAGATCCTTGAGGACGGGAACCTGACCGACGCCAAGGGGCGCCGGGTCGACTTCCGCAACACGATCCTGGTCTTGACCTCGAACATCGGCGCCGAGATGATCCAGCGCGACGGCGCGCTCGGCTTCGCGGTCGCCGAGAGCGCCGAGAAGCGCGCCGCGTCCGAGTACCAGGTGATGAAGGACAAGGTGCTCGGCCAGTTGAAGCAGACGTTCCGGCCCGAGTTCCTCAACCGCATCGACGGCGTGATCGTCTTCCACCCGCTGACGCGCGAGCAGATCCGCGAGATCGTGGACCTGGAGCTCAAGCGCATCCGCACGCAGCTGGCGGAGAAGGAGATCACGCTCGAGGTCACCGAGGCGGCGATGGACCTGCTGGGGACGCGCGGCTACGACCGCCAGTACGGCGCGCGTCCGCTCCGGCGGATCATCCAGAACCTCATCGAGGACCCGCTCGCGGAGGGGCTGCTCGAGAGCAAGTTCAAGACGGGCGGGACCATCGTGATCGACGTCCGCGACGACCTGCTCACACTGGAGCCGGCCGAGAATCTCGTGACGGTTCCGTAGTCCGCAATCCGGGCATGGGAACGAGCCGCCGTCGGATATTCCGGCGGCGGCTCCTTTGTGTACGGATTCCCGGCGAGATTGCCCGCCGGTCGTATAATTCGAACAGATGTTCCGTCCGCACCGGGTCGGAAAGTGGATGCGCGCATGAGCAAGGGACGCACGAAGTTCATCTGCCAGAGCTGCGGGCTCGAGAGCCCGGCGTTCTACGGGCGCTGCCCGCAGTGCGGGACCTGGGGCTCACTCGTGGAGACGGTCGAGGCGCGCGCCCAGCCGAAGGACCGCCCGGCGCGCGCGCTCGGCCGCGTCCAGCCGGCCCGGCTCACGGAGGTGTCCAGCGCCGAGCACCACCGGCAGGTCGTGCCGATGGCGGAGTTCAACCGCGTGCTCGGCGGTGGCATCGTGCCCGGTTCGCTCGTGCTCGTGGGCGGGGACCCCGGCATCGGCAAGAGCACGCTGCTGCTCCAGGTTGCCTCGATGCTCGTGGCGAGCGCCGGCAAGGTCCTCTACGTCTCCGCCGAGGAGTCGGAGCAGCAGCTGAAGCTCCGGGCCGACCGGCTCGGCGTCAACGCCGACGACCTCTTCGTCCTCTCCGAGACGAACCTGGAGACAATTCTCGAGGCCGCCGAGTCCCTACAGCCCGGGCTCCTGATCGTGGACTCGATCCAGACCGTCTACCTGGAGGAGTTGACCTCGGCCGCGGGGAGCGTGAGCCAGGTGCGCGAGTGCACCTCCCGGCTGATGCAGTACGGCAAGCCGCGCCACGTCCCGGTGCTGATCGTCGGGCACGTGACCAAGGAGGGGGCGATCGCCGGCCCGCGCGTGCTCGAGCACATGGTCGACGCCGTCCTCTATCTGGAAGGTGACCGGTACCACCAGTACCGCGTGCTGCGTGCGGTCAAGAACCGCTTCGGCTCGACCGACGAGGTCGGTGTGTTCGAGATGGCCGGCAGCGGGCTGCGCGAGGTGGCGAACCCTTCGGAAGCCTTCCTTCAGGAGCGAGCAGACCAGGCACATGGCTCCGCGGTCGGGGTAACGCTCGAGGGAACGCGCCCGATCCTGGTCGAGGTGCAGGCCCTGACGACCTCCACCAGCTTTGGGCTGCCCCGCCGCACCGCCAACGGCTTCGATGGCAACCGGCTGCAGATGCTGGTCGCGGTACTCAGCAAACGCGTGGGACTCGGTCTCGGCAGCCAGGACATCTACGTGAACGTCGTCGGGGGGCTGCGGGTGGCCGAGCCGGCCGTCGATCTCGGGGTCGCGGTCGCGGTCGCCTCGAGCTACCGCGAGCTGCCGGTGGATCCGGGCACGGTCGTGATCGGGGAGGTCGGGCTGTCCGGGGAGCTGCGCTCCGTGAACCAGCTTGACCGACGTCTGAACGAGGCGGCCAAGCTGGGCTTCGCCCGGGCCGTCATTCCGGCAGCGCCGCGAGGGACGCGGCGTTCCGCTGCGGGCGGCATCGGGGTCCGGCCCGTGCGGACGCTGGAGGAAGCGATCGACGCATCGCTCGTGGTGCGGGACTGAGCGGCGTCAGCGGTTGACGAGCGCCAGTACCTCACGGGCGAGACGCGCGGCGGCATCGGCGTGGCCGCGCTCGCGCGCCCGTTCCGACATCTCGCGGAGCCGCGCGCGATCGCCGAGCAGCCCCGTAACCTCGTTGACGAGCCGGTCCGGTGTGAGCTCCCCCTGTGGCAAGAGCACGGCCGCGCCGGCTTCGACCAGCACGCGCGCGTTCCGCGTCTGCTCGTCCCCGCCCGTACCGGGCAGCGGGATCAGGATCGACGGCATGCCGAGGGTGGCGAGCTCGGCGACGGTGCCGGCGCCGGCGCGGCCGATGGCCAGAATCGCCGCCGCGAGGACGTCGGCCAGTTCGTCCCCGATGCGCTCGCGCACGACGTAGCGTGAGCGGAGGTCGGGCGGGAGTTGCTCGCGCGCCGCGAGCAGGCGCGGCTCGTCGCCGTTGCCCGCCGGCGGCCCGCACTGGTGAAGCACCTGGGCAATTGAAACGAGCCGGGGTAGCGCGATGCGTACGGACTCGTTGATGGCGTGCGCGCCGAGGACTCCGCCGGTGACGTAGATTACCGGCAGCGCATCACTGAAGCCGAAGCGCGCCCGAGCCGCCGCGGCATCCCCGCCGCGCAGCGCGTCGCGGACCGGATTTCCGGTCACGACCAGACGTGCCCGCGTTCCCTGGAGTTGCTCAGTGCTCGTCGGGTAGGCGAGGGCCACCACGTCGCAGAACCGCGCGTTGATGCGGTTGGCGAGACCGACGCCGGCGGTCTGCTCGTGAGTGAGGCTGGGGATGCGCAGCCACCGTGCGGCTACGACCGTGGGCACGCTGACGAAGCCGCCGGTCGCGAACACGACGTCGGGGCGAAACCCGCGCAGCGCCCGCAAGGCCTGGACGACGCCGAGCGGAACCCGCGCCGCGTCCGGCACCGTCGAGAGCGACAGGTACCGGCGCAGCTTTCCCGTGGCGATCGCCCGGAAGGCGATACCCTGCCGGGCGGCGACTTCGCGCTCGAAGCCGTCGCGCGAGCCGATCCAGAGCGTCTCCAGCGGCGCCAGCGTGCGGAGCACCTCCAGCGTGGCCACCGCCGGCTGAACATGGCCGCCGGTGCCGCCCCCGGCGATGACGAGTCTGAAGGGTCTCTCGGTCACGACTTCGGCCCGTCCTGACGCTAGCCTTTGGCACCAGAAGTGCACCAGGGACAACGAATCTTAGCCCCCGGTCGCGGGCGTGGCCAGCGCCCGGGCGGGCCGGGGCCGGAGATCCACTGTGTTAGAATTGCGGCTGCGCGTGAGCAAATGGGCGCCCCGCGCCGCCGTTGCGTTTTCGAATGGTGGCACGACATGGTGTTGACCGAAACCGACCTCGAGGCCTTCCGCGCGCGCCTGACCGGCGACCTCGAGCAAGCCCAGCGTGAGATCGAGCAGATCGACGAGCAGGTCCAGAGCTACCTGGCCAGCGGGCAGGACTCGTCCTACGGCGTGGATAATCACCTGGGGGACCAGGCGGACGTGGTCTACGAGGAGGAGCGACTCCTGTCGATACAGGCGAGGTTGCGCGATCGGAAAGACCTGATCGAAGTCGCCCTGTTGAAGTTCGACAACGGCACGTACGGCCTCTGCGAGGAGTGCCACCGACCGATCGCGGAGGACCGCCTGGCCGCGCTTCCCTACGCCACCCACTGCATCGAGTGCGCCGAGAAGCTCGACCGACGTCGAGGCGGTCGCCGATGACTGGCAGCCGGGTCCATGCCGGGCGCGGCTTCGCGCTGGCGCTCGGTGTGGCCGCCGTCGTGCTCGTGGCCGACCAGCTCTCCAAGGCCGCGATCACGGCGGCGCTCGGACCCGGCAGCGGTCGCACCGCGATCACGATCGTGCCGAACCTGCTGCAGCTGTTCTACGTCGAGAACACCGGCGCGGCCTTCGGTATCTTCCAGGGCGGCGGTGCCATCCTGACGCCGCTTGCGGTCGTGGTGGTGGCGGTCCTCGCCATCGCATTCCGCCGGCTAATCGCCGAGAGCGCGTGGCTCTCCGTCGCGCTCGGCCTCCAGTTCGGCGGCGCGATCGGCAACATCGTCGACCGGCTCCATCACGGCTACGTCGTGGACTTCATCACCGTGCCGCACTGGCCGACCTTCAACGTCGCCGACAGCTGTATCACCGTCGGGGTGATCATCCTCGGTGTCGTGCTCTTCCTGAAGGACGTCTCAGAGCCCTCTGACGAGGCTGCCACCCCAACGGTCACCCGTGCCGGAGCACCCGCGAGCGACGACAGCTCAAATCACGCGGCGTGATTGACTACGGCCGGAACGCTCCGCGCGGACGCGCGGCAGTCCATCCCACACCGGGCTTGTCTCGCCGGGAGAGCGGCGCCTTGACCGACGCGGTGCGCATCCGGCTGGACGTCACGGAGACGGAGGACGGCGAACGGCTGGACCGGCTGATCGCTTCCCGCGTGGGAGAGGTGAGCCGGAGCTTCGCCCAGTCGCTCATCAAAGCCGGTGACGTCTCGGTCGACGGCGAGGTCGCCAAGCCGGCTCGCCGCATCCATGCGGGCGAGTCGGTCGAGATCCTGCTGCCGCCGATCGAGGAGCCCGTCAACCTGACGCCGGAGTACCTGCCGATCCCCATCATCTACGAGGACGACGATGTGATCGTCTTCGACAAGCCTGCCGGAATCGTGACGCACCCGGCACCCGGACACGAGCACGGCACGTTGGTGAACATGCTCCGGGCGTTGCACCCCAACCTGCCGCTGAACTCGTCCGACCGGCCGGGCATCGTCCACCGACTGGACAAGGACACGTCGGGCCTGATCGTGGTCGCCAAGAACGAGCTTGCCCGGCGCTTCCTGCTTCGCCAGTGGCAAGAGCGGGACGTGGTCAAGCGCTACACGGCGCTGGTGCACGGCCGCGTCGGCGAGAGCGCCGGGACGATCGACGCGCCGATCTCTCGCGACCCGCACAATCGCAAGCGCATGGCGATCGTGCCGGGGGGACGGCCGGCGGTCTCGCACTTCACCGTCATGGAGCGCTTCCGCGACGCGACGCTGCTGAGCGTGGTGATCGAGACCGGGCGCACGCATCAGATCCGCGTGCACATGGCGTTCATCGGACACCCCGTGGTCGGCGATCAGACCTACGGCCGGCGCCCGTTTCGCCTCCCCGTCCCGCGCCAGTTCCTTCACGCGACCTACCTCAAATTCACGCTGCCGGGGAGCGAGCGCCCGATCGAGGTCGAGACGCCTCTCCCGGCCGACCTGCGACGCGTGCTCGACGAACTTCGCCGAGAGGGCGACTGAGCGGTGAACCTCGAGCGCGCGGTGGCGGAGGCGAGCGTGATCTTCCGCACGGCGGTCCGCGCGGCCGATCCCGAGGTGCTGGTGCGAGGCAGCCTGCACCTCGACGGTTCGGTTTTGGCGGTGGGTGGACGGACGTACGCCCTGCCGCGACACGCCCGCCTCTTCGTGATCGCGATCGGTAAAGCCGCCGTGCCCATGGCGCGCGGAGCCTTGGCCGCGCTGGGCACGCGGATCGACGACGGGCTGCTCGTGACCAAGCGCGTGACGGCGGACGCCGTCGCCCACGTCGGGAGCCTGCAGGTCGTTCACGGAAGTCACCCGGTACCGGACGGCACCAGCGAGGAAGCAGGCCGTCGCTTGCTCGCGCTCGCGCGCGGCCTCGAGCCGCAGGACCTCGTCCTGGTGCTCATCTCCGGAGGCGGTTCGGCGCTGGTCGAGGCGCCTATCGATGGGATCACACTGAGCGACATTGCCGCCACCACCGACGCGCTGCTGCGGGCCGGCGCGGACATCGGCGCGCTGAACGCGGTGCGGCGGCGGCTCAGCCGCCTCAAGGGCGGCGGACTGGCACGGGCAATCGCGCCGGCCCGGGTGATCAACCTGATCATCTCGGACGTCCTGGGGAGCCCGTTGCCGGCGATCGCGAGCGGCCCGACCGTCGCGGACGACGAGTCGGCGCCGGATCCGACCGCGGTCGTTACGGCGCTCGGGGTCTCGGGCCGGATTCCGGCGCCGGTGCGCGCCGCGCTTGCGGCGCCGCGGGCGGCCGGCGCTCCCATGGCAAACGTGCTGGATAGTCTGGTGCTGGCAGACGCATCGACCGCGGCGCGTGCCGCGTCGCTCGCGGCCCAGCATCTCGGTTACACTCCAGCCGTGCTGGCGACGGACTTCTCTGGCGAGACAAGAGAGTTCGCACGATTCTGGGCCGCGCTTGCCCGTCAGGATCGGCGGGCCGGCGCGCCGTTTCCGTTGCCGGCCTGCCTGATCGGGACTGGAGAGACCACGGTCACGGTGCGCGGGCGCGGAATCGGTGGGCGAAACACCGAGATGGCAACGGCCGCCGCGCTGGCCATCGAGGGGATCGAGGGGATCGCAATCGCCAGCCTCGCGACGGACGGCGACGATGGGCTATCCGATGCCGCGGGCGGCGTGGTGGTCGGCTCGTCCCTGGCGCGCGCTCGCGACGCGGGCGTCCACGGACAAGCCGCGCTCGACGCCAACGACACCGCGCGCTTCCTGGCGGCAGCCGGCGGGCTGCTGGTGACCGGCCCGACCGGCACGAACGTGAACGATCTGTACCTCGCGCTGCTGCCGTGATCCACGACACCGTGGGGCGAGACGTGGAGGACGGACGATGACGGCAACGGATCTCCTGGTTGTCGACGCGGCGATCGGCACGCTGGCGCTGCTGGTCGCGCTCCTTTTGGGGGTCGCGTTTCGCCGGCGGTACCATGGCCGACCCGGTGGGGTCGGGGACCTGGCGGCGGGGTTGCTGGTAGGGCTGGTGATCTTCTGCCTGGTGATCGTGATCGTGGTCAACGTGCCGCACAGCCGCTGACGCGCCGGGTCGGCCGCCCGGCGTCAGAGTGCCGGGTAGTGCAGTTCGAGTGCGAGCACGATCGCGCCGATCGTCGCCACCAGCGTTAGCCACACGAGCGTCGTCGCCAGTTCCGCCGCCACCACGCGGGAGAAGGGCAGGTGTTGTTCCCAGAGGCGGTAGGCCGCCCGGAAGTCGACGAACGCCACGGCCACCAGCGCGATCGCCACGGTGCCCAGCACCGCCAGCCAGAGCGCGATCAGCCCAGCCGGCACCCCGACCAGCCCGCCGTCGATGGCATGCACATCGACGGTCAGCACGTCGACGAAGTAGGCGACGGCAACCCCGGCGATGGCCAGCCCGGCGGCGGCGCGACCGCGCCGGAGGCGCGCCCGGGTCGACGAGGCACGCCGGACCCACCACGCGAGCACGGCGATGAGCACGACCGCCGGCCCAATGATAATCGCGGTCTGCGTCACCACCGTGTAGTCGGTGGCCAGGCGCTGCACGTCATGGCGGAAGAAATACCCGATGACCAGCGGCGTGCCCGCCCAGATGAGACCGGCCGGCGCTGCGCCGATCAGGAAATCCCGAAAGCGAATGCGCAGCAGCCCGGCGCCGATGGCGATGTACATGCGAACGAGCGGCAGCATCCGCCCGACCAGCACGACCTCCATGTCGTGGCCGTGGAAGCGGGCGCGCCAGCGCTCCATGACGTCTTCGCTGCGTCGCTCAAAGCGCCCCAGGATCCGGCTGAGCAGGCGGGACCCGCCGGTGCGGGCGACGAGGTGCAAGGTCGTCGTGCCGCAGATGTCGGCGACGGCGACGATCACGAGGGAGACGATAAGTCCCGGAACGGAATGCACCGCGAAGCTGCCGGCAAGGAGGAGCGCGATCTCCACCGGCATCCCGGTTGGCACGCCGAGTTCTCCGACAAAGATCATCAGTGCGACGATCGCGACGCCGTACTGTACGATCAGGTGTTCGATGGTCGGCCTCCCGTGACCGCGCGCATGCCGTGGGCGCCAACGGCACCTTCACGGTTCTCCTCTAGTGTAACCAGTTGATCGCCGACGCGCTCGTGATTCAGGTCCCGTCATTGGACGAGATGGCAAGGAGTTCCACCGTGGTCGGCCGCCATCGCCTCATCATCGCCGTCCTGGCGCTTGCACTCATCGCCGGAACCGCCTGTGGAGGCGGAGGATCGACGTCGACTCCCACTTCCACCGCGCCATCCGGCACGGGGACCTCTGGGTCCACCTCATCGGCCGAGACCGCGACGAGCCTGCCAGCCACGTCGACGGCCACGTCCACCAGGACGAACGCGGCAAGCCCTGCCGCGGCATCACCGCCGCCGGCAACCGCGGTCGCGACGCCCGGCTCCGCGTCCGCGGCCTGGCCCACCTACGGTCGCGACCCTCAGCGCACGGAGACTGGGCCCGTCCAGCCGGCGCTCGCCCGGCCGGCCCGCGCCTGGGCGTCGGCGCAGCTCGACGGTGACGTCTACGGCCAGCCGCTCGTAGTCGGCGCGCACGTCATCGTGGCCACCGAGAATGACTCCCTGTACGCGCTCGACGCGACGACGGGTGCGGTCTCCTGGCACGTCAACTTTGGCGCGCCGATGCCCGGCAGCGCACTGCCCTGTGGCGACATCAACCCGAGCGGTATCACCGGCACGCCGGTCTACGACCCCAGCACCGGGCTGGTCTACGCCGTCGCCTTCCTGCAGCCGGGCCGCCACGAGCTCTACGCCGTCGATGCCGCGAGCGGGGCGGTGAAGTTCCACCGGTCGGTCGACCCGACGGGCGCCAACCCGCTGGTCGAGCAGCAACGAGCGGCATTGACCCTGGCCAACGGGAAGGTGTATCTGGCCTACGGCGGGCTCTGGGGGGACTGCGGCGCGTACCACGGGTGGGTGGTCGGTGCTCCGGCCGAAAGCAATGGCGCGCTGGTGAGCTACCAGGTCCCGTCCGGCCGCGCGGCCGGCATCTGGGCGCCGGCCGGGCCGACAGTTGACCCGTCGGGTGACCTTCTCGTGGTCACCGGCAACAGCTTCTCCTCGTCGCAGTACGACTACAACAACGCGGTCATACGCTTGAGCCCCGACCTGAAGGTGGTTGACTGGTTCGCGCCGTCAGACTGGTTGTCGCTCAACCAGAGCGATCGGGACCTCGGCTCGCTCGCGGCGACGCTGCTGGATGGCGGCAGGGTCTTCACGGCCGGGAAGAGCGGGCAGGGCTACGTGCTCGACGTCGCGCACCTGGGCAACATCGGCGGCCAGGTCTTCACCGCTCCCGTCTGCAACGGGGCCTACGGCGGCGCGCTCTACCGCGCGCCCACGCTCTACGTCCCGTGTCTCGACGGGATCACCGCCCTCACGGTGGCGAGCAACGGTCACTTCAGTGTCGCCTGGCGTGGCCCGTCGTTCGCCGCGAGCACCCCGATCCTCGCTTACGGCGCACTCTGGACCATTGACTGGCACAGTGCCATGCTGTACGCCCTCGATCCGGCAACCGGCAAGACGCGGTTCAGCGCGCCGCTGGGGACCGTGATGCACTTCGCCTCACCATCGGCTGCCGAAGGACGTGTCTTCGCTCCGGCCGGGCGAACGATCATCGCCTTCACGCCCGCCTGATTTGCCTGCCGCCCCCAGCCGAGGGTGCTATAGTCGTGCCCATGAGCGGGCCAGTGTGAGGGAGTGTGGGGGCCGACCCGGCGGAGGTGCCAGGCGGTTTGAGGAGGCGACGATGAACGCGGCCGAAGCCATCGTGCGGATGCTGGCAGAGACCGGCGTCCGGCACATCTTCGGGCTTCCCGGAGACACGAGCATGGACCTGTACGAGGCGTTCTACCGGCATCAGGACGAGATCACGCACGTCCTGACCCGTGACGAGCGCTCGGCATCGTTCATGGCCGACGCCTACGGGCGCGTCAGCGGCCGGATGGCCGTGGTCGAGAGCCCCAGCGGGGGCGGCGCAACCTACGTCGTTCCCGGCGTGGCCGAGGCGCAGGGATCGTCTACGGCCCTGCTGAGCCTGACGACCGACACCCCGGTGAGCGAGGAGGGCCGCGGTGTCCTGACCGAGCTTGACCAGGTGGCGCTCTTCCGCCCGGTGACGAAGTGGTCGACCCGGATCAACACGCCCGAGAGCGCCCCAGAGGTGCTGCGCCGGGCGATCCGAACCGCGACCTCCGGTCGACCCGGAGCCGTCTCCCTTGTCCTGCCGGCGGACGTGCTCACCGGTCATGTCGACGACGACGCGGTCCGGGGTGTCCCGGACTTGCTGGAGTCGCCGAGCTACCGCACTCGCCCCGACCCGGCGTCGATTACCCGCGCCGCCGACATGATCGACCGGGCGAGCCGCCCGGTCATCGTTGCGGGCGGTGGCGTGCGAGTCTCCGGCGCCTGGGACGAGCTGACCACGCTCGCCGAGACACTCGCCATCCCGGTCGGCACGTCGATCAACGGCAAGGGCAGCGTGCCCGAGACGAGCCCGATAAGCCTGGGCGTGGTCGGCGGCAACGGCGCCCGCCCGTACGCCAACGACATCGTTGCCGGGGCCGACCTCGTCGTGATGATCGGCACCCGCACCGACTCGGTCACGACGCTCAACTGGTCGCTGCCGCGCCAGGCCGGTCCGGCGGTCGTCCACATCGACGTCGATCCATGGCAGCCGGGCAACAACTACCCGGAGACGCTCGGTGTCGTGGGGGACGCGCGGCTGGCGCTGCGTGACCTCCTCGAAGCCGTCAACACGCGGAGCGCCGCGATCGCCGCGCGTCGCGACTGGCTCGAGGAGGTCGCCGCCCTGAAGGCAGCGTACTTCGATGAGGCAGCGGCTCGCGCGGCATCTACCTCCCGGCCGATCAAGCCGCAGCGAGTGATTGGCGCGCTGCGCGAGCTGCTCGACCCAGAAACGGTGATCGTGGCCGACCCTGGCACGCCCACCCCGTTCATCAGCGCCGAGTATCCCCTGCGGGTGCCGGGGCGCTGGACGGTCATCCCGCGGGCGCACGGCGGTCTGGGCTACGCGATCCCCGCGGTCGTCGGCGCGTACTTCGCCGCCGATGGGCGCCGCGTCGTCGGGCTCTGCGGCGACGGCAGCTTCGGGATGTCGACCGGCGAGCTGGAGACGATCAGCCGGCTCGGCCTGCCGATCACGCTCATCCAGTTCAACAACGCCGCGTTCGGCTGGATCAAGGAGCTCCAGCACCTGTACCACGGTGAGCGCTACCTGTCGGTCGACTTCAACGCGGTCGACTACCCGGCGATCGCGCGCGGCTTCGGCTTCACATCGGTTCAGGTGAGCGATCCGGAGGACGTGCAGCCGGTTCTCGCGCGGGCGCTCGATTCAGGCCAGCCGTATTTCGTCGACATCGTGAGCGAGTCGCCCATCACCGAGACGCCGCCGGTGGCGGCCTGGCAGCAGGCCGAGGCGTTGCGGGGCGTGACGCGATGAGCCAGGAGCCAACAGCGGTCCTGCTCGACGTTGATACCGGGATCGACGATGCCATTGCCATCGCGCTCGCACTGCGATCGCCCCGCCTGCAGGTCGTCGGGATCACGACGGTTGCCGGGAACGTGACGGTCGACCGCACGACCGACAACACACTCCGCGTCCTGTCCTGGCTCGGCGAGGACGGCGTACCGGTCGCACGGGGCATGGCGGGCCCGCTGGTGCGGCCGTTGCGGGACGCGGCGGTGGTCCACGCCGAGTCCGGTCTCGGGAGGTTCGCACCGCCGCCAAGCGGCGCGGTGGCCCGGGGGGAGACGGCGCCGGAGTTCATGCTGCGAACCGTCCGGGAGCACGCGCCGGACCTGACACTCGTCTGCACTGGCCCGCTCACAAACCTGGCGGTGGCGCTCCGGCTCGAGCCGGACCTGCCGCGGCTGGTGCGGCGGCTGGTCATCATGGGCGGAGCCTTCACCGTGCCGGGAAACGTCACGCCGGCGGCCGAGTTCAATATCCACGTGGACCCGGAGGCCGCGGCGGTCGTTGCTCGCAGCGAGCTCGACGCGACCTGGATCGGGCTCGACGTAACCCACCAGGTCGCGCTCTCGCCGGAGGAATGGCGCGGGCTCGAGTCGGCCACGGAACCGGAGGCGAAGCTGGTCTACGACGCCTGTCGCTACAGCTTTGCCGACCGCGGCGCGCGGCGCTTCCCGCTCCACGACCCGCTGGCGGTGGCGGTCGCCGCGCAGCCCGACCTCGTGACGACCGTCGACGTTGGCGTACGCGTCGATACAGGACTGTGGGGGACGGCGGGGGAGACGCGAATGGTGCGCGACGACGCGGGACCGACGCAGAAGGTCGCGCTGGAGGTCGACGGCGAGCGCTTCTTCGCGATGTTCCGCGGCGCGCTTGGCCTCCCCGCGTACTGAGCGTCGTCCGCGTCCGACCGTGCCCCGGCCGGGATCATGCGGGGGCGCCGGGGCATCCGGGACGCCGGGAAGTGCGCGGAACGCGGCCGGACTCAGGAGGTTGACACGGTGAGCGGCAAATGGATCGTCGAGGACAGCGTGCCGCTGCAGGACGCGGACCTGCTCAACCGGCTCAGCAACTACTTCGACGCGCTCGATCAGCACGTGAGAGCCGGGCACGGTTGGGTCATCTTCAATGCCGGCGGGGCCCGCGGCGCGCGCATCGGGGGGTTCATCCAGAGCCGGCTCGCCGAGTACCGCGCCGTGCTCAGCTGTTACTTCGTCCCCTGGCGTGACTTCTCGCTCAACGCCTACATGGTCAGCGTCGCGCTGCAGACGTTCGCGCCCCAGCAGGGCGCACTGGAGGGCAGGGCCAAGACGGAGTTCGACATCGCCACGCGCGTGTCGCGCGACACGATGGTCCGTCTCTCAGCGTCGGACCTGCTCGTGCTGGCCGGGCTGCGCCCAGAGCACCGCCACGAGGTCGTCCTGCTCGACGAGACGGTGACGCGGCGCTACGAGCAGCGGCTCCCGACGATCCTCCTCACGCCGTTCCGGCCCGACGACCTGGCCTCGACCTATCGCCAGATCGTGCCGGAGGCGCGGCTGTGGGACCAGCTCTTCGCGCGCCTCTACGAGCGGAATCTGATGGCGGTCTGATCGCCGGATGACTCAGGAGGTGCGCTGGAGCGCGAGCTCGGCCACGACCTCGAGCATGTCGCGCGCCTCGCCGTGGGGTATCCCCCGCAGCGCCTCTTTGGCCGCCTCGACATACGTCGCCGCGATCTCGAGGGAGTGGTCGATCGCGCCGGACTGGCGGATGGCGACCGTCGCGGCCGCGTAGTCGGCGTCGGTTGCACCGTCGCCGCCGATGACCCGCCGCAGCAGGTCGGAGTGGCCGTTGTCGGCGTGGTCCTGGAAGAAAAGCATGGTGGGAAGGGTCACCGTGCCCTGACGGAGATCCAACCCGGCCGGCTTGCCGAGCTCGTCGGTCGACTGCCGCAGGTCCAGTACGTCGTCGACGATCTGAAATGCCATACCGACGTGTCCGCCGTAGGCGTTGAGCGCCTGGATCTGCGCATCGTCGGCCCCACCGAGGATGGCTCCCATCTCGGCCGAGCCGGCGAACAGCGCCGCCGTCTTGCCAAAGATGCGCTGGCGGTAGTCCTCGATGGACTGCGTCAGCTGATGGGCGGTAAAAATCTCGCGCAATTGCCCATCGCAGATGTCCGCCAGGCTGCTGGCGAAGACCTTGACGACTCGGGGGTTCATGGTGGCGGCGGCCATCATCGCCGAGCGGGCAAAGATGTAGTCGCCGATCAGGATGACCGTCTCGTTGCTGAAGAGGGAGTTCAAAGTTGGCCGGCCCCGACGCAGGAGCGCGTGGTCGACCGAGTCGTCGTGGATGAGGGACGCGGTGTGCAGCAGTTCAACGCCAACGGCCGCCGGGACCAGCCGATCAAGCGCATAGGTGAACGGCCTGGCTGCCAGAAGCAGGATGAGCGGGCGAAGACGCTTGCCGCCGCCGCCGATGATGCTCCGCAGGACCTCGCCGATGAACGGGTAGTCGACGTTAGCTTCCTCGCGGAGCCGTTCCTCGACGATGTTCAGGTCAGCGCTCATCGCCGACAGGACATCGGCCAGGTCCAAGCTTCCACCCATCACTGACGCCGGTCGCGCACCGAACCCTCGGTCGGCTCGACTCCTGCAGCCACCGGCGGATTATACGAAGCGTCTGCGCAAGCGGTCAATCGAGCGGCGCTCCACGGGTGGGTCGAGCGCCGCGCCGTCGTCGTGAATTTCGCCGGAGCGTCCGATCGCAAGGGGTGCGCCGCGAGGTGCCACCCGGACCTGTGGCATACTCGGCGCGGTCACCCCCGGCCACGCCCGCCACGAGCACCATGACAGCCCACCTCGTGGGAGCGGCAGGGGAGCCGCCCTGCGACCACGGATCGCAGACCTGCGTCGGGCTGGAGGGGTGGTTGTCGGACAACGTCCATGAGTCCGGCGCTCCGCGCAGGCGCTGGGGCGGCATCGGCTGGCGCTTCAGCCTGGTATTGGTTGTCGCTCTCCTCGCCCTTGCCGGTACCCTTGCCTACCAGCAGGTGGTGGCGTCCCGCAGGTTGACCGGTACGATCCTCGACGACTACACCGGTCGACCGATCCCGGGGGCGACCGTCATCGCCGGCTCCATCCGTGCCGCCACGAACGACGGCGGCCAGTTCCAGGTCCATCGCGGGATCTCCACGGTTCAGGTCGCCGCCACGGGGTACGACTCGACGACCGTCAACGTTCCCGCCGGGTCCGGAACGATCGTGGTGCGACTGCGTCCCAACACGGTCGGCGGCGCGGTGCTGAACCGCGTGACCGGACATCCCATTGCCGGCGCAACCGTCGCGATTGCCGGGGGAACGACCACGACGACGCACACCGACGCGCGCGGGCAGTTCACCCTGCGCCCGGTGCCGCCCGGAGCCTCGCTGCTCATCTCGGCTCCCGGTTACGCGGCGGTGACGATCGCCCCGGGCCATCGCGAGCGACTCGACGTGGCACTGCGTCCCGACCGGCTCGCGGGCATGGTGCGCGACGCGGCAGGGAAGCCGGTCGCCGGAGCGCAGGTTGCCGTCGGGACTCTCGTGACGACCACCGGCAACGACGGGAGCTACCGGCTCGACGGCGTGCCTGCGACCGGTCAGGTCATGGTCAAGGCGGCCGGGTTCGAGGCACAGGCGGTCCCGCTTGACCCGTCGCTTCACGTGGACGCGAGCTTGCGTAGCCAGAGCGTGCGCGCGGTCTACGCCGACCCGGCGACGGTCGCGACGTCGGCGTCGCTCACCGGAATGATCGGGATGATCTCGAAGACGGAGCTGAACGCGGTCGTGGTCGACATCAAGGATGACAACGGCAGGATTTACTACGACACCGGCGTTGCGCTGGCACACCAGATCGGTGCCGTGCAGCAGGGGTTCGATCCCGGCCAGCTTCTGAGCCTGCTCCACCAGCATGGCATCTACGCGATCGCCCGGATCGACGTCTTCGATGACCCGACACTGTCGGCGCAGCGGCCAGACCTCGCGATCCACACCTCCTCGGGGGCGATCTGGCATGCCTGGGATGGACGAGCCTGGGTCAATCCGTATCAACATCAGGCGTGGGATTACAACACCGCACTCGCCGTCGAGGCGGCCAGGCTGGGATTCAACGAGGTTCTGCTCAATGGCGTCCAGTTCCCGGTCGACGGCCCGCTTTCGCAGATCGACTACGGCGTACCGGACACGGCCGCCAGCCGCGACGCGACGATCCACGACTTTCTGGCACAGGTCCACGCCGCCCTGGCGGATACGCCAACGATGCTGAGCGTGGAGGTCCCCGGGTCCGCGCTCTGGCAACTGGACGGCGGAGGGACCGGGGTGCGGCTGAGCGACGTCGCGACGGCCGTCGACTACGTCTGCCCGACGGTCTATCCGTCGAGCTTCCCGTCCGGCGACCTGGGGTATTCCCTGCCCAACGATCACCCGTTCGAGGTCGTTCTCTGGAGCCTACAGGCCGGTGGTGTGCGCGTAGCGGATGGGGCGAGGGAGCTGCGCCCCTGGCTGCAGGACTTTTCCCGAGGACCCGGAATTAGCTACGGCGATGCGCAGGTGACGCGAGAGATCCAGGCGTCGGGCGATTCTGGGGCCAATGGATGGATGCTTTGGAACCCCACCAGCGACTATCATAGTGGCGCGCTTAAGCCCGGCTAAGGACGTCGGCAGTGCCTGGGCGCGGCGTGATTGCGAGGGAGAGCCGAGTGTCCCAGAGTGGACCGTCTTCGGTGGACGCGGGCACGGGCACGAGCGCGAGCATCGGCGCAGTCGGATCGCTGGCAGCGCTCGTCGAGGCGATGCGGCCGAAGCAGTGGACGAAGAACGCGGTGGTCTTCGCCGCCTTCGTCTTCGGTGGCAAGCTGTTCGACGTCCGCAACCTGCTGATCGTGGCGGCCGCAACCGGTCTCTTCTGTCTGACGAGCAGCACCGTCTACCTCTTCAACGACCTGCTCGACGCGGATGCCGACCGCCACCACCCGCTCAAGAGCAAGCGTCCCATCGCATCGGGTCGCCTGAGTCCGGCGATGGCGAAGCTGGCCATTGCGGCGCTCGTCCTCACCGTCTTCCCGGCGGCCGCCCTGATCAACCCGATCTACGCGGCGGTCCTCGTGGCCTACGTGGCGCTGATGCTTGCCTACACCTTCCGGCTCAAGCACATGGTGATCGTCGATGTTTTCGTCATCGCGGCTGGGTTCGTCCTGCGTGCCATGGCCGGCGCGGTGGTGATCGGCGTGCCAATCTCGCCGTGGCTCTACGTCTGCACGGTCTTGCTGTCGCTCTTCATCGGCCTCTCCAAGCGCCGGCACGAGCTGGTGCTGCTCGACGACAACGCGTCCGCCCACCGCAAGATTCTGGACGACTACTCGCCGGCCCTGCTCGACGAGCTGATTGCCGTGGTTTCGGCGGCCACAATCATGGCCTACTCCCTGTACACCTTCTCGGCACCGAACCTGCCGCCCAATCACGCCATGATGCTGACGATTCCCTTCGTGGTCTACGGGATCTTCCGGTATCTGTTCCTGGTCCACCGTAAGAACGGCGGCGGCGCGCCGGAGCAGGTGCTCCTCGACGATCTGCCCCTGCTTGGGAGCCTCATGCTCTGGGGCGCGGTCGCGGCGGCGATCCTCTACTTCCCCTGGCATTGATACGGTCCGCATCAAGATCCCTTTAGCTTTCTATTGCAGGACTCCTTCGCGAGTGCTATACTCACTCGAGACGCCTGCGCGGTCCTGTCCGTGCTTCGCATGCACGCTGCTCCATATGAAGCGAGGCGGGACACCGGGGCGGGGGATGACTGGACCCGCGTTTGCGATGCCATCGCTGATCGCGGGCTGTCATGGAGGATAGAAATCGATGTTGATCGTGCGAAGGCAAGGGGGACGGGAGGCCGGGCGCATCCAGCAAGAGATGGAGGACGTCTTCCGCTCGCTCGTCATCGGCGGGCGCCCCCTGTCACGCTACCGAGTTGGCGTCTGGCGCCCGCCGGTGGAGGTCTACGAGAGCGAGCCGGCGCTGGTGGTGACGTTCGAGCTGGCCGGGGTGCGTGAGGAAGATGTGCGGGTAGTCGTGGACGACTCCCTGCTGCACGTCTCGGGCCTGCGTCAGAATCCGGCGTCCCAGCAGAAGCGGATCTACCACGAGATGGGCATTGCCTACGGGCCATTCGAGGCAGAGGTGTTCCTGCCCTTCGCGGTGCGCCTCGACGAGGTCACGGCAGTGTACGAGGGTGGGTTCCTGCGGGTCACGCTGCCTCGCGCACAGGCGACCCGGATCGTCCCGCGTGCGGGCGACGACGCGCCGGTGCAGGACTGAAAGAGGTACAGCTGAATGGTTGAGAAGTATCGCGACGATTCGCAGCCGCCGAGCGCCGAGCCGGAAGATTCGGCCGAGCAGCCCGCGGAGGCGACGCCGACGACCGAGCCCGGCACGCAGGTCCTGCCGATCCTGCCGCTGCGCGGCACCGTCGTCTTCCCGATGACCCTGGTCCCGCTGGCTGCCGGTCAGCCGCGCTCGCTGCGCCTGATCGACGAGGTGGTGTCCGGGAACCGGATGGTCGGTATGGTCCTTCAACGGGATGCAACGCAGGAGGCGGCCGGCCCGGGTGAGACGTTCGGCGTTGGCACGACGGCGAGCATCCACCAGATGATGCGCGTGCCGGACGGCACCGTGCGTCTGGCCGTCCAGGGCCTGAAGCGGATGCGGATTCTGGAGTGGGTCGGTGAGGAGCCGTACCTGACGGCCAGGGTCGAGGAGATCCCGGAAGAGGTCGAGGACTCGGTCGAGGTCAAGGCGCTGGTTCGCAATGCCCAGGAGCTGTTCCAGCGCTTGGTGTCGCTGGTGTCGAACCTGCCCGAGGAGCTCGTCACGGCGGCCCTCAACATCGAGGACCCGCTGCACCTGGTCTACGTCATTGCCAGCAATCTGCGCATGGAGCCGGAGGAGCGCCAGGCGCTGCTCGAGCTCGACAGCGTGCGAGCCAAGCTCCAGCGTCTGAACAGCTTCATGAGCAAGGAGCTGGACCTGCTGGAGCTGGGCAAGAAGATCCAGAGCGAGGTCCAGGAGGAGGTCGGCAAGTCCCAGCGCGAGTACTACCTCCGCGAGCAGCTCAAGGCCATCCAGCGCGAGCTGGGCGAGACCAACGAGCAGGAGGCAGAGGTCAACGAGCTGCGGACCAAGATCGACGAGGCCGGCATGCCGGAGGAGGCGGACCGGGAGGCGCGCCGCGAGCTCGACCGGCTGTCCAAGCTGCCGCCGGCGGCGGCCGAGTACGGCATGATCCGCACCTACCTCGACTGGCTGGTCGCGCTACCGTGGAACAAGAGCACTGAGGGCGAGATCGATGTCTCCAAGGCGCGGCGCACCCTCGACGAGGATCACTACGACCTGGAGCGCATCAAGGAGCGCATCCTCGAATACCTCGCCGTGCGGCGGCTCCGCAAGGACCTGGTGGACGAGGGCGGTGAGGATGTCGGTCGCGAGCCGATCCTGTGCTTCGTCGGGCCTCCGGGCGTCGGAAAGACGAGCCTGGCGCAGTCGATCGCGCGGGCGCTGGGGCGCGAGTTCACGCGCATGTCGCTCGGCGGCGTGCGGGACGAGGCCGAGATCCGGGGCCACCGGCGCACCTACATCGGCGCCATGCCGGGCCGCATCATCCAGGCGATCCGCCGCGCCGGATCGAACGATCCAGTCTTCGTGCTCGACGAGATCGACAAGCTCGGCGCGGACTGGCGCGGCGACCCGTCGTCGGCGCTGCTCGAGGTGCTGGACCCGGAGCAGAACAACACGTTCCGGGACCACTACCTGGACGTGCCGTTCGACCTGTCGAAGGTGATGTTCATCGCCACGGCCAACGTGCTGGACACGATCCCGGCACCGCTGCTCGACCGAATGGAGATCCTCCAGTTGTCGGGCTACACCGACGAGGAGAAGCTGAACATCGCGCGCCGCTACCTGGTGCCCAAGCAGCTGAAACGGCACGCGCTCAGTCCGGACCGCTACAGCTTCGACGATAGCGCGCTGCTGGAGATCATCCAGCACTACACACGTGAGGCGGGCGTGCGCAACCTCGAGCGCGAGATCGCCAGCGTGGCGCGCAAGATCGCGACGCGGGTGGCCGAGGGGCTCGACGTGCCGTCGACCATCAGTGCGGAACAGGTGCGGGAGTACCTCGGCAAGCGGCGGTTCTTCTACGAGGAGCTGTCGGAGCGCACGTCCGAGCCGGGCGTGGCGATCGGGGTCGGCGTGACGCCGGTCGGCGGCGACATCATGTTCATCGAGGCCTCGCGAATGCCGGGTCGCGGGAACGTGACGGTCACCGGCCAGCTGGGCGACGTCATGCGCGAGTCGGCGCAGGCGGCGCTGAGCCTGGTGCGGGCGCGGGCGGAGGAGCTGGGGATCGACCCGCAGTTCTTCAAGGACACCGATCTGCACATCCACGTGCCGGCCGGTGCGATCCCGAAGGACGGGCCCTCGGCCGGGGTCGCGATGACGACAGCGCTGGTGTCGCTGCTCACCGGGCTGCCGGTGCGCGACGAGGTGGCGATGACCGGCGAGATCACGCTGCGCGGCCAGGTCCTGCCTGTGGGCGGCATCAAGGAGAAGGCGCTGGCAGCAGGCCGGGCCGGCATCAAGACGTTCATCTTGCCGAAGCGGAACGAGGCTGATCTGGACGACCTGCCGCCGTCGCTGCGCGAGACGGTACGCTTCGTCCTGGCGGAGACCATCGACGACGCGCTGCGCGTGGCGATGCCGGACGAGTTCGCGGCCCGCGCGCGGGGGCATCGCCCGCATGCCGGGCGGGACCGCGACCTCCGCGAGGTGGCCGCGGCCGGCTCGTCGAGCGCTGCGGACCGCATCCCGCAGTAGCACACGTCGTTCAGACGACCGAGCGGGTGGCGCGTCGCGCGCCACCCGCTTCGTCTTCCGTCTCTTCGGACA